>NZ_JBFRGM010000004.1:0-374576 GCF_052115345.1 Mesorhizobium sp. 2RAF21 | reverse complement strand
TTGCGCTAGCTTACGCTTCGCGCCGAGCAGGAAGCGGTCCTTCGGGACTTGGGATGGCAATTCCGGCCTCCCCGGCGTTCATGCCTCCCTCTTGGACGGGCATGAGATTGCAGCGCCAACCTGCTAGATTGTGGTTGCGCTTGGTTCTTCCCCTCTCCTTCGAAGCGCCCTCAAGAGCAGCATGCCCGCTGACGCGGGCATGCTGCTTTGTGCGTTGCACTGCCATCGTCATAGCTCGATGGCACAAGGCGACACCGTGCGACGCGACTACTCATTCGACGAAGAAACTGACGACAATTACGGGACCAGCGGCACGCAGCTTCTGGCACTGATCGGCGAAGAGAGTGCTGTACGCCTTGCTGAGCATTTTGGCGGCATAAGGCTGTTCGTTCCTTCCGGCGAGAAGGCCACCGCCAKAATGGGTGAGAAGATCGGCCAGGAAGCGGCGGAGACACTGAGCCGCGAGTTCCCGAAAATGTACATTCGAGTGCCGCTCTATCGCGAATTGCGAGCGCTTCACTACAGGCGTCAAAGGCTCTCCCTCTCGAAGATCGCGCGACGGCTCGGAATAGCTGAAACCAGCGTCKACAAGATGTTGCGGAGGCTTAAGCAGAAATGACGCTCGCAGCCACAACCCTGCAGCGTCTTTCCGCGTTGGCTGGTGATGGCAATCCGCAATGGGTGCAATTGCTGCCTGCCGGAACCTCACACGGCAAGGATGGTCGCGGCCCGTTCCGCGTCGTCAATGCTGACGCTGTCATCGCCACTTCCATCAAGCTCGCCGCCAACACGGGCGGCATGCTGCCGGTTGACTACAACCATTCCACCGATCTCGCCGCGCCCGAGGGCAAGCCGTCGCCCGCTGCTGGCTGGGTGATGCGCATGGAAAACCGCAGTGGCGAGGTCTGGGGCCTTGTTGAGTGGACACCGAAAGGTCTGCTGGCGGTCCGCAACCGGGAATACCGGTTCCTCTCTCCCGTGATCATGCGCACGCCAGACGGCGAGGTGCGGTCAGTCGCCCGGGCGGCTGTGACCAACGACCCCAACTTGACGATGGCGGCTCTGAACGCCGCGAAGAAGGAAGCGACGATGGAGACCGACACACTGCTTGCGGAATTGCGTACAGCCCTTGGATTGCAAGGCACTGCCGACGGCGCGGCAATCCTTGAGGCGGTGAAGAAGCTGCTCACCGACAACAACGCCGCCGACCCGACGAAGTTCGTGCCGTTCGAGACGTTCGCCGCGACGGTGGCGGAACTCAACCGGGTCAACTCCGGCATCTCGGAAGCCGCCGCGAAAAACGCGGTCGAAAAGGAAATCGAGAACGGCACGATCTTGCCGTTCATGCGCGATTGGGCCGTGCAACTGTGCACCGCGAACAAGCCGGCATTCGACGGCTTCGTTGCTCGCATGGCGCGGCCCATGAAGTCGCTGTTCGAAAGCACGTTGGCCGGGCGCTCGCCGTTCGATGACATTAGCCGCAACAGCGATGACGACAACGAGATTAGCCGAAATCTCGGCCTGAGTGCCGATGACGTGGCCAAGTACGGCTCGAAAGGAAAGAACTGATGCGCGTCGATCCAGCCAGCCTGAAAGGGCTCTTTGACGGGTTCAACACAGCCTTCAACAAGGGGCTGAAAGAAGCCGTCAGCCACTATGCCACCGTGGCCATGAAAGTGCCGTCCACGACCGCTGCCAACAATTACGCCTGGCTAGCCGATCTACCCGGCATCCGCGAATGGATCGGTGACCGGCACGTGCATGGGTTGATGGCCTCCAAGTACACCGTGGAGAACCGCTTGTTCGAACAGACGCTTGGTGTGAGGCGCACCCAGATCGAGGATGACCAGTATGGTATCTTCGGCCCGCTGTTCGAAAAGATGGGAGCCGACACGGCCCGCCATCCCGACACGCTCATCTTCAGCCTTCTGGCGCAAGGCTTTGGTACGGTTTGCTATGACGGTCAGAACTTCTTCGACACCGACCATCCGGTTGGTGCCGACAACGTGGCCAGCGTATCGAACATGCAGGCTGGAGCCGGCCCGGCGTGGTATCTGCTCGACTGCTCGCAGCCGATCAAACCGCTGATCTGGCAGGAACGAACGGCGTTCGAGTTCGCGGCGCTGACCGACAAGACCGATGAAAACGTCTTCTGGCGCGACCAGTATATCTACGGCGTTCGCGGGCGCTCGAACTCTGGCTTCGGCCTTTGGCAGTTGGCCTATGCCTCCAAGGCCGRCCTCACAAAGGTGAACTACGAAGCCGCGCGCAAGGCCATGGCCGAACTGAAGAAGGACAACGGCAAGCCGCTTGGCGTGTCGGGTACGCACCTTGTTGTGCCTCCCGCGCTTGAAGGCGATGGACGCCGCTTGCTCAAAGCCGTGTTGGAGGCGGGCGCAACCAACGAATGGGCGGGTTCCGCCGAACTGATCGTCACGCCGCACCTCGTCGGCTGACGGTAGGCGATGGCTGCGGAGCCGTCGCCACTGCCGCAGCCATCGTCATGCGACCCGGTAGCTGAGAGACTGGATGATCTCCAACAGGGTGTGAAGCAGCTACCGGGTCGTACCTTTTGGGAAGGGAGTGAACATGTCCAACAGGTCGATGGCATTGGATGTGATGGTGCGGCTGCGGGATCATTTGTCCGGGCCGCTGAAATCGCTCAGAAACAACCTGAACAATCTGGTCGGCTTTGCCCGCAAGATCAGCATTTTGGGTGCTGCGGTGGCTGGCATCTCCTTCATGGGGCCGATCAAGGAAGCGGCGGCTTTCCAGCAAAAGTTGCTCGATATCGCAGGCACCGCCGAATTGACGGGCAATGCGGCGTTCGCCTTCACCAAACAGGCGCAAGGCCGGTTCGAAGGGCTGGCGCTCCAGATCGGACAGTTCTCGGATACCGTTGCCGATGGCGTGGGGCAGATGATCGCGGCAGGTGTGAACCAGAAGCTGATCGACCTGACCATCGTAGACATTGGCCGCGCCACCACGGCGGCGAATGCCCAGTTCTCCGATATGGCATCGGTCGGCACTGCTATGCTGAACAATCTGAAGCTGCCAGCCGACCAGATGCGCGACAGTCTTGGCGCGCTGGTCGTGGCTGGCAAGCTCGGATCGTTCGAACTGAAGGATATGGCCGCGACGTTCCCGAACCTCACCAGCGGCGTTGCCAAGTTCGGCGTGAAAGGGCGCGAGGCGGTAAACTTCCTCGCATCCGCCTTGCAGATAGCCCGCAAGGGTACGGCGGACCCCAGCTCGGCCGCGAACAATCTATCGAACTTCCTCGACAAGGCGCTAGCCCCGTTGACGAAGAAGAACTTTGCGAAACACGGCGTCGATATCGAAGCCGTGATGATGGATGCCGCCGCCAAGGGCCTGAACCCGATCGAGGCGGTTGTGCAGAAGATCGGCAAGCTCACCGGGGTCAACGAAAACCAGATCGCCACCTTCATGAAGAAGGCCAAACAGGGCGGGCTGGAAGGGGCGGACGCGCTGGGCTACGTGCGCGAACAACTGGAAGCCATCGGCGCTGCCGGGAAGATCGGTGAGTTGTTCCAGGACAAACAGGTGCTCGACTTCCTCGTGCCGTTCCTTGCCAACATCGAGGAGTACAAGGATATCAAGGCCAAGGTCGCAGCCGCGACCGGCGCGATCACCGACGAAGACTTCAAGACCCAGATGGCAGGCATCAACCGGGAGCTTACGCAGTTCCAAGAGGTTGGCGTGCAGGCGGTTCGCTTTGTCGGCATGGCCTTCGCGCAGTGGCTGCCGACGATCAACGAATGGTCGATGGCGGCTTTGAACTGGCTTCGAGACATGGACAAATCGTCCGGTGGCATGGCCAGCAAGTTCCTGACCTTTGCAGGCGCTGGGCTAGGGTTGACGGCTGCGCTTGGCGCACTTGGCTTCGTCTTGCCCATTGTCGGGGCCGGGCTCGCCGTGATCGGCGCGCTGATCGGCGTTATCCTCTCTCCGATCGGGCTGTTGGTCGCCGCCCTTGCTGGCGGGGCGGCGTTCATCTGGAAGAACTGGGGCCAGTTCGGCCCGCGCCTGTTGCGGCTGTGGGATCAGGCCAAGCAAGGGTTCCGCGCTTTCGCTTCCGATGTCGCGGATCGCGGGCGGCGCATTGTCGATGCAGGCCGCGACATGATCGGCCGCTATGGGCCGATGGTACGGCAAGGGTTCGAACGTGCTTGGCAGGGCGCGCAGTTCGCCGGGAGCGCCTTCCTTGATGGGCTGCGGTCTCAGTTCTCGGGCATAGGCGAAAGCTGGGGCGGGCTGATCACGCAACTGCGCCGCGGCGTCGGCACTCTGGGCGAGATCGGCGGCGACCTGGTGCAGATCGGAAAGAACCTGTTCGGCGGCATCGGCATCGACTGGGGCGCGATCTTCGGCAAGGGCTTCGAAGGCGCTGGCCAGTTGTTCGGCAAGGGCGTTGGGGTCATCGTGGGTGGCCTTGGCGATCTCGCTTCAGCCATCAACTCGGTGCTTGAGGCGGTTCGGCAGATTACCGGCGCGCTCGCCAGCGGTCAGCCGATACCTTGGGAGAACATCATGCCCAAGGATGTCGTGGCCGCCTTCAATGCGGTGAAGAACGTGATAGCCGATGTGAAGGGCGCAATCATCGACTTCGCCGCGTGGCTGTCATCGTTCAAGCTGCCGTCTATCAACCTCAATCCGTTTGGCGGTGGAGCCGCGCGGCCCGGCGACGTGCTGCCGAACGGGACACCCGCTGGCGACCCGAACAAGATCGGTCGCAGCGGTATGCCGGAAGATCGCGAACGGGCGCTTGAGGACGCGTTGAAGCCGCCTGTTGTCCGCCCGCCAGCGGTGCGTCAGTCCAACGGCGAAAAGCAGTCTTCGTTCTCGCCTGTGACAGCCAGCAAGTTCGCCTCTTTGCAGCCTGCATATCGTCCGCCTGCCGCTCGCCTCGATGGCAACGTGGGTGTGACAGTCAGGGTGGAAGGGCCGGGCAAAGTCGTAGCGGCGACTTCAGACAATCCGGCTATCGTGCCAGCCAATAGCGGGCGCATGGTTGGGCGTGTGTAGGGGAGCGCCATGAGCGACGATGCAATCAATATTGACCATCTTTCCTCTCGTGCTTCAACGAACTCAGCATGGTTGGAGCGGCGGCAATGCAGATGATTAAAGAGGGCGCGCTAGGCCCTCTCAACTGAGCCGTGAAGGGTCTTTGAGGGCCACTTAAAGGCTATTCTTGCCACGCGTTTTGCTCTAAAACCGCGCGACAAACTTTCTAAAACCGCGCTACACGCTACACCCGTGAGGGCGATGGGCCGATTGTGGCGTGTGCCGCGAGGGCGTGGATAAATCCGCGCGCGGTTTCTTGCGCAGTTTTTGGCAAGGGATTGATGGGACACCGTTCTTTCTTTCGACCTGCGTCTTCCTCCACGCATCCAATCCACATCTTGCACCGCGCCGACGATGTCGGCCGCGGTTTGGAACCAGCGCCGAAACAGAGCGATTCAATCCAGCCGTCACCTGTTCCGGCTCAGAAATAGCGGGGCGCAAGGAAGATCGCGAGCGCGGCGACAAGCCAGACGACGAGGCCGCCGAGCACCGCCAGCCGGTAGTCGAGCGGATCGATCAGGAAATAGCAGGCGCCGAGAAAGGCGAGATAGGCAGGGATGGTCTTGGCGCCGGCCAGACAGGCCTCGCGAAACCCGTCGGCGCCGCCCTTGGCACCGACGGCGAGCAGCGCGATGACGGCGAAGGTCGGCGCCAGCGGCAGGATGCCCGGCAACACATTGCCGCGCTTCGAGGCCCAGACGATCAGCGCCGTCACCAGCCCGCCGACAACACCCTTCCACAGGATATCCATCGGCGGGGTACCTTCTTTAAAACAACGGCTTAGCCGAGATAGGGATAGAGCGGGAAGCGGTCGGTGAGCGACACCACCTTGGCCTTCACCGCGGCCTCGACAGCGGCATTGCCCTCGTCGGAATTGGCCACCTTCAATCCGTCCAGCACTTCGGCGATCAGCTTGCCAATCTCGCGGAATTCGGCCTGGCCGAAGCCGCGTGTCGTGCCGGCCGGCGTGCCGAGGCGTACGCCCGAAGTGACGAACGGCTTCTCTGGGTCGAACGGGATGCCGTTCTTGTTGCAGGTGATGTTGGCGCGGCCGAGCGCTGCCTCGGCGCGCTTGCCGGTGGCGTTCTTGGGACGCAGATCGACCAGCATCAAATGGTTGTCGGTGCCGTTCGAGACGATGTCGAGGCCGGTTTCCTTCAGGCTTTCGGCCAGCGCCTTGGCGTTGGCGACGACATTCTGGGCATAGAGCTTGAAGTCAGGCTTCAGCGCCTCGCCGAAGGCCACCGCCTTGGCGGCGATGACGTGCATCAGCGGGCCGCCCTGCAGGCCGGGGAACACCGCCGAATTGACCTTCTTGGCGATGTCCTCGTCATTGGTCAGGATCATGCCGCCACGCGGGCCACGCAGCGACTTGTGCGTGGTGGTGGTGACGACATGGGCATGCGGCAGCGGCGACGGGTGCTGGCCGCCGGCGACGAGGCCGGCGATGTGGGCCATGTCGACCATCAGATAGGCGCCGATCGAATCGGCGATCTCGCGGAAGCGCTTCCAGTCCCAGACGCGCGAATAGGCGGTGCCGCCGGCCAGGATGAGCTTCGGCTTGTGCTGCTGGGCGAGCTTTTCGATCTCGTCCATGTCGAGCAGATGGTCGTCCTTGCGCACACCGTAGGAGACGACCTTGAACCACTTGCCGGACATATTGACCGGCGAGCCGTGGGTGAGATGGCCGCCGGAATTGAGGTCGAGGCCCATGAAGGTGTCGCCCGGCTGCAGCAGCGCCAGGAACACGGCCTGGTTCATCTGGGAACCGGAATTCGGCTGGACGTTGGCGAAGTTGCAGGAAAACAGCTTCTTGGCGCGCTCGATGGCGAGCTCTTCGGCGACGTCGACGAACTGGCAGCCGCCATAGTAGCGCTTGCCCGGATAACCCTCGGCATATTTGTTGGTCATGATCGAGCCCTGCGCCTCCAGAACGGCGCGCGAGACGATGTTTTCCGAGGCGATCAGCTCGATCTCGTGGCGCTGGCGACCGAGCTCGTTGCGGATCGAGCCGAAGATCTCCGGATCGACCTCCGCGAGCGGAGTTCCAAAGAAGGATTCGAGGGAGTTCGAAACGGCCGCTGCTGTTGCCATGCGCTGGGATCCTTGCTGTCAGGAAGTCACGGCGCCATTAACACAGTTGTATGCGCCCCGCCACGTTTGCGCTGCGAAATCCTCTGGCCGGATCGCGTCGTTTTTCGCAAACGCGCGGCCTCGCGAAATTAGCCGGCGCCAGCGGCACGGGATTCCACTTGCCATCCTTGCGATCCGATTGCAAAATGCAATCGGATTGAGGAGGAAATCATGGCCACGACGATCTTTGCCAGTTCGATGTCGCTCGACGGCTATATCGCCGCGCCGTCGGGCGAGCTGGTGTTGCCGGTGCCGGAAGCGCCGCTGCACCGGCACTTCAACCGGCTGATGGAAGCGACCGCCGTCGCCGTCTATGGCCGCAGGCTCTATGAGCTGATGCACTACTGGGACACGGACGACAACGCCTGGCCGCCGGAAGCGTGGGAGTTCGCGCAGGCCTGGCGCGACACGCCGAAAGTCGTCTGCTCGACGACGCTGCGCGAGGTCGGCCTCAACGCGCGGCTGGTCAGCGTCGACGCCGCCGGAACCCTGAAGCGCCTGAAGGCCGAGACCGATGGTCTTATCCTCGTCGGCGGCGCCGAATTCGCCGCCAGCATGGCCAGCCATGGCCTGATCGACGAATACCATCTTTATCTGCAGCCGGTGGTGCTGGGCGAAGGCAAGCCGTTTTTCGCCGGCGGCAAGGCGATGACGCTGCGGCCGCTCGGCCAGGAACTGTTGCCGCAAGGTGTCGTGCTTGCACGTTACGCGCTGGCCTGACCGCCGCCGCTTGCGTGGAGACGCGACGACGTCTATCTATTTCGCGCAACCGTCGAGAAAGAAAGGAGGGCTGCGTGACCGGATTTAATCATCCCAGGTTTAATCACCATCGTCAGTGCGGCCCGAATCCGGCCCTGCAGATGCGTTTGCAGGGCTGACCGCAGGACGATCGCCTCGCAGCATCTCTTTCTGGTCTGCCCCAAGGGGTAGCGCGACGCCGGCCAAGCCGCGTTCGCGTTTCGTCAAAACACCGAGCCAACGCAGTTCCGGCATGAAACGCCAGGCATAAGACATGCCCGGCCGCCGGCGCGGCTCGCGACAGACCAGAGAACGACCATGGCATTGATCAATCTGAAGGCACTCGGCGTCACGCTTGGCGCGCGCCTGTTTTCCAATCTCGACCTCTCGGTGGAGGCCGGCGACCGCGTCGGCATCGTCGCCGCCAACGGCAGGGGCAAGTCGACGCTGCTGCGCGTCATCGCAGGCGCGCTGGAACCCGGCGAAGGCGATATCACCCGCGCCCGCGGGCTCACCATCGGCCATGTCGAGCAGGACATCGCACCCGGCCTGCTCGCCCTTCCCTTTCACGAAGTGGTGCGACAGGCACTGCCGGCCGAACAGGCGGAGAGCGAAAGCTGGCGCGCCGACGTGGTGCTGGAGACCTTCGAGGTGCCGCAGGACTTGCGCGAGCGCCCGCTCGGCGCGCTGAGCGGCGGCTGGCAGCGGCTCGCGCTTTTGGCGCGCGTCTGGGTCAACGATCCCGACGCGCTTCTGCTCGACGAGCCGACCAACCATCTCGACCTCGCCCGCATCMGCTGGCTGGAAGACTGGCTGCGCGACCTGCCGCAGAGCATCCCGCTGATCGTCGCCAGCCACGACCGCGCCTTCCTCGACGCCGTCACCAACCGCACGCTATTCCTGCGCGCCGAGGCGAGCCAGGTCTTCGCCCTGCCCTATTCGCGGGCCCGCGTCGCGCTGGACGAGATCGACGCCTCGCAGGAACGGCAGTTCCAGCGCGACATGAAGGTTGCCCAGCAATTGCGCCGGCAGGCGGCCAAGCTCAACAATATCGGCATCAACTCCGGCAGTGATCTCCTGGTCATCAAGACCAAGCAGTTGAAGGACCGTGCGGAACGGCTGGAGGATGCCGCCCGCCCCGCCCATCAGGAGCGTTCGGCCGGCGCCATCCGGCTCGCCAATCGCGGCACCCACGCCAAGCAGCTGGTGACGCTGGACGACGCCGAGGTGCGCACACCGGACGGCGCGCTGCTGTTCAAGACCGGCAAGCGCTGGATCTGCCAGGGCGACCGCATCGTATTGCTCGGCCGCAACGGCTCCGGCAAATCGCGACTGGTCGGCCTGGTGCGCGACGCGATTGCCGGCGTGGGCAGCGCTCAAGCCGGCATCCGCGCCACGCCGTCGCTGGCGCTCGGCCATGTCGACCAGGCGCTGTCCGACCTTGCCGACAGCGATACGCCCATGGCCGCCGTCGGGCGTCGTTTCGAGTTCGGCGACCCGCGTCTCAGGGCGCTGCTGGCCGGCGCCGGCATCGGCATCGACATGCAGGAGCGACCGATCGGCCGGCTGTCGGGCGGGCAGAAGGCGCGGCTGGCGATGCTGGTGCTCAGGCTCACCAATCCCAACTTCTACCTGCTCGACGAGCCGACCAACCATCTCGACATCGACGGCCAGGAAGCGTTGGAGAACGAACTGATGGTGCAGGAGGCGAGCTGCCTGCTGGTCTCGCACGACCGCAGTTTCGTGCGCGGCGTCGGCAATCGATTCTGGCAGATCGAGAACCG
Organism: Mesorhizobium sp. 2RAF21; assembly: GCF_052115345.1. NCBI lineage: Bacteria > Pseudomonadati > Pseudomonadota > Alphaproteobacteria > Hyphomicrobiales > Phyllobacteriaceae > Mesorhizobium > Mesorhizobium sp. 2RAF21. Next base: position 364,836 of record NZ_JBFRGM010000004.1, on the reverse strand, counting down.
CAAGCTGATCGAGGTCGAGGGGCCGGAAGACTTCTTCGCCGCCGCCTCCGAAGACGGCCGCTGAGCCAAGGGCGGGCGCTATCGCTTGGCGCCCGCCTTCTTCGCCGCCGGCTTTTTCGCCCTGGCCGGGCTGTTTGCCTGCTTCCTGGCGCTGAGTGCCAGGCCGAGCATCACCTCGCCCATCACCGCGCGCATGGTGGTGTCGTTGATCTTGCGGGCTCTCAACAGATCGACAAGCGCGGCGCGCTCGGCATCAAGCGCTGCGTCGCGCATCGATTGCAGCACCGGCTGCATGTCCACGGCCGCCGGATCGTCCGCGTCGCCGGCGCCGAGCCGCTGCCGGTAATTGGGGATCAGCCGCTGCGAAACCGCCAGCCGCGCCTCGTGCAGCGCCGGGTCGGCATGCGCCTCGTCGACCATCTCTTCGATGCGCGCGATCGCCGCCTCGGCCGCGACTTGTCTCGCCAACCGCTCCTCATTGGCGTTCATGTCCTCGTCGTCGAGCGGGATGCCGCGCGCCACCACCGGCAGCGTGATGCTGGCCAGCACCAGCGAACAGATGATGACGCCGGCGGCGATGAAGACGACGAGGTCGCGCGCCGGAAAGGGCGGGCCGTTCTCCGAGATGACGAGCGGCAGCGACAAGATGCCGGCAAGCGTGATGGCGCCGCGCACGCCGGCCAGCGTCATCACCACCTTGAGCCGCGTGGTGAGCCGTAGCGACGCCCGCCCGCGCCAGCGATCGACCGCGCCGCGGACCGCCGAACCGAAGACGATCCAGGCGAAACGGATGGCAAGCAGGATCAGCGTCAGCGTGATCACCGCCAGCACCGGTTCCCAGATCGTGCCATAGAGCGACAGGTCCGGCGGGACGTTGCGGATGATCGTCGGCAGTTGCAGGCCGAGCAGCAGGAAGATGACGCCGTTGAAGGTGAAGGACAGGACTTCGATGAGCGCCATGTTCTGCATGCGCGCCGGGATCGACAGCGAGCCGAACAGGCCGGAGCGGCCGACATAGAGACCCGCCGTCACCGCCGCCAGGATGCCGGAGAAGTGAAACTGTTCGGCAAGGAGATAGGCAGCGAAAGGCAGCAGGATGAGGATCACCACTTCCACCTCGGGCCTGATGTCGCCGAGCCTGGCGACGATGCGCAGCGCCTTGGCCGTTGCCCACAACATGGCGAAACCGGCCAGCGCGCCGCCGAGCGCGACCAGGACAAAGGTCATCGCCGTCTCGCCGATCGAGAACTGGCCGGTGAGCGCGGCGGCCACAGCGAAGCGCAGCACGACAAGGCCCGACGCATCGTTGAGCAGCGATTCGCCTTCCAGGATGTGGCGGATATGGGCGGGAACCAGATCGCGCCCGACAATCGAGGACACTGCGACGGCATCGGTCGGCGACAGCACGGCGGCCAGCGCGAAGGCGACGGGCAGCGGCACCTGCGGCAGCAGCCAATGCAGCGCGTAGCCGAAGACAACGACGGTGAAGAAGACGAGCCCGAAAGCCAGGCCAAAGATGCGCGGCGCCAATTCGGCGAATTCGCGCTTCGGCAGCAGCAGGCCGTCGATAAACAGAAGCGGCGGCACGAACACCAGAAGGAACAGTTCCGGTTCCAGCTCGACCCTCAGCCCGTCGATCGGCCAGGCGAGCAAAATGCCGAGCCCGATCTGGATGATCGGCAGCGGCAAGGGCAGGATGCGCACCAGAACGCCGGAGGCGGCGACCAGGACGAGAAGCAGGAGGATCAGTGTCGCGACGGCCAAGCGTTTCTCCAGGGGTGACGGGCTCGACCTCCCCGGACATAGGGGCCGAAGCGGCAAGCCGCGTCAAGAAAAAGCCGCCCCGGCGCGGTGACTTTCACCCGCCGGACGGCTTTTTTCTCTTCCTGGACAATCGCTTATCTCGAAATCGTGATTCGATCTCGCAACGGCGTGAGTTCCGTTCCCCGCGTAGAGCGTCGGTCGAGGAACTACGCGGCGAGCAAACGCGCCAGCTTGTCGAAGCATTCCTGCCAGCCTTCGGCGTTGCCGTCGCGATGCGCCTGTTCGCGGAAGCCGCTCTGGTGGAAAGTCATCTCGGTGCCGCTATCCACCGCGCGGAAAGTAACGGTGATGACGGTCTCGGGACCGGCAAAGGCGCTGTGGGCCTGGGTCAGGGTGAGCACCAGGCGCTCCGGCGGCGCGATCTCGCGGAAGACGCCGTTTTCGACGAATTCGTGGCCCTTGTCGGAGCGATAACGCAGACGCCAGGCCCCGCCGGGGCGGGCATCGACGGTGCAGTCCGTCGTTGCATAAGTGTCCGGCGCGAACCAGTCGCGGATCGCTTCCGCCGTCACCCATTGCGCGAAAACCAAAGACGGCGGAGCCTGAAACCGACGGGTGATCGTCAGATCGAGCATGACCGCCGCGGTGGTCTTGTCCTTATGCGTCATTGTCGCCTCCTGTTTGCAAACGCGTGAGGCGCGCATCCAGCCGATCGAAGCGGCTGTTCCACAGCGCCCGGTAATCGTCCAGCCAGGCATCGATGCCGGCAAGCGGTTCAGCGCGGATTTGGCTCGGCCGCCGCTGCGCGTCGCGACCGCGCGTCACCAGCCCCGCCGCCTCCAGCACGCCGATGTGTTTCGACACCGCGCGCACCGTCATGTCGAACGGCACCGCCAGTTCGGCCACCGACGCCTCGCCATGGCGCAGCCGGTCGAGGATCGCCCGACGCGTCGGATCGGCCAGCGCGGCGAAGGTGAGGCTCATCGGGTCCTGGTGTTGCATATATGGAACCACTTAGTTCTGGAACTAATTGGTTCTATACAACGGAAAACACAAAAGATCAAATATGCACCCGCGCTCCGCGACACGACAGGGACGGCAATCGCGAGCGTAAGAGGAGAATCCCTTTCGAAATTAAGGCCTTATGCCCGAGTTCCGATTCAATGCGCGATGCGCCGGCATCGTCACCCGCGATCCTCAGCCAGGGCGACGTCGAGGCGCCGGCGGCTGAGATAGCCGATGGCAATCGCGGCGAGCATCAAACCACCGGCCACCGCGAAGGAGGTCCGCATGCCGGCGGCGACGGCTTCGGGCGGCGCGGCGGCGCCGTCGATCGCACCCGAGGCCAGGGCGAACACCGCGCCGATGACCGAGGCCCCGATGATCAGCCCGAGATTGCGCGACAGGCTGAGCATGCCGGAAACGACACCGCGACGGTCGGGCGCCACATCCATCATCACCGCCGTGTTGTTGGCGGCCTGAAACAGCTGATAGCCGGGGGTGAGCACCGCGATGCCGGCGATGTAACCGGCAACGCCCGCGGCCGCCGGCATCGTGGCCAGTGCGAACGCGCCGGCCGCCATCAGCGTCAGCCCGACGAGAACGACGGCCGACGCCCCCAGCCGGTCGACGACGCGGCCGGCCGGAATGCCGGTCAATGTCGCGATGACCGGGCCGACCGACAGCACCAAGCCGACGGAAGCGGCGTTCAGGCCGAGCGCACGGGAGAGATAGAACGGACCGACCACGAAGGTCGCCATCATCACCGTGGACACCAGCATGTTCATGGCGAGGCTGCCGCTCAGCCCGGCGTTGCGGAAGGCGGACGGGCGGATCAGCGGCGAGGCCACCCTCGCCTCGACCAGCAGGAACAGGCCCCCGGCCACAAGGGCGCCGGCGAGCAGCACCGCGTTCGACCAGCCGAAGCGCCCGCCCCCGCTGGTCGCGGCGAGCGCGAAGGCGGCAAGTGCTGCGCCGAGCAGCAGCGTGCCGGGCCCGTCGAAACCGGCGGCCTTTTGCGCAGGCCTCGATGCAGGCAGGAAACGGGAGGCGAGCAGGAGGTTCAGAACGCCCAGCGGCACCATGACAAGGAAGATCGCGCGCCAGCCGGCCGACGCGAGCAAAAAACCGCCGAGCGAGGGACCGAGCGCCGTGCCGATCGCCGACATGGTGCCGAGCAGCCCCATCGCGCTGCCGGTCTTGCCGTCGGCGACGATGTCCCGCACCGATGCAATGGTCAGCGCCATCAGGACGGACGCTCCCAGCCCCTGCAAGGCTCGGGCCGCCACCAGCATCCAGAGCGACGAGACGAGGCCGCAGGCGGCAGAAGCCAGCATGAACAAGGCAATACCGAAAAGCAGGACACGTTTGTGCCCAAAGATGTCGCCAAGCCGCCCCGCGCTGACGATCATGATGGTGACGGCGAGCAGATAGGCCAGAACGACCCACTGCACGTGCTGGAATGGCGCATCGAAGGCCTGGGCCAGCGCAGGCAAGGCGACATTGGCGATGCTGATGCCGAGCGACGACAAGAGCATGGAGAGCGCCAGGCTGGCCAGCACCCAGCCGCTGACCCGCGGCTTTGCCCCGCTTCGCTCCGCGGCGCCGTTCGTGTTCGATTGCATGGTGAGCTCCAACGTTGACCGACCTCGAAAATGGTCGACAGACAGGTAGCTCCTGGCCAAACATGGCGGAAGGCGCATCATTTGCATTTCATTCGTGCATGAAACGCCTCATCAAATCGCCTCGACTGCGTTATGCTCGATCGATGACGCGCCCCGACCTCAATCTCCTCGTCACCCTGGACGTGCTGCTTGCCGAAGGCAGCGTGGCGCGCGCCGCGCGGCGGCTGCGGCTAAGCCCCTCCGCGATGAGCCGCGCGCTGGCCCGGCTGCGCGAGACGACGGGCGATCCGTTGCTGGTGCGTGCCGGTCGCGGCCTCGTCCCGACACCGCGCGCGCTGGAATTGCGCGAACGCGTCGGCCAGATCGTCGAGGACGCGGAAGCCGCCCTGCGTCCGGCCGAGGCGCTCGACCTGACACGGCTGGTACGCACCTTCACGATGCGCAATTCCGACGGGTTCGTCGAAAATTTCGGGCCACGCCTCATCGCCCGCGTCAGTGAGCAGGCACCCGGCGTGCGCCTGCGTTTCGTGCCGAAGCCCGACAAGGACAGTGCGCCGCTGCGCGAAGGCAGCGTCGATCTGGAAACCGGTGTCATCGGCGACACGACAGGTCCCGAAATCCGCGCGCAGGCGCTGTTTCACGACCGCTTTGTCGGCGTCGTGCGCACCGGCCATCCCTTGTGCGAGGGCCGGGTCACGCCCGAGCGCTATGCAGCCGGTCGCCATATCCTCGTCTCGCGGCGCGGTTCCGACAAGGCGCCCATCGACGATGCGCTGGAGCCCTTTGGATTGAAGCGCGAAATCGTCACCATCGTCGGCGGTTTTTCGGAAGCGCTGGCCTTTGCACGGGCGACCGACCTGATCGCCAGTGTCCCCGAACGTTATACGGGGCACCTGCGCGACGGCATGTTCCGGTTTCCCCTGCCGGTGCCGGTGCCGGAATTCACGATCTCGCTTCTGTGGCACCCTCGCCTGGACGCTGACTCGGCGCATCGCTGGCTGCGCGGATGCGTGCGCGACGTCTGCCTGGAAAAATGAAACGGCCACCGGCGCTGCCGCGGTGGCCGTGACTGAATTTGATCGGCGCGCTGCTTAGAGCGACGAGGTGATCTGCAACTCGTCGACGCCGTCGCGACGATAGACGTCGTCGCGGAACTGCACCACGCCAGTGCCTGTCGACCAGGCCGAAATATAGGTGAAATAGACCGGCACCGGATTGGTGACCGCGACCGGCGTGTTGTTGCCGGACTTGATCGTCTCCTCGAAATGCTGGCGGCTCCAGCCGGCCGTATCGCGCAGGATCCAGGTGACGAGGTCGCGCACGTTCTGCACGCGCACGCAGCCCGACGAATCGAAACGCATCAGCTTGCCGAACAGGCTCTGCTGCGGCGTGTCGTGCATGTAGACGCCGTCCGGGCTCGGGAAATTGATCTTGACCGAGGCCATCGCATTGCCGGTGCCCGGATCCTGGCGGAAGCGGTACTTAGCGGCTTCCTCGGTCGACCAGTCGACGGTGGTCGGATCGACCTCCGAGCCATCGGGCGCGAGCAGGCGGATGTGGCTGTCCTTCAGATAGTTCGGGTTTTTCCGCATCAGCGGAATGATGTCCTTGCGGACGATCGAGACCGGCGCGTTCCAGTACGGATTGACGATGATCTCGTTGATCTTGGAATTCACGATCGGGGTCTGGCGATCGATCTTGCCGACAATGGCGGTGTGGCGCAGCACGACGCGATCGCCCTCGACCGCCTCGATCTGCGCGGCCGGGATGTTGACCATCACATAGCGGTTGCCGAGGAAGCCGCCCATCGAGCGCAGCCGCACCAGATTGGTTTCGAGCTGGCCGAGGCGCACCTGCGCGGAGACATTCATGGCGGCGAAGGTGTATTTGCCGGTGACGCCGTCGGCCGGAAGGCCATGACGGGTCTGGAAGCGCTTCAGGGCCGAATCGACGTAGGAATCGAAGGATTCCGACAGGCCGGCGCTCGCCGACAGATCGCCGGAGACCATCAGCCGCTTGCGCAGCACGGCGACATCGGCATCGGAAACGCCGAGTTGCAGCTTCTTGGTGGCCGGCACCTGCGGCCAGCCGCCCTGGGCGACGATGTCGCGATACTGGGCAATGGCTTGCTCGGTATAGGTCACCGTCTGCGGGCTGAAGATCGGCAATGTCGATGCGACCTTGCCGGTTTCCGTGGCGCGGGCGTCGAACGTGTCGTCCCAGCCGCCCTGCCCCGAGGCCTTCAGGATTCCGTCAACGGCGTCCTGGGCGCTGGCGGCGCCGGCGGCAAATGCCACGGCGAGCGCGGAAGCTCCGGTGAGAAACAGGCGGCGACTGGTGTTCATAAGCGTTCCAGACTTGTTCAACAGTTCGACGATCGGCCACTTGACCCTAGCGATTGGGTCCGCACTTTATGGTTGCCATTCTTAACATTTAGCCAACCATACCTCGCATTTCCTTGCGGGAGAACGCCCGACTGCGAGTGAGGTTCCCGCCAGCCTGCTGCCGGCGACACCGTTCGCCTCCTCGCTTTCATCGGAATATGGCGGCAATTGGGCATCGGCCCCGCCATAGATGCCGGCACCGCATGAAAGAAAGGGCCAGTGCCTTTTCAGCACCGGCCCAGTCCGGAGATCTCGATCTCCTCCTCCCCGCTCTCTGGCGTGGTATTTCGATGCAGCGGCAGGGCCGCGCAAAACCATTGCCCGCCGGCTTGGCCGGCGGGCAACAGTTGATATCGGCCGCTTACATGCGGTAGGCGATGGTGTCGTTCCAGAAGCGGTCCAGGCGCTGCAGGGCGCGGTTCATCTGCTTGAACTCGTCCTGGTTGATGCCGCCGACCTGTTCGATCGAGCCGATGTGGCGCTCATAGAGACCGGCCACCACTTCCGCCACTGCATTGCCCTTGTCGGTCAGGCTGACGCGGACCGAACGGCGGTCGATGCGCGAGCGCTGGTGGTTGATGAAACCGAGATCGACCAGCTTCTTCAGGTTATAGGACACGTTCGAGCCGAGATAATAACCGCGCGAGCGCAGTTCACCGGCGGTCAGTTCAGCATTGCCGATATTGAAGAGCAGCAGTGCCTGAATGGCATTGATGTCGGAACGGCCGTTGCGGTCGAATTCATCCTTGATCACGTCAAGCAAACGGCGGTGCAGACGCTCGACCAGCTGGAGGGATTCCATGTAGAGCGTGCGGATGGAGTCACGACGTTCATCGATAACGTTGGCGGTCTTCGCCATGGGACGCGAATTGATCATTGTCTTTGCCTCTCGTTTGTCGCCTGGTGACTTTTTTGTTTTTGTCACCTTGATCGCGACACTATCGAATACCCATAAAATTCGACTTAAACGCCAGGGCTAACAAGAGCTTACCGGTAAGAGGTTTCGATAGAGGGTTAATAAAAACCCTGCCGAGGGGAGAAAATTAACCTAAAGATTTAGCGAATGACCGAAAGGCCCGGAATCACTGCCTTTGGCGGCGCTGCTGCAGGTGCACCAATACTCTAAGGACAGTGTAGATCACCGCGACCGCCGCATGAGCCGCCACGATCAGCCAGCGTTCGCCGAACAGCTGCGGATAGCCCGCATACATAATTGTCTCGGTCAGCGCGCAGATAAACCAGATCACCGGCCCCCATGACGCCAGCATCCAGAGGCCGGCGGCGGCGAAAGGAAAGAAGACGGCCAGCGTCGCCGCCGCCAGTTGCCAATGCACCGGCATCAGGTCGAAGCGCCACAGCGGACCGGGGTAGAAGCCGATCAGCCGGATCCAGTAGAGAACGCCGAACATCAGGCAATAGACAGCGACGATGCGCTGGAACCACTCGAAGATGAGTTCCGTCAGCGACGGTTCAAGCACGACACGGCTCTGCGCGGCGTCGTTCACAGCGCAAGTTCCCGCTCGCCAAGCGGCGCGAAATAGCCATCGACGTCGGCGGGCCCGATCGAACCCAGTCCCGCAGGACGCCATTTCGGCTGACGATCCTTGTCGACGATCGCCGCGCGAATGCCTTCATAGAAGTCGTGGCCTTCGAGCATGCGCACCAGAATGCGGAACTCCATGCGCATGCAATCGTCCATCGACAAGGTGAGGCCGGCGCTGATCTGGCGAAACGCCACGTTGAGGCTGGTGGGCGAGCGCTGGGCGAGCGTCGCCAGCGTCTTGGCCGCGAACTCGTCCTTGCCGGCCCCGGCCTCGAGGCTGGCGACGACACCGGCCAAAGTGTCCTTCGAGAAATGATATGCGATGGCCCCGAGCAACGGGCGCTCGGTTTCGCGCGCGGCCTGGATGAAATAGCTGCGCAGCACCGCGTCCGGTTCACCGGTCTCGGTCAGTTGCTGCACGAAGCCGGCCTGGTCGGCCGCCTTGATGGTGTGGGTGGCCAGCCCCGACCACAATGCGTCGCCATAGCGGATGCGCTCGCCGGTCAACGCCAGATACATGCCGAAGCTGCCGCCGAGATCGGGCAGGAGATGGCTGCCGCCGACATCCGGGAAGAAGCCGATACCGACTTCCGGCATGGCGAAAAGCGCGTTTTCAGTCAAAACCCGGTGCGAACCGTGGAAGGAAATGCCGACGCCGCCGCCCATGACGATGCCGTCGATGAGCGATACATAGGGTTTGCGGTAACGGGCGATATAGGCATTCAGCCGGTATTCGTCGGCGAAGAATTCGACCGGCGGCCTGCCGGCCTTGCCGCCTTCATAGACAGCCAGAATGTCGCCGCCGGCGCAAAACGCCCTGCCCTCGGCCTTGACCAGCACCAGCTCGACGGCGGCATCCGCCTCCCAGGCCTCAAGCGCGCGCATCAGCGCCTTGACCATGCCATGGGTGAGCGCGTTGAGCGCCTGCGGGCGGGTCAGCGTCACGACGCCTGCCCGGCCCATTCTTTCGAAGCGGATTTCGTCGCCGCCGCCAAAGTCCATAGCCAAGAGAATCCCTTCGAGCCCGCCACAGAAGTGCTAAGCGCCGCCCTTGGGCGCGTCAATGCCGCACGGCTCACGCCGATTGGCCGTTGGAAAAGCCAATGCTACTGTCCCGCCCGGCCACGCAACACGGTGTGGCGCTTGGTGGGGTGAGCGATGACCATCGGCCGTCGACTGATGTTTGCGGTGCTCATGCTTATGGGTGCGGGCCTTGGCAGTCTTGCCCTCGCCGATCCGCGTTCCGACCTCTATCAGGCCAAGGCCATCGTCACCGGAACCGGCGAGACCAACCGCGAACTGGGTTTCCGCAAATGTCTCGACGACGTGTTGCTGCGTGTTTCCGGCGATCAGCGCCTGCTCAGCCGCCGCGAAATGCCGGCGCTGCGCGACAAGGCCGGCAGCTTCGTTTCCGAATTCCGCTATCGCGACCGGCTGGAGGGCCGTCCCGTGCGCGACGAGCAAGGCACGCATGACCGGCCGCATGATCTGACATGCCTGTACAAGCCAGAGACCGTCGACGCGGTGCTGAAGTCGCTGGGCAGCAGACCGTGGCTGGACAAGAGGCCGAAACTGGTCGTGCTGCTGGGTGTAAAGAACGCCAAGGGAAGTTATGTCCTGGCTTCCGACGAGGCCAGCGGCCGGTACATGCAGGAATCGCTGCTCGCCGCCGCGCAACTGCCGTCGTTGTCGATCGCGATACCGCCGCGCGCCTTGCTGGCCAGGGACAAGTTCGACTTCAATGCATTGCAGGGTGCCGGGATCAAGGATCTCGACACGATCGCGATCACCGCCGATGGCGACCAAGCCCTGGCCGGATCGCTCACCTGGAGCGACAAGGACCTTGGCTGGGTGGCCGAGTGGCGGCTTGCCACCAAGGGCAAGGTGTGGCGCTGGGGCGCGCGCGGCATTTCCTTCGACGATGCCTTCCGTTTAGCCATGCGTGGTGCTGCCCAAATCCTGTCGGGCAACGGCCAGCCTTAGCCTCTCCATCCATAGTGTGGGCGCACCGGGTGCGACCATCCGCGCCGGCCGCTTCCGCCTCTGGTACAACCATGCCGCATTGGTCGCTTTGGCACGGGCATGATAGAAAACGGCCAATCGGAGTTATCGCCATGAACAAGTTCGTCCCGGCAAAACCGGCCGGCACCCGCAGCGTCGACGAGATCACCGGCTCGCGCCGCCTGCGCCGCATGCGCAAGGCCGACTGGTCGCGCCGTCTCGTGCAGGAGAACCGGCTGACCGTCGACGATCTGATCTGGCCGATCTTCCTGACCGGCGGGTCCAATGTGCGCGAGCCGATCGACGCGATGCCGGACGTTTTCCGCCTCAGCATCGACCAGGCGGTTCGCGAGGCGGAGCGCGCCGCCAAACTGGGCATTCCGGCGCTGGCGACCTTCCCGAACATCGACGCGCGTCGCAAGGACGTGACCGGCTCGCACATTCTGGACCCCGACAACCTGATCAACGCCGCAACCCGCGCCATCAAGGCAGCCGTTCCGGAAATCGGCATCATCACCGATGCCGCGCTCGACCCCTTCACCAGCCACGGCCATGACGGCATCCTGCGCGACGGCATCATCGTCAATGACGAGACGGTCGAACAGGTCGCGGCCGCCGCCGTGCTTCAGGCGGCCGCCGGCTCCGACATCGTCGCGCCGTCCGACATGATGGACGGCCGCATCGGCGCCATCCGCGACGCGCTCGACGCCAACGGCTTCCAGGACGTGGCGATCATGTCCTACGCGACCAAATTCGCTTCTGCCTTCTACGGCCCGTATCGCGAGGCGATCGGCACGCAAGGCCTGCTGAAGGGCGACAAGAAGACCTATTACATCGACCACGCCAATTCGGACGAGGCGGTGCGCGAAGCCGAGCAGGACCTCGCCGAAGGCGCGGACATGCTGATGGTGAAGCCCGGCCTGCCCTATCTCGACATCATCCGCCGTCTGAAGGACGAATTCCGCGTGCCGACCTTCGCCTACCAGGTGTCGGGCGAATATTCGATGATCAAGGCAGCAAGCGCCAATGGCTGGATCGACGGCGAAAAGGCGATGCTGGAATCGCTGCTTGCCCTCAAGCGCGCCGGCTGCGACGGTATCCTCACCTATTTCGCGCCGCGCGTGGCCGAGATCCTGAAAGGCTGAGCCTCGCTTATGGTGTTCCGGTGGGCAGCAAGGACAATCGACGCCTTCTCGCTGACCGGACTGGCCCTGGCGACGCTGTTTTTCTGCGCGTCGCTTTCGCCGAGCCTCATCCCGCGTGACGGCATCACGCAAGGGGTGCTGTCGGGCTTGAGCTTCTCCGCCGGCTACGGCGTCGGCGTCGCCTTGCGCGCGCTCTGGACCTATATGGGATTGCCCGTTGCCGACATCCGCCGGCTGGCTGTTCCCTATTGGGCGATCATCCTGGCCTGCATCGCGGCGGCCGTCATCTTCCTGGTCCAGGCGTCCGGCTGGCAGGATTCCATCCGCGTCCTGATGGGCATGCAACCGGCCGACAAGATCGGACCGATCCAGGTCGCGGCGATCGCGCTCGTCACCTTCGCCATCGTCATCTTGATCGCCCGGCTGCTGGCCCGCATCTTCCGCGGCATCGCAAGCCGCCTGCGCCCCTATGTGCCGAGGCGCGTCGCCGGCGTCGTCGGCCTCGCCGTCACCGCGCTTCTGTTCTGGTCGGTGGTCGACGGGGTGCTGCTGCGCTTCGCGCTGCGGGTGATGGATTCGTCCTATCGTGAGGTCGACCAGATCGTCGACGCGGATGTGAAGCCACCGGCCAACCCGCAAAAGACCGGCGGTCCCACCTCGCTGATCGGCTGGCAGGGCCTTGGCAAGATGGGGCGCGACTACATCGCCTCGGCGCCGACCGGGAGCGAAATCGCCAACCAGACTCATCAGGACGCAAAGGAGCCGATCCGCGTCTATGCCGGCTTGAACTCAGCCAGGACTGTCGAGGAGCGGGCCAAGCTGGCGCTCGACGAACTGGTGCGTGTCGGCGGCTTCGAGCGCTCGGCGCTCATCATCATCACGCCGACCGGAACCGGCTGGGTCGATCCCGCCGGTATCGACCCAGTCGAATATCTGCACCACGGCGACATAGCGAGCGTCGCCATACAATATTCCTACCTGCCGAGCTGGCTGTCGCTGCTGGTCGAGCCCGGTTACGGTTCCGAGGCCTCGCGCGCGCTGTTCGCGCAGATCTACGGCTACTGGAAACAACTGCCGAAGGACAAGCGCCCGAAACTCTATCTCTATGGCCTCAGCCTCGGCGCGATGAATTCGGACCTGTCGAGCGATCTCTATGACGTCGTCGGCGATCCCTATCAGGGCGCGCTCTGGGCGGGACCGCCCTTCCCGAGCCGCACCTGGAACACCGCCACCGCCAGCCGCGTCGCCGGTTCGCCAGCCTGGCTGCCGCGCTTCCGCGACGGCTCGATCATCCGTTTCACCAACCAGCACAACGCCCTTGGCCTCGACGGCGCGCCGTGGGGGCCGATCCGGATCGTCTATCTGCAATATGCCAGCGATCCGATCGTCTTCTTCGACCCCTACTCGGCATTCCGCCAGCCCGCCTGGATGAAGGGCGAGCGCGGCCCCGACGTCTCGCCGCGTTTCCGCTGGTTCCCGATCGTGACGCTGCTGCAGCTGACCGTGGACATCGGGCTCGGCACCACCGCGCCGATGGGGCATGGCCACGTCTATGCCCCGGAACACTATATCGATGCCTGGGTGGCGGTTTCCCAGCCGCCCGGCTGGACGGCTGAGAAGATCGACGCGCTGAAGGCCTATTTCGTCTCCCAGCGCCCGGCCGGCTGATCCCGATCAGTATTTCTGCGGCACGTGCAGTTCCGGCGGCAGCACCGCGCGCTCATATTGCGGGTTGAAGACGCGCTCCGGCAGCGTGATGTCGTCGTGTGGCACGGCCTCGTAGGGCACCTGCTGCAGAAGATGGTCGATGCAGTTGAGGCGTGCCCGCTTCTTGTCGTTGCCTTCGACGATGAACCACGGCGCTTCCTTGATGTTGGTGCGCAGCAGCATCTCTTCCTTGGCCTTGGTGTACTGCTCCCAGCGCACGCGCGACTGCAGGTCCATCGGCGACAGCTTCCACTGCTTCATCGGATCGTGGATGCGCATGAGGAAGCGCATCTGCTGCTCCTCGTCGGTGATCGAGAACCAGTATTTGATCAGCGTGATGCCGGAACGCACCAGCATGCGCTCGAACTCCGGCACATCGTGGAAGAATTCCTCGACCTGCCCGGGCGTGGCGAAACCCATCACCCGCTCGACGCCGGAGCGGTTGTACCAGGAGCGGTCGAACAGCACGATCTCGCCACCGGCCGGCAGATGCGGCACGTAGCGCTGGAAATACCATTGCGAGCGCTCGCGCTCGGTCGGCGCCGGCAGCGCCACCACGCGGCAGATGCGCGGGTTGAGACGCTGGGTGATGCGCTTGATGACGCCGCCCTTGCCGGCGGAATCGCGCCCCTCGAACAACACCACCACCTTCGCCTTGGTGTGGGCGACCCAGGATTGCAGCTTGATCAGTTCCGACTGCAGCCTGAGCAGTTCGCGGAAATAGGTCATGCGGTCGACGGATGGCGGGTGCGACCGCTTGTAGATCTTGGCGATTTCCTCCGAAAGCGCCGGTTCCGACAGCTCCAGCTCATAGTCTTCGTCGAGCGTGTCGGCGAGTTCCGCCTCAAGCCAGTCTGTTGCGGGAGAATTGCGTTCCAGTTCGGTCATCATGTCGCTCCGCGTTGGCGCCGTGAGCCGACCAATATCCGCCCGCAATGACGGTTTTATTTCAGGGTATTCGGAGCAACGAAGTCGTTCTGAGGAAGAAGCCCCGTATTCACCGCCTCAAGCGGATATGAAGCGCCAGATCTTGTCGTCGGGCTCGATCTGGCCGCTCAGCACGAAATATTTGTAGAGCACGAGGAAGGACAGCGCCGTCTCGGTCGGTCCGTTCTGGAACTGGCGGCAATAGGCCTGGGCATTGCCAATGATGCGTTCGGCCTGTTCGGGATGACGCTCGAAGAAAGCGATCTTGTCGGAAAGGTCCGAAAAATCCGGCGCGAGCTCGACATAATGGACGTCGGGCTTCAGATGCCCCTCGCAGAACCAGATCTCGTTCGTCGGCTTCAGCATCAGGCACAGCGAATTCGAACTCATAATCCATTTCAGGTTCGTCGCCACGTCATAGCCTTCGAGCGAGACGATGTAGCGGTAGCGCTTCTGCTCCTCGACGCTCATGAACGGCCTGCGGTGGCGCTCCGGCGCGTGGGTGGCCGGCGAGCCTACATCGCAGAAGGGCAGCCCCTGGGCGGCGTCCAGGAAGGTCAGGCGGATCGGGTTGTTGAGATCGCCCCGCCACACGACCCGGGGCTGCTTGTCCGCGAACCGCAGCGGGTCCGCCGGCATCTGGAAATGGCGGAGCTTGTCCAGCTTGAACAGGACGGCATTGGCGTTGTCGGCGCCGACCGGCCGGTTCTTGACGATGGTAGGCACCGGCGGCAGGCCACGCACGTCGCCATATTCGACATCCAGCCGCAGCGCGCCATCGAAGTAACGCGCGAATTCCTTGAGGTCGTAATAGTACATCGTCGGGCGGAACGGCAACGTTGCCACCGATACCGCAGCCGCGCTCGGTGTGAAACGGTCTTGCAGCTTGTTGTAGTAGTTCAGCCGCTCGACGATCGAAGGTCCGGAGCGAACCGCTCGCGCCAGCCACTTGTCGAGCCGGCGGCGAAACAGCGCTGGCGGCGCACTGTCGCGAACAATATTACGAGCATAGTAGAAGACTTTCCCTGCCCGACGACGAAGATTACCCATCGATATTCCAATGCAAGCGGCCGCACCGGTTTTTATCGCCGGGACCACCGTTGCACCAGATAATCTCGGCGAAAAACAATCAAAGAATGTGACGAAACATTATTAAGAAACAACGCCAGTCAGCCAGCCCGGATGCGGGTTCTGTTCTAGGCCGCGACGACGGCGAAGCCCATGGCGCGCAAGCCCCGGCGCTCGGTCTGCAGGGAGCCGACCAGCCTGTCGCGGCTGCCGCCGATGTGAAGAACGAGGAGGCGCGCCGCCTCGTCGGCCTCACCTGCCCGGATCGCCGACAGAATGGCGCGGTGCTCGGCCCAGGCGCGGGCTGACGCCGCCTCGTCGCGAATTTCCAGCCAGCGCGCCCGCGACAGCCTTGTCATGGCATCGCGGACGCCGCGAAACAGGAACTCGTTGCCGGACATGCGCGCCAGTTCGACATGGAAATCAGTTCCGACCCGGTGCCACTCCTCCCTTGGCGTATCGTCGCCACAGGAATCCAGCATCGCCTCGATGGCGTCGAGGCCGCTCTTGTCCTCGAGCTTCGCCACCAGCCGCGCAGCCGCCACTTCGACGGCCTGCCGGTAGACCGCGATCTGCTCGATCTCGGCCAGATTGATCGGCGACACCGTCCAGCCGCGTCCGTCCCGCTGGACCAGCCCTTCCGTTTCCAGCCGGAGCAGCGCGGCCCGTACCGGCGTGCGCGAAGCGCCGAAACGGCTTTCGATCCAGCGTTCGGTGAGTTTTTCGCCCGGACCGATGTCGAGGCCGAGGATCATTTCGCGAAGCTGCCGCTCCACCTGCTGCATTTGCGACATCGCCGAACCGCTCTCTTCAATCCTGGCCCATTGACAGGACGCAAGGCGCGTCCGATACGGATACCAATTTGGTATCCCAAAGCGGCATACGAAACAAGCCGCAGTGAAGAGCGCCGACATGCCGAATGAAAACGCCGCGTCCGCCGATGCAGGCTACAATGTCCATTGGCGCCGCAATCTGGTCGTCTGCCTGATCGGCTCCTTCACCACGCTGGTGGCGATGACGCTGCTGTTGCCTTTCCTGCCGCTCTATGTCGAGGAACTGGGCGTCAGCGACCGCGCCGCCATCGTGCAATGGTCCGGCATTGCTTATGGCGCCACCTTTCTGGCCGCGGCGCTGGTCGCGCCGCTGTGGGGGCGACTGGGCGACCGCTACGGCCGCAAGGTGATGCTGGTGCGGGCAAGCTTCGGCATGGCCGTGTGCATGTCGCTGATGGGCATGGTGCAGGATGTCTGGCAACTGGTGGCATTGCGCCTGCTGATCGGCCTGGCTGGCGGTTATTCGTCCGGCTCGACCATTCTGGTCGCCATGCAGACGCCGAAGGATCGTTCCGGCTGGGCCCTGGGCATGCTTTCAGCCGGCATCATGGCCGGCAATCTGGTCGGCCCGCTGATCGGCGGCGGCCTGCCGCCCCGCATCGGCATTCGCGCCACCTTCCTGATTGCTGGCGGCGTCATCTTCCTGGCGTTTCTGGCCACGACCTTGCTGATCAAGGAAGAGCGGCGCCCGGCGACGACAGGCGCGCGGAAGCAGACGCAAGGCGGCTGGTCGCAGCTTCCCGACAAGCGGCCGATTGTGGCGATGCTGGCGACCGGCATGCTGTTGATGTTCGCCACCATGTCGATCGAGCCGATCATCACCGTCTATGTCGCCGAACTGGTTCCCGATCCGGCAAGGGTGACGCTGGTCGCCGGCTTCGTCATGTCGGCGGCCGCACTTGGCGCGATCCTGTCGGCGCCAAGGCTCGGCAGACTGGCCGACCGCGTCGGCCACTGGACCGTCATCACCGGCGCGCTGGCGGTCGCGGCACTGCTGCTGATCCCGCAGGCCTTCGTCACCGAAAGCTGGCAGCTGATCGTTTTGCGCTTCCTGATGGGGCTGGCGCTGGGCGGGCTTTTGCCCTCGGTCACAAGCATCATCCGCCACAATGTGCCGGACGGCGTCGGCGGCAATGTGCTCGGCTATTCCATCTCGGCGCAATATATCGGCCAGGTCGCGGGACCGGTGCTCGGCGGCTTTGTCGGCGGCCATTTCGGCATGCGCGCCGTGTTCCTGTCGACCGCCGTGCTTCTGGCGCTCGGCGCTTTCTACAACTGGGTCGTGCGCGCCCGCTACCAACAGCCGCAGCCCGCCTGAGGCCAGAAGCGTGCGATGTTGCGGCGAAGAGCCAGAGGCGCTTTCTTCCGAAAGTGCCTTTGCTTTTTGAATTCGAACGCCCGCCCCGCAACGAGACCGAGCCTTGCCGATGAGCCCTTCCCGCTTCGCCTTCGAACCCTGTTCGCCGCTGGTGCTTGCCGGCGGCCTCTGCGGCGCGGCCGGTGTCGCGCTGTCTGCCGCCGCCGCTCATCTCGGCGGGGCTTTTACCGGAACCGTGGCGTCATTTCTGCTCGCGCATGCGGCGGTCCTGCTCGCCATCGGCCTGGTCGGCGGCAACCGGCTGCTGCGCATCGGTGGCTTCGTGCTGCTGGTGGGGCTGGTGTTGTTTTGCGGCGACCTGCTCGCTCGCGATTTCCTCGGCGGCCGGCTTGTGCCCTTCGCGGCACCGGTTGGCGGTTCGCTGCTGATCCTCGGCTGGCTGGTCGTTGCCGCTTCGGCGCTTATACGTTCGAAGGCCTAGGGCTTTGAGACAGCCGCGCTGGCAAGCTGCGCCGCCGCGCCATCGAGGATGAACCGCAAGCCCGCCTCGAACAAGGCGGCATGCCCACCTTCGCGGTAATGCGCCAGACCCGCTGCCGTCAAAGGATAGTCGCGCGCCGCGCCGTCGAGTTCCGCGCCCCGGCCCGGCCCTTCCGGAAAATCGGCCTGCTCTTCGATGACGCAACCAAGCGTGTAGCGCCCAAGGGCGATGAACAACATCATCGCCTCGCCGGCATCGATACCCTGCGCGACCAGGAAGGCGATTTTCGCCTCGATGTCCTGCATCTCGTCGGGCTCGGCTTCGGTGCCGGCATGCACCCGGCCGGCGTCGCGGTAGGCAAGCAGCGCGGCACGAAAACTGCGCGTGTTCTGTGCCAGATAATGCTGCCAGTCCTCGTCCGCATGCGGCAGCCGGCTGTCATGGCCGCGCTCCAGGATCTCTTTGTTCATCGCGTCCAGCAACGCACGCTTGTTCTTGAAATGCCAATACAAGGCCGGCTGCCGCACCTGAAGCCGCTCGGCAAGCAGGCGCGTTGAAAGCATATCCACGCCAACCTCGTTGAGCAGCTTCAGCGCCTCGTCGATGATGCGCGCGCGGTCGACCTTCATTCTCGCCTCCGGATCATTGCGAGCTGCATTGCATCTGGAATTTATCAATGATAAGTGAATTTATCACTGATAAATTTTGAGCAATCCATGAACCGCCCCATCGCCGTCATTCTGGCCACGGTCGCCCTCACCGCAACCGGCATCGGGCTGACCATGCCGGTCATCCCGCAATTGCTGCGCGAGGTTGGCCATACCGGCGACCTCGGCTGGCGCTACGGGGCGTTCCTCGCGCTCTATGCATTGATGCAGTTCGTCTTCGCGCCGCTGCTCGGCGCTTTGTCCGACCGCTTCGGGCGTCGACCGCTGCTGTTGATGTCGCTGGCCGGCGCGGCTGTCGATTATCTGTTCATGACCGTGGCCCCGACGCTGTGGTTGCTGTTCGTCGGCCGCGCGATCGCCGGAATAACCGGTGCCGTTTCGGCGGTCGCATCGGCCTACATCGCCGACGTCACGCCGGAAGAGCAGCGCGCTCGGCGCTTTGGACAGCTTGGCGCGGCCTTCGGCATCGGCTTCATCGCCGGCCCGGCGATAGGCGGCCTTCTCGGAGGCGTCTGGACCCGCGCGCCATTCCTCGTTGCCGCGGCCTTGAACGGCATCACCTTGCTGATCGCCCTTTTTGTGCTGAAGGAGCCGAAGCGCCGCGACCGCGAAATGGCGACCGTTTCCCTCAATCCCTTCGCGCCCTTGCGCTGGGCATTCGGCTTTCCGCTGTTGCTGCCTTTGCTGGGCACTGCCGTGTTGCTGACGATGATCGGCGAAGTCGGCGGCACGATCTGGGTCGTCTATGTCGAGGACAAGTTCGCCTGGGACCCGCTGACCGTCGGCATCTCGCTTGCCTTGTTCGGCCTGTTCCACGCCCTGGCGCAGGCATTCGTCGCCGGGCCGGTCAGCGAAAGGCTGGGCGAGAAAAAAGCTCTGCTCGTCAGCATCGCCGCCGACAGCGCCGCCTATGTGCTAGTCGGCCTAGCAACGCGTGGCTGGATGGCTTTCATGTTGCTGCCGCTGCTCTGCCTCGGCGGTATCGGCGCGCCGGTGCTACAATCGTTGATGACGGCCGAAGTGGACGAGAACAATCAGGGCCGCCTGCAGGGCGTGCTTGCCGGCTTGACCAGCCTCGCCTCGGTGGTCGCGCCGCTGGCGATTTCAACTGGCTACTTCGCCACGCGCGCCACCTTCCCGGGGCTGGTCTGGATCGGCGGCGCCGCCCTCTACCTCCTGTGCGTACCGCTGCTGGTCTCCCGTCGACGGCTGCAAGGCGCGCCGGCTAGACCGTAACCTTCTCTGTTCTCTATTCCCTGTCCCGCAGATCCGCCGGCAACGGCTCAGCGCCGCTTGCGGCGGACGGCATCGAAGCCAAGCATCGCCAACCGGTCGCGGCGGGCAGCCTTGCGCTTCTCGGACACCGGAGGAATGCCCCAGTAGCTGCGATACAGTTCGTCGAACAGATAATCGATCGGATGCATGCTGCTTTTCCTTCGAGATGATGTCGGATTCGGCCCGGCCCTGGATCGGCCCGAGCTCGAAATACACAGAATTGGATCGATTCAAATATCGCTCGACCACTCCTGCCCGTCAAGGAGAAACTGGATCGATTCAAGAAATCTGCTAAAAAGCCTTGGGATTGCGCTGCTCGCCGACTAACTAGAAGAATGACACGCTGATCCGCCAGACGACTTCTGCCGCTGCCTCAAGGTAACGGAAAGTGCACGAGTGGTTGGCGGTAATGGGTCGCCTACGCGACCGACGGCGCCGAGGCAACCCGGCACCCTTAACGGCAAAGGAGCATGCCTATGGCGAGACAGGCGACGGCGATCAAGCCGATCAGGCTGGCGGATGTCGCCAAGGCCGCCGGTGTTTCGCATGGCACTGCCTCCAACGTTTTCAGCCACCCCGAGATCGTGCGCGAGGAAGTGCGCGAACGGGTGAAAGCCGCGGCGGACGCGCTTGGCTATACGGGGCCT
The DNA here is from genome assembly GCF_052115345.1 of Mesorhizobium sp. 2RAF21. Taxonomy (NCBI): domain Bacteria; kingdom Pseudomonadati; phylum Pseudomonadota; class Alphaproteobacteria; order Hyphomicrobiales; family Phyllobacteriaceae; genus Mesorhizobium; species Mesorhizobium sp. 2RAF21. The sequence continues at coordinate 344,451 of NZ_JBFRGM010000004.1, read as the reverse complement.
GATCCCAAGGGACGGCTGTTGCGCGCTGGCAAGGTCAACGCCATCGGCGTCGCCACCGCGCAGCCCCTCTCCTATTTCTTCGACGACCCCTTCGCCCGCGTGGTGATGTCCGGCATTTCCGAGATTTGCGATGCCACCGGTGCCGGCCTGTCGCTGGTCTCGGCCATCAACGGCGAACATCTCGCCTGGAACATCCAGAGCGCACTGGTCGACGGCTTCATCGTCTTCTGCGTCGAAGGCAACTGGCAACCGGTGAAACTGACCCGCGAGCGCAAGCTTCCCTTTGTCGTGCTCGATTTCGCCTTCGACGAGGGCGCAACCTCGGCCATCGGCGTCGACAACAGGGCCGGCGCCAAACTGGCGGCCGAGCATCTGCTGGCCTTTGGCCATCGCCGTTTCGGTATCCTTGCGCTGCATTTCGCCGAAGGCAGCACCGGGCCGGTTACCGCCGCCCGCGCGCAAGGCGCCACCTATTCCGGCACGCGCGACCGCCTGACCGGCTATCTGGAAGCCCTTTCCCACGCCGGCATCGATGCGGGGAGCGTGCCGATCTATGAGACCGGCAACGACGTGCCGACCGTGCACGCCAGTCTGAACTACATGTTCGACCGGCCGCAGCCGCCCACGGCATTGCTCGCCATGTCCGACCGCATCGCCATGATCGCGATCGACTGGCTGAAGGAGCGCGGATTGTCGGTGCCGGGCGATGTTTCTATCATCGGTTTCGACGGCGTGCCGGAATCCGCCCGCTGCGAACCGCCACTGACGACCATTGCCCAGCCGATCATCGAGATGGGCCGCCGCGCCGCACGTGCCATCCTCGACCCGAGCGATGCCCTACGCAGGCAGGAACTGCCGTTCGAACTGATCGTGCGGACATCGGCCGCCGCGCCACGCTAGGCCGGGCGCGGCAAGGGGCGGGCCTTAGCCCTGGCCCATCCGGTTCCAGGCATCCAGCCCGGCGATCTTGTAGGCTTCGGCCAACGTCGGATAGTTGAAGGTGTTGTTGACGAAGAAATCGATCGTGCCGCCGAGATTGATGACTGCCTGGCCGATATGGATCAGCTCGGTCGCGCCCTCGCCGACAATATGCGCTCCGAGCAGCCGGCGCGTCTCCAGCGAGAAGAGCAACTTCAGGAAGCCCGAATTGACGCCCATGATGTGGCCGCGCGACGTCTCGCGGAACCGCGCGACACCGACTTCATAGGCAACGCCGCTGGCGCGCACCTGCTCTTCCGACTGGCCGACCGTGGAGATTTCCGGCACCGCGTAGATGCCATAGGGAAACGTTTCTGGCGGCGGCGGCAGCGCCACGCCGAAGGCATGGCATGCGGCCACCCGGCCCTGCTCCATGGATGTCGAGGCGAGGCTCGGAAAACCGATGACGTCGCCGGTGGCGTAGATATTCGGCACCACCGTGGTCTGGAACGTGTGCGGGTCGACCTTGATGCGGCCGCGGGCATCGGCCTCGATGCCGACGGCCTCAAGCCCGAGACTGCCGACATTGCCGCTGCGGCCGGCGGCGTAGAGCACCATTTCGGAGCGGATGCTGCGGCCATCCGCAAGCGTCACCTCGGCGAAATCCTGTCCAGACTTCACCTCCTTGACGCTGCTGCCCAGCCGGATGGTCATGCCGCGGTCGCGCATCTGGTGGATGAAGTCGTCGACGATCTCGCGGTCGACGAAATCGAGAATCGTGTCGCGCGGCTCGACCAGCGTCACCGGCACGTCGAGCGCCGAAAAGATGGTGGCGTATTCGACGCCGATGACGCCGGCGCCGATCACCGTCAGCGAACGCGGCAGCTGCGACAGTTCGAGCATCTCGTCGCTGTCGAACACACGCTTCTTGTCGAACGGCACCTCGGCCGGGCGATGCGGCCGCGTGCCCACCGCGATCAGGGCATTGGCGAAGCCGATCTCGCTGTAGTCGCCGGTATCGGTGGTGAGGCTGGCGCGATTGGGACCGAGAAACCGCACCATGGCGCGCGCGCTCTTGACCGCATTGCGCATGAACTGGTGCTGCAGCACCTCGACCTCGTGGTCGAGGGTCTTGTGCAGGCGTTCGATCAAGTCGCCGATGGAGATGTCCTGCTTGACCCGGTAACCGCGACCGTAGAAGCCGCGTTCGCGCCAGCCCGACAGGTTGAGCACCGTCTCGCGCAGGGTCTTGGAGGGGATGGTGCCGGTATGCACCGAAACCCCGCCCAGGCGCCGGCCGGCATCGGCCACCAGCACACGCTTGCCGAGCTTGGCCGATTGCACGGCGGCGCGCCTACCCGACGGGCCGCTGCCGATGACCAGCATGTCGTAGTCCATAAAACCCTCTTGTCCCGCCGCGGTTCGCGACGCGCTTCATATCCGGTCGCGGCGCCGCCCGATCACATCAAGCTAGCGCTTTGGCCATCATCCATTCAACCGATTTAAGCAAACGCGAAACACGGATGGCCCGCCACCCAGATTTCACCGTCGCCGTAACACGCGCCTCTTGATTCTGCGACCGGCACGCCCCATCTCGATTGAGCCGGCCGGTACGAAAACCGCGCCGAATGACGAGGATATGACATGAACGCGCGCGTGCTTGACGGCGAGATCATCACTTCCAGGCTGGACGATGTCCGTGCCTATGACGGCGTGCGCTCGCGCCGGGTGTTTGCCTGTATTCTCGACTATATCGTGGTCGGCCTGCTGACCATTCCTTTCGCCATCCTGGTCTTCCTGCTCGGCATCATCACGCTGGGCCTGGGCTGGATGCTGTACTCGTTCCTGGTACCGGCGGTAGCCGTCCTCTACATCTGGAACACGCTGGGCGGCCGCGAACAGGCCACGCTCGGCATGCGGGCAATGGGCATCCGCCTCGACAGGCTGGACGGCGCGCCGATCGACGGCATGACCGCCGTGGTCCATACGGTGCTGTTCTGGGCGGGCAATGTGCTTTTGACGCCGCTGGTGCTCCTGGTCACCCTGTTCTCGGACCGCAAGCGCGCGCTGCACGACCTCCTGCTGGGCACAGTCGTCAGCCGCAGCGATCGCTGAGGCCGTCCTTGAACGCGCCGGCTCGCCTGGTTGCCGATTATGCGGGGCGGCCGGGCCGAAAGCTTGATAATCCTGTTGAATTTTCTGCCGTACGCGCCAAGGTAGAGCGATTCGTGGGAGCATCTTTCGACGCGCGATGACGCAGCATCCTACCCAGTCTCCGCAGTTCTTCCTGACCGCGCCTTCGCCATGCCCCTATCTCGAGGGTCAGTTCGAGCGAAAGGTCTTCACCCACCTCGTTGGCGACAAGGCCTCGGACATGAACGACCTGCTCACCCAGGGCGGTTTCAGGCGTTCGCAGAACATCGCCTATCGCCCGGCTTGCGAGAGCTGCCGCGCCTGCGTGTCGGTCCGCATCCTGGCGCAGGAATTCGAGCCGAGCCGCAACATGCGGCGCGTCGAACAGCACAATGCGGACCTGATCGGCACCATGCACGATGCCGAGCCCTCGACGGAGCAGTATTCGCTGTTTCGCGCCTATCTCGACGCCCGCCACCGCAAGGGCGGCATGTCGGACATGACGGTGCTCGACTACGCCATGATGGTCGAGGACACCCATGTCGACACCAAGATCATCGAATACCGCCGGCGCGGGCCGGACACCTTCATCACCGGCAAGGGCCAGGGCGCGCTGGTTGCGGTGGCGCTGACCGACAAGATGGCCGACGGCCTGTCGATGGTCTATTCCTATTTCGACCCTGAGATGGACGAGCGCTCGCTGGGCACCTTCATGATCCTCGACCATATCCAGCGCGCCAAGACCATGGGCTTGCCCCATGTCTATCTCGGCTACTGGGTCAACGGCTCGCGCAAGATGAACTATAAGATGCGTTTCACGCCGCAAGAACATCTCGGCCCGAAGGGCTGGGAACGCTTCGGCGGCTGAAGTTGAACGATCGGCCCGTCTAGCCACCAAGTCCACGTCAGGATCCAGGCTCGCAACGCTGCCGTTGCCTTATGACGGAGCCTGTGCGCGTGACTGTTTCGCATGATCATTCGAAAGGTCTGTTCATCGCCGCCCTCGGCGGCATGGCGCTAACCGTCGATATTCCGCTGATCCGGCTGGCCGACGGCCAGCCCTGGAGCATCCTGATGCTACGCAGCGGCACCACCCTGCTGGCCGGGCTAATCGTCTGGGCGATCTGGCGCTCGCTGACGCCCAAGGCACCGAAACTGATCCCCGGCCGCGCCGGGCTGGCCGTCGCCACGCTTTACGGCATCGGCTCGATCGCCTTCATCACCGCGGTCTTCAACACCACGACGGCCAATCTCGTTTTCATCCTCGCCTTCAACACCATGTTCGCGGCACTGCTGTCATGGCTGTTCCTGGGCGAGCGGCCGCGCCCGGCCACCTTTGCGGCGATGGCGGCGATGATCGGCGGCGTCGGCATCATCGTCGGCGGCTCGATCGGCTCCGGCCATCTGTTCGGCGACGTCCTGGCCGCCACCTCGGCCTTCTGCATCGCTTCCGCCATCACCATTTCACGCCACAGCGGCAAGGACATGGGTTTCCCCGCGCTGATCGGCGTGGTGCTGCCCTTCCTCGTCGCCGTCCTCATGGTCTGGAAGACCGGCTATCAGGTGAACGCGCCGTGGTGGATCATCTTCAATGGCGGCTTCATCATCCCGATTTCGTTCTTCTGCCTGGCCACGGCACCGAAATACATTCCGGGCCCGGAGGCGGCGATGTTCTATCTCCTGGAGACCGTGCTGGCGCCGGTCTGGGTGTGGCTGGTGTTCAACGAGGTTCCGTCGCGCGACAGCATGATCGGCGGCACGATCCTAATCGTGGCGCTGGTCAGCCATTCACTGTGGCAATTGCATCAGGGCCGCAAGCGCCGCGCGACGCTTGCCGTGCGTCACCCCGCCTGAACCTTGCGCGGCGCCGATTCCAGGACGACCGGCTCGGCAACCACCGTTGGTGCTTCCTCCACGTCAGCCGTTTCGGGCGGCTGGCGGTCCACCACATCCACTTCGTAGAGCCATTCGCGCCAGATCGCGACCAGCAGCGCCATCAGCACCGGGCCGATGAACAGGCCGAGAAAGCCCATCGTCTTGACGCCGCCAATCAGGCCGAAGAAGGTCGGCAGGAATGGCAGCTTGATCGGACCGCCGACCAGCTTGGGCCGGATCGTCTTGTCGACGATGAACAGTTCCACCGAGCCCCAGATGAACAGCGCGGCGCCTGCGACGATCGAGCCCGAACCGACGAGATAGATCGAGACCAGAGTGAAGGCGAGCGGCGCGCCGCCGGGGATCAGCGCCATGACGCCGGTGAGCGCGCCCAGCGTGACCGGCGAAGGCACGCCGGCCAGCCAGTAGGCGATGCCAAGCACGACGCCCTCGCCGATGGCGATGACGGTCATGCCGGTGACGGTCGAGGAAATGGTGGCCGGAACCACGCGCGAGATGCGCTCCCAGCGGACGGGAAGGATACGTTCGCCCAGCGTATCGACCTGCCGGGCAAATCCCTCGCCGTCGCGATAGGCGAAGAACAGCGCGATCAGCATGAACAGCAGTGTCAAAAGCAGCGAGAAGGCGCTGCCGCCGGCAACCAAAACGGTGTTGTAGATGGAGCGGATGGTAGCGCCGCTGACCAATTGGATCAGTTCGCCGATGCCGCCCGGATGACCAAGATTGCGGGTCCATTGCTCGTTCAGCCACTCGCCGACCACCGGCAGGCTGGCGATCCATTGCGGCGTCGGCGCGCCATAACGATTGGTGCCGATCGCCCAGGTCACCCATTCGCGCACCTCGTTGATGACATAGGTGCCGGCCATAGAGATCGGAATGACGAGGAAAGCGAGGATCAGGAGCAGCGCGATGGTGGCCGCGATCGTGCGGTTGCCGTTAACGGCGACAAGCAGGCGCTTGTAGAGCGGCCAGCTGGCGAAAGCGATGACCAGTGCCGCCAGCACCGGAACCAGGAAGCCGTAGAAGAAATACACGCCGGCCGCGACAATCAGCACCAGGAGCCAGCGTGCCGCCGACAGCGGCGCAATGACCGCCGCCCTGTTGGGCGCCGCCGCACCAAACAGGCGCGGTTCCTTCTGCGGCGTTTTCGTCTGCGGTGATTTCAAACACGTCCCCCGAATCGACAGCGGCGGCTCAAGCAAGGCCACTGTCCGGTACTATGCACGACGATAGTGCAGCAATCGTGACCATAAGCCAATCGACGGGAAAATCTCCGCCCGGTCAGCCAGCGGCCGTGGAGGACGTTTCAGCCGGCCTCGCCGTGCGGCCCGTAGGCCGCAGCATGGCGACCAATACCGTGCGCACGATCGTCTCCAGCTTGTCGAGCGCGATGCCGTTCGACGGCAGGTCGTTGCTGGCGATGCCCTGGATGACGGCCATCAGCGCCGGCACCAGCGTTTCCAGTTCGAGCAGCGGGGCTATTTCGCCGCGCTCGCTGGCGGCGCCGAGATAATCGAGGAAGAGCGTGCGCACCTGCGTCATGTGGTTGCAGTAGGTGGCCCGCACGGCTTCGTTGCGGGTCGCCTCGGCATGGAACTGCGCGATCAGCGCGCAGGCGCCGGTCTCGTGCACGAAACGGATATGGGCCATGGCGCCGAACACCATGCCCTCGACGACGTCGGGATTGTCGAACATAACAGCGAACTTGATCTCGTCGTCGCGCTGCGCGGCGGCGCAGATCTCCTCGATGATCGCCTCCTTGGAGACGAAATAGCGATAGAGCGCGCCGGGGCTCATGCTGGCCTCGGCGCAAATCTGTTGCATCGACGCGCCCTGGAAGCCCTCACGGGCGAAACAGGTCTTGGCGGCTTCCAGAATGCGCTGCACCTGAAGCTCGCGGCGCTCGGCACGCGACAGCGCCCTGCCCTCGTCGGCCTCCGCTTCCAGCATCATCTCGATATTGCCAAAGGCTGTTTTCATTGCTATTCCAAGAAATGCGAATGATCATTCTCAATTTATGCGAGCGATCATTCGCGGTCAATGCCGGGTCACGCGCAACACTCCTGACAAAAGTCGGGCAACGAAAATGGCGCGAGCTCGTTCTTTACGCTTGTTACAGATCCCCCATAGCAGCGAGCGAACAATCATGTGCCCGTCCAACGATCAGGAAGCGGACCGGATCGCGAATGGCGACGCCCCTTATACGAAGCTTATCGAGGCGATGCGCCCCCTTGCCGGCAAGTGGAAGATCGAAATCCTCTGGATTCTTGCCCAGCGCAGCCACCGTTTCGGCGAGCTCAGGCGCAGCCTGCCCGGCATCACCCAGCATATGTTGACACTGCGGTTGCGCGAGATGGAGGCCGACGGACTGATCCGCCGCACGGTCTATCCCGAAAGCGTGCTGCGGGTGGAATACGAGGTCAGCGAAGGCGCGCATGGGCTGAAGCCAGCCTTCAAGGCGCTGGTGGAATGGTCGGAACAATATGGTCCGCTGTCCAGGCAGCGCGCCGCCGACGAGATCGTGCGCGCGCTGCCCAATATCGCCGCCTGACCGGCTCCATGGAGCTGGGAGTTCCGCGAACGCGCTACGGGCTCGTCGCGGTGTCGTAGTCGGCGATGTGCCCGAAGGCATAGCCCTTGGCGCGCAGCCCGGTGACCAGCGCCGTCAATTTGTCCCTGCCCTGGAAGACGTCCTGGAACATCTCGTCATGCATGAGCAGGACGAGCTTGTTCTTGCCGACCGTGCGGCCGGCCGCGAACAGGTGCCCGATCTCGTCGATCAGGCGGTCGACGGATTGCACCGGCTTGCCGCTGTCCTCGTGCACCCATTCGAAATCCCAGCCATAGAGATGAAAGCCGGAAGCGGCGACGAACTCGAAATCCACCTGCTCGCGCTGCGCCTCCTCCAAACTCAGGCCGAAATCGTCGCGCGACATATATTGCAGGCGGAAGACGTCCCGGCCGGGTAGCCGCGCCGGAACCGGCGGCGGTGCCTTGAGACCGAGCACTGTGTTCGCCTTCAGCATGTCGGCCACAACCGCCTCGGTGTCGGCATAGAAGCGCTGGTAGCGGTTGTTGGCGTGGCTGAAGCTGTGGTTGCCCACCGTCACCAGCGGCAGCGACTTCGCCCGCGTCACCAGCGCGCCGCGCTCCGGGCTCACCAGCGCATGCTGGCCGACCATGAAAAGTGCGGCCGGCACCTGCTGTGCCTCCAGAACGTCCAGCACATTGGCGGTGCCGTTGAGCGGTCCGTCGTCAAAGGTCAGATAGACGGTGCGCTGGGCGGCGCCGGCCGGCACGCACGCGGCCAGCAACAAAAACAGCGCCGCGCGCGCGACTGCCAGCATCGATATCCTCCATCCCCTCGCATATTAGCGCGACAAGGTAGAGAGCCGGCTGCGGGCGTCAAGAAGTCCGCGATAACCAGGCCATCGTCGGTTGAAACATGGTCAATCCCGACGACGGAGCGCGCGGCAAACCTCGCCTCAACGCGAGAGATATTCCCGCATCAGCAGCCGCGCGCGATGGAGTTTCGCCTTGATGCTCTGGCGTGTCTCGCCAAGGCTTTCCGCCAGCTCGTCGATCGTCATTTCGCGCAGGTCGCGAAGCAGCATGACCTCGCGATAATGCGGCGGCAAGGCTTCAATCGCGGCCGCGATGTCGAGCTTGAGCTCCGCGTGGGGACGGACGCCGAACGAGCGCTCCAGATCGATCTCGGCCAGCGATTGTGGCGGCTGCAGCCGCATGGTGCGCGCCAGCCTCATGCACTCGCGCCGCACCACGGTGAACAACCAGCCGGAGAACGCGGCGAGCGAGCGGATCGTGCCGACCCTGCGCGAAAGCAGCCACAGCGCCTCCTGCGCGGCATCCTCGGCATCGGCGGAGGTGCGGCAGCTCGAACGGGCATAACGACGGATATCCGGCTGCGCGATATCGAGCAGCTTGACGATCGCCACGCGATCGCCGAGCCGCGCTGCATCGAACAGATGGACCGGCACAGTGTTCATGTCGAACCTAGGAACGCCGGCCCATACCGGTAACGGCGCACGTCGGACAGTAGCCGAACAGGCCGGAGAGCACCAAGGCAACACCCATCATGGCTGCGAGATAACTGATCGGGGCGGCGAGCCAGATCAGCGCAGCCGCCGCTGCCGCCAGCCCGACGACGATCCTCATCATCTGGTGCAAGCCGCCGATATTCTTCCTGTAGAACGCCATGGTTCAAATCTCCTGTCTCGCCGGCACCATGCCGGCTGCAGGGATAAGAGGCGCGAACCCCGCAAAAGGATTCGCGCCGCCATGGAAGAAAGTCGGTTATCCGAATTTGCCGGTGCGCGGGAACCCCTTCGGCACCATGCGGCCGGCGGCGGCGCGGTTGCCGATCCACTCGGCCAGTTCCTCGCGCGGCCGAACGAAGGTGCGGTCGGCCGAATCCTGCCAGGACAGGCCACCCTCCATGGCGAAGGTCTTCACGTCGAGCACGCCGCCATCCTTGTATTTCTGCAAGCGCACGCCCTTGCCGCGCGCCATTTCCGGGATTTCGGAAAGCGCGAACACCAGCATCTTGCGATTGTCGCCAACGATGGCGACATGATCGCCCGTGGCCGGCAGGCAGCGCGTGGCTTCGTCGGGCGTCTTGACGTTCATCACCTGCTTGCCCTTACGGGTGTTGGCGACCACTTCCTCCTCGGAAACCACGAAACCGTTGCCCTCATGCGAGACAAGCAGCAGCTTGCGCTTCGGATCGTGGACGAAGGCGGTGACGATATCCTGATCGTTCTCCATGTCGACGATGATGCGGATCGGCTCGCCGTGGCCGCGACCGCCCGGCAGGCGATCGGCGCCGATGGTGTAGAACTTGCCGCCGGTGGTGAAGACGAGGATCTTGTCGGTGGTCTGCGCATGGAACGCGAGCTTCAGCCCGTCGCCTTCCTTGAAGCCGAACAGCGAATGGTCGGTCAGATGACCCTTCATCGCCCGCAGCCAGCCCTTTTCCGACACCACGACCGTCACCGGTTCCTTCTCGATCATCGCATGCGCGATGTCGGTCAGGTCGTGCTCTGGCGCATCTGCGAACTGGGTGCGGCGCGGGCCGAGTTCCTTGTTCTCCTCGGGCCCGAAGTCGCGCCGGATCTTCTGGATTTCCCAGGCGATGGTCTTCCACTGCTTCTCCACCGAGGCGAGCAGGGATTCGATCTGCTTTTTCTCCTCCGAGAGCGCGTCGAACTCCTTGCGGATTTCGAACTCTTCCAGCTTGCGCAGCGCCCGCAGCCGCATGTTGAGGATGGCTTCGGCCTGCACGTCGGTCAGCGACCAGCGCGCCATCATCACCTGCTTGGGCTCATCCTCCTCGCGGATGATGCGGATGACCTCGTCGATGTTGAGGTAGGCGATCAGATAGCCGGCAAGGATCTCCAGCCGCTTCTCGATCTCGCCCAGCCGGAACTTCGACCGCCGCACCAACACTTCGCGGCGATGGTCGAGCCATTCCTGCAACACGCCCTTGAGCGACAGCACGTTCGGCACCTTGCCGCGCGACAGCACGTTCATGTTGAGCGGGAAGCGGCTCTCGAGCTCGGTCAGCTTGAACAGCGATTCCATCATCAGGCCTGGGTCGACGGTGCGGCTCTTCGGCACCAGCACGATGCGGATGTCTTCCGCGCTCTCGTCGCGGATGTCTTCCAGAAGCGGCAGTTTCCTGGCCATCAACAGTTCGGCGATCTTTTCGATCAGCCGCGACTTCTGCACGCCATAGGGAATTTCGGTGACCGCGATCACCCAGGTTCCCCTGCCCTGATCCTCCTGGTTCCATCTGGAGCGGACACGGAAGCCGCCCCTGCCGGTCTCATAGGCTTCGAGAATGGACTGGCGGCTGTCGACGATGATGCCGCCGGTCGGGAAATCCGGGCCCTGCACGAACTCCATCAGCTTGACGACCGGCGCGTCGGGATGGTCGATCAGGTGAAGGGCGGCGTCGCACAATTCGGCGGCGTTATGCGGCGGCACCGAAGTGGCCATGCCGACGGCAATGCCGGAGGAACCGTTGGCGAGCAGGTTCGGGAACGCGCCCGGCAGGACGGTCGGCTCCTCGTCCTCCTCATTGTAGGTCGGACGGTAGTCGACCGCATCTTCGGTGATTCCGAAGAGCAGCTCCGTCGCCACATCCGTCATGCGCGCTTCGGTGTAACGCATGGCGGCGGCATTATCGCCGTCGATGTTGCCGAAATTACCCTGGCCGTCGACCAGCGGGTAGCGCATGGAAAAGTCCTGCGCCAGGCGCACCAGCGCGTCGTAGATCGACTGGTCGCCATGCGGGTGGAACTTGCCCATCACTTCGCCGACGATGCGGGCGCATTTGGCGAAGCCCTGGTCCGGGTTGAGGCGCAACAGCCGCATGGCGTGCATGATGCGCCGGTGCACCGGCTTCAGGCCGTCGCGCACGTCCGGCAGGGCGCGGTTCATGATGGTCGACAGCGCGTATGAAAGATAACGATCTTCCAGCGCCTTCTTCAGGTCGACCGGTTCTATGTTGTCGTGACCGCCATTGTCAGGCGGCAAAAGGCTCTTTCCCATGGGTTTGGACTAGCCGAGCGGCTGATTCGCGACAAGAGGCGGCAGGTCAAGCACTTCCTCGCTTATCCATGACAATTTGCAGCCAGCCGGCACCTTTCGCAGGGCAAGCCCCACATCGCCGCCATGAAACTGTAACAAGCCCCGTATAAGCGCGGCCACGGTAATACGGGATGTTGCGCGGGTCGCGGGCATGACGTAAGGACCGCGCCTCGCCGCCGCTCGACTTGCCGGATCTGTCTTTTTCCGCGAATGTCGGCTTTTGTGGCGGGCAATGCCTTCTTCCGGCCCCTTTCCTTGCGGACGGGTGGAGGCGCAAATCGATAGACGTTTTCTCGAAAGCCTCAGGCACCCTTTGGAGCACGCGATGACCATCCACCGCTCGACCGTTCGCAAGTTCGCCGTTTCGGCGCTTCTTCTCGCCCTGCCGCTCAGCCCGGCATTCGCGGCCGACACCAAGGCCGTGGCGGAACGTCTCAAGGCCACGTTTGAAAGCCAGGGTGTGACCGTCGGCTGGACCGGCGTCTCCGGCGATACGTCCAACATGGTGCTGGAAGGCGTCACCATCGCGCCGGTCGGTGAAAAGGAGCCGCTGGCGATCGGCAATGTCACGCTGAAGAACGTGACGGACGCCAATGGCGGCTATCTCGTCGACACCGTCGCCACCCAGGCCTTCAGCCAGGAGAAGGACGGCGCCAAGTTCGAGGTGAGCCCCTTCGTCATCAACGGCATGTCTATTCCGGCCGAAGGCAACACCGATCCGCTCGCATCGCTTTTGATGTACAAGTCAGCCCAGCTTGATACGCTTTCCGTGAAGGTCGCCGACAAGACCGCCTTCTCGATGAACAACCTCACCGTCAACGTGAACCCGCCGGCCAGCGGCCAGCCGATGACTTTCACCGGCGGCGCCCAGAAGTTTACCGGCGATCTGACGCTGATCCAGGACGCCGAGACCAAGCAGGTCGTCGAAGGGCTCGGCTATCAGAACATCTCCGGCAAGCTCGACATGGCCGGCTCCTGGCAGCCGACCGACGGCAAGCTCGAACTGTCGAAATACGACATCGCGGTCGACAATGCCGGCACGATCGGCATGACTTTCGCGCTCGGCGGCTACACCACCGACTTCATCAAGTCGCTGCAGCAGCTTCAGAAGAAGATGGCCGCGACGCCGGAAGGCGCCGACAAGTCGGCCGAAGGCATGGCTGTGCTCGGCCTGATGCAGCAGCTCTCCTTCGGCAGCGCGACGATCCGCTTCGCCGACAATTCGCTCACCAACAAGGTGCTGGAATTCGTCGCCAAGAAGCAGGGCATGACCGCGAAGGACATCGCCAACCAGGCCAAGGCCGTGGTGCCGTTCGGCATGGCGCAGATCAACAATCCGGAACTGACCGCCCAGGTGACCAAGGCCGTCAGCGACTATCTGGACAATCCGCAGAACCTGGTGATCGCCGCCAAGCCGGCCAGCCCGGTGCCGTTCGCGCTGATCGCAGCCGGCGCCATGGCAAGCCCCGCCGACCTCACCAAGACGCTGGGCGTGACCGTTACCGCCAACGGCAACTGATCGCCGTTCGCCCATCGTCGCGACATGCAAAAAGGCCGCCTCACTGGCGGCCTTTTTCATTGAATGGAGATGAGGATCGTATCCCCGCTTGCGCAAGCCAGGGGATCAGGCCCTGCTGAAGGCAGCGTCCGAACGGGAACGAAGCGGCAAAAGCCCGGTCAGCACATCGTCTTCCGCCGGCTCGAGGTCGATCGTGCCGACCGTCTCGCCGTCCTCGAAATTCAGCGCGGCGCGGTAGCGGCGGGCAAGCGCTTTCATCGCCTGGTTCTGCGGGTGGGTGGTGACGCGCAGCCGCGTGTAGCCCAACCCGCGCGCCTGCGCGATCAGGCGCTCGAACAGAAGCGCGCCGATGCCGCGGTGCTGCAACTGGCGTTCGACGCTGAAGGCGATCTCCGCCGTCGGCGTCGCTTCTTCCGGCCGCTCATGCAGTTCGGCAGCGCCCAGCACCATATCGTTCTCGACATAGCCGACGACGGTCGTACCGTCGGCGAAACTGCGGTCGGCATAATCAGCGATGAAGCTGTCGTCGGGCAGCCCGTTGAAACGGTCGCGCCTGCTTTCAGCGTCGAGCCTCAGGAGATGATCGCGGAATCGCGGAAGTTCCGAAGGTCTCAGCTGGCGAATTGTCCCCGTCAGGGGGCGCGTGTTCGAAATCTGTCTTTCCATGTCGCACTCCTCGTGGGTTCCTCCCCGAGTCGGTGCTCGATGCCCTTAATATTGTGCAGCGCACCATGGATTGCAAGATCACGCTGGGTAACGTTTACGTCAAGGTAAACTTCCGCGACGGCTACGCGCCGACGATCTCCGCATGCGAAAAACCATGGCGCTCCATGATGGCGACATGTTCGGGCGAGCCGAGATAGGCCGCCAATTGCCGATCGAAGGCTTCCCGCAAGCCCACGTCGGACAGCGCGAAGGAGAAGGCGCCGACGGCGGGTTTGGCTTTGCCCTCCACTCCGAGATCGATGACCTCAAGGCGGATATCGACATGCTCGCGCAGATAGCCGCGATGCGCCATGGCGACGCTGGCATAGGCGTCGACGACGCCGGACAACACCGCCTCGACCGCGGCCTTTTGGGTGGCGAACAGCCGCGTCCGCGCGGTCGGCACGCCAGCGGCCAGCGCCGACTGGTGCTGCACCTGCCCCGCCACGACACCGATCACCGCCATTTCGTTCGCCGCGATCGCCCGGTAGCTGTCGAGTTGCCTGCTATTGTCGGCCCGCATCATGAACCCGTCGGCGAGCGACCACACCGGCCGGCTGAAAGCGACCTGTAGGGCCCGTTCCGGCGTGACGAAAAGCGGCGTGTTGATCGTCCAGGCGCCCTCGGCCACCCCCGGCATCAGTTCGGCGAAAGTCACCAGCCGAGTCGAAATCCGCTCGACCCCGATCGCTTTCAGCACCGCCTCGGCGACCTCGACATCGCATCCGTGGGGACGACCGTCCGCGCCTGGCCAGCAGAAGGGCGGCTCGTCAAGATAGGCGAACACCACCTCAGCTGGTACGCCGACGTCGCCGCTCCCGTCAGAACCAACGCTCAATTGCCGGCCCAGACGTCGAGCACATAGCGGTTTTCCCTGGCCAGCCGCTCCATCCAGGCATCGGCCGCCTGCGCGTCGGCGTCGGTTTCGTCGGCATAAAGACGCGTCAACGCCCGCCTCACATCCGGTTCCATGCGGCTGCCGTCGCCGCAGACATAGATATGCGCGCCGGCCTCGATCAGCTTCCACACCGTCGCGCCGAGCTTGCGGATGAGGTCCTGCACATAGACCCGCTCGCCGCCATGACGCGAAAACGCGACATGGAGGTCGACGAGGCCGGCCGCCGCCATCGCTTCCAGCTCGTCCCGGTAGAGGAAATCCTGGTCGGGATGCCGGCAACCGAAGAACAGCATGGCCGGCGCCAGCGCCTTGCCGGCCTTCGCCAGCGCCGCGCGCTCCTGCAGGAAGGCTCGGAACGGAGCAAGCCCGGTGCCCGGACCGACCATGATGACTGGCAGCGACGCATCGTTGGGCAAGCGGAAACCCGCCTTGGTTTCCTTCGTGCTGGCGTGGATGACGCCGCCCTCGCCTGTCCGCGCCAGATGGTTGGAGCAGGCGCCGCGATAGATGCCGTTGCCGGAGCGGGCCGGCTCGTCTACGACGCCGGCGGTGATCGAGCAGCGACCGGCGCCGGCCTGCGGCGACGATGAGATCGAATAATAGCGCGGCGCCAACAGCGGCAGCATCTCCAGATATTGCCCGAAGGTGAGCTCGCAGGCCGGGAATTCCTCCAACAGGTCGAGCACCGACTTGCGCCTGGCGAACACCTCGCTTTTGTAGGGATCGGCGCCATCGCCTGCCTCGGCGGTCAGCGCTTCCAGCTTCGGCCTAGTGAAGGGACAGCGTGTCGCCGCCGCCATCGCCTGGATCTGCTTGCGTGTCGCCACCGCCTGCAACTCGACATAATCGGACAGGATGCGGCGCACCGGAACCGGACCGTCCGCTGGAAACGGTGCCTGCCGTCCGCCGGTGGTCTTCAGGCGAAGCTGCGCATCGGCCGAAAAGCCAAAACGCCTCTCGACGCGCTCGACCAGTGCCTGATCGTTGACCGGCACGACGCAGAGATGATCGCCGGCGCGATAGGCCACGCCTTCCGGCAGCGCCACCTCGACATGGCGCGTGGAGCGGCCGGAGCCCGGCGATTGCAGTTCGCGATTGGCCAGCACCGTCATCGCCACCGCGCCCGACTGGTGCACCACCGGATTGACCGGCTGGCCGGAAACGATCTCGACCTCGTAGAGCGGCTCCGCCTCGGTTTGCTGGGAGAAATCGATGTCGAGCCCGAGCGCCGCGCCCACCGACTGGAACAGCCCCTTGAACCAGTCCTGGAACTGGCCGTCGAGGTCCTCCCGCGCATCGCCTTCGCCGCGCTGGGCGATGCGGCGGGCGCCGAGCGCTTCGAGGCGCTCGTCGATGCGACGCGGCGTTGCCTGGAAGGTCGAGGCCCAATCGCGGTTGCCGCAGCCGAACACCAGATAGTTGACGTTCTTGGCGGCGTCCGGCTCCGCCTTCTCCAGCCAGTCCATGAACCGGATAGCGTTGTCGGGCGGCGCGCCATTGTAGGAGGCGCTGGCAATCACCACCGCGCCGTCGGTCGGCAGGCTGCCGGCCCGCGCATCGAGCTCGTCGAGCGTCACCTCGAAGCCGTTAAGCTCGCCGGCCTGCGCGATCGCCCGGGCAAGCTCCTCGGTGGTGCCGAGGTTGGAACCGTAGAGCACGGCGAGCGGCGTGCCGTGGCTTGGCCGCTTGGCTTGCGCCACCGACGGGGCCGCCGCCTGGCTGGCCAAAGCCGCGCCCGGCACCACCGTGCCGCGCGTGCGGCCGGGACGCGCCTTCACCCGGATGCGGAAACCGTCGGGCTTGATCGACATGGTTTCCTTGACGCGCAACTGGTAGCGCTGGTGGTCGAACAGCTGGAAACGCTGCAGGATCATGCCGAGAACCAATGTCGCCTCCTGCATGGCGAATTGCCGCCCGATGCAGGCGCGCTGGCCATTGCCCCACGGCTTGAAGGCATGCGCCGGCCGCGACGCTTCCGCCTCGCGCGAAAAATTGTCGGGATTGAACGTCTCGGGCTCGGCGCCCCACACAGACGGGTCGCGATGCAGCATCAAGGTCAGCAGCGTGACGAAGGTGTTTTTCTTGATCTTGTATTGTCCGCCGATCACCTCGTCCCGATAGGGATAGAGGCCGATCGCCGGGGCGGTCGGCCAGAGCCTCAGCGCCTCGTTGAGCACCTGCTGCACATAGGTCAGGTGGTTGACCTCGGCGATGGTCGGCATCACGCCGATATCGGTGCCGAGAACGCGGTCGACCTCCTCATAGGCCTTTTCGAGCACATCCGGATTGTTGACCAGGAAATAGAGCGCGAACGACATCAGGCCCGACGTCGTTTCGTGGCCGGCGATCAGGAACGTGATGATCTGATAGCGGATGTTCTCGTCGGACAAGCTTTCGCCCGTTGTCTTGTCGACGCCCGCGAGCATGAAGTTCAATAGATCCTTCTGTGCCTGGTCGCCGCCGCCGCGCCGCCTTTCGCGCACGATGTCGTCGACCAGCTTGGACATGAAGGCGACGTCGGTCTTCAGCTGGTCGAGCCGCTTGCGCAGGATCATCTTCTCGAACGGCAGCCCGCGCTGGACCATGCAGGTTTCCAGCGTCCGCGTCAGCGCGTCGATGAAGGGGTGATAGTCGCGCCGGTAGAACGAGTTGAAGCGATAATCGAAACCGCAGACGCCGACCGTGTCGAGCGCCAGCGCGGTCATGTCGTGGACGACGTCGATGTCGTCGTCGGCGTTCAGTCGTTCCCATTTCATGCAGAGCTGGCTGGCGATGTCGTACATCAGCGGCAGGTAGCCGGCCATGGCGCGCTGAGCGAAGGTCGGCAACAGGATGTTATGCGCCTTGGTCCAGTTGTTCTCCTGCGTATAGGCGGTGAACAGCCCGTCGCCGGCGGCGGAGCGCACGCGCCGCAGCGAACCGCGCACCGCCTTGTCGAAGCGGCTCTCGTCGCAGATTTCCTGGACCAGGGAAGCGCCCGACACCACCACCATCGGCGTGCCCATCATGTCGAGGCGGATGATCGGCCCGAGTTCGCGCGCAAGCTGCATCAGGCTCTGGAGCGGCGTCTCCTTGTCCACCGTCAGCATGTTGCCGACGAACGGCTTCTTGGGCGGACTGGGGATATTCCTGAGCCCGGTCTCCAGAGACATGCCCCCTCCCGTGGATTGTATCCGGTTCCATTCCCTCAACTGGAATAATCGTGAGTTTCCACTGAAACGCAAGGCAAGGGCGGCTGGCGAGACCTTCGCGATGCTTGACGCAACGGAACCGCCTCTGGATCACGCGATTGCGATGGAAACTGGATTAAAAACATCATCTATGGTCGGCTCCAGTCTAGAATTGTTCCAGACTATGGGCCATATTCGCTGCAACCAGCGCTTTGCGAAGGAGCGATCATGCGGCTCACGCGCCAGACCAACTACGCCATGCGGATATTGATGTATTGTGCGGCCAATGACGGCCGCCTCAGCCGCATTCCCGAAATCGCCGCCGCCTATACGGTATCGGAACTGTTCCTGTTCAAGATCCTGCAGCCGCTGGTCGAACACGGACTGGTCGAGACCGTGCGCGGCCGCAATGGCGGCGTCAGGCTTGGCCGCCCGGCCGCCGAGATCAGCCTGTTCGACGTGGTGCGCATCACCGAGGAAAATTTCGCCATGGCGGAGTGTTTCGAGGCTGACGCCGAGTGCCCGCTGATCGACAGCTGCGCGCTCAACTCCGCGCTGCGCGAAGCGCTCAACGCCTTCTTCGAAGTGCTCGCCCGCTACTCGATCGCCGACTTGATCGCGGCGCGCCCGAATGTGCGTACGCTGCTCGGCATCGACCTTTTGGAACGACGCGCGCCCGCCCCGGCGGCCTGATCCTACATCGCTACCGACTGCGGCAGTACGAACGGCACGTCGCCGGACGGCAGCACGCCGACGCGCATGCGACAGTCGAACACTTTCTCGATCAGGCTGTCGCTCAGCACGGCGGCCGGCGTGCCGGCAGCGGCGAGCGTGCCGCGATGCATGACGAAGATGCGGTCGGCATACATCGCCGTCAGGTTGAGGTCATGCAGGATGGTGATCACCCCCCCGCCCCGCTTGGCGAAATCGCGGGCGATGTTCATGATGATGAGCTGATGCTTCACATCCAGGCTTGAAACCGGCTCGTCGAGGAACAGATAGCGCGGCTTGCCATCCAGCACCGGCGCCCAGACCTGGCAGAGCACGCGGGCAAGCTGGACACGCTGCTGCTCGCCGCCCGAAAGCTCCTGGTAGAAGCGCCCGGAAAAACCGTCGAGATCGACCTTGGCCAATGCCCGCTCCGGCAGCCGCTCGGTCTCGCCCGCCAGCACGCCGGAGCGGCCGCCGACCAGTCCAAGACGGACGATCTCGTGGACAGTGAACGGGAAGGCGAGCGACGTTGCCTGCGGCAGCACCGCACGCATGGTCGCTGCCTCCACCGGGCGCGTCGCCGACACCTCGCGGCCATTGATGACGATCGAACCGTCATAGCCGAGATCGCCCGACAGCGCCTTCAGGAAGGTCGTCTTACCGGAGCCGTTGGGCCCGACGATCGCCGATATCTCGCCCGGTCGCGCTTCGAAATCGATACCGGAGACAATGCGCTTTCCGGCGAGCCTCACCGTGACATCATGGGCTTCGATCATCGTCAGACCTCACAGATCAAGGACACCGCGCTTGCGCAACAGTATCCACAGGAAGAAGGGACCGCCGACCGCCGCGGTGATGATGCCGATGGGCAGTTCGGCCGGCGCCACGATGGTGCGCGCCAGCGCATCGGCCAGCAACAGCAGGGTGGCGCCAAGCAGCGCCGAGGCCGGCAGCAGATAGCGGTTGTCCGGGCCGATGGAGAGGCGCAGCACATGCGGCACGACAATGCCGATGAAACCGATGCCGCCACTGACCGCGACCGAGGCCCCGACCGCCGCCGAAACCCCGGCGATGGCGATATATTTCAGCCGCTGCACCGGCACGCCGAGATGGGTCGCTGTGGCTTCGCCGAGCGCCAGTGCGTTGAGCCCGCGAGCGAAGAACGGCATGGCCGCGAGCGCCACCAGCATGATCGGCCCAGCGGTCGCGATCTTGGTCCAGGTCGCGCCGGCCAGCGAGCCGAGCTGCCAGAAGGTCAGGTCGCGCAGCTGGCGGTCGTCGGCCAGATAGATCAGGATCCCCATCAGCGCACCGGCCAGCGCCGAGAGCGCGATGCCGGCCAACAGCATGGTCGCGACCGAGGTGCGGCCCTGGCGCGTCGCCACCTGATAGAGGATGAGCGTCGTCGCCAGACCGCCGACGAAGGCCGCCAGCGGCAGCGCCATCGAACCCAGAAGCGCGGTGAATGGCGCGAGCGCAGTGCCGCCAAGCACGATGACCGACACCGCCCCGAGCCCGGCGCCCGCCGAAACGCCGACGATACCGGGATCGGCGAGCGGATTGCGGAACAGGCCCTGCATGACGGCGCCGGACACGGCGAGCGCAGCACCGATCAACGCGCCGAGAACGACACGCGGCAGGCGGATGTCATAGATGATGATGCGGTCGCGAGCGCTCAGCACGCCGGCATCGGCGCCCGACAGCCAGTCGCGCAACACCCCGAAAACGGAAGCGTCGGAGGCGCCGGCGGTCAAGGAAAACAGCATCACCGTTGCAAGCAGAGCTGCAAGCAGAACGATGGTCAGCCGCGCCCGTGCCGAACGATCGCCGGCGCGGGTCATCACGCCGGCTGAACCGGCAAGCGAGTGGTCAACCATGGGACGCCACCACTCAATCGGTGATCTGGCTGCCGTAGAAGGCGACCGCAAGATCGTGGATGGCATCAGCCGTGCGCGGGCCGAAACCGAGGAGATAAGCACCGTCCATGCGGATCACCTTCTTCGCCTTGCCTGCCGGCGTCTCGGCGATCGCCGGATTGGCGAACAACACCTCGTCCGGCACGGAAGGTCCGGCATGGCTCATCATCAGGATGGCGTCGGGTGCTGCGGTGACCACCGCTTCGTCCGCAAGCTGCTTGTAACCGGCCACGCTTTCCACGGCATTGACGCCGCCGGCGAGCTTGATGATGCCGTCGGCGGCGGTGTTGGAGCCGGCAGCGAGGATCTTGCCGTTCTGCAGGGAAAGGATGAACAGCACGCGCTTGCGATCCTTGACCGAGGCCGTCTGCTTCTCCGCCGCCTTCAGCTTCACATCCGTTTCCGCTGCCAGCTTCTCGGCCTTGGCGTCGGCGCCCAGCGCCTTGCCCACCAGGCGGATCTTCTCAAGGATGCCGGCGCGGTCGTAGGTCTCCGGCACCTCGACATAGGCGACGCTGCTCTTCTTCAAGACGTCGATGGCATCCTTCGGACCGCTGCCCTTCAGCGCCAATATCCCGGTCGGGTTGACCGAAAGCACGCCCTCCGGCGACAGCGCGCGCATATAGCCGACATCCGGAAGCTTCAGCGCTTCCGGCGGGTAGACGCTGGTGGAATCACGGGCGACGAGCTTGCCTTCCTCGCCCAGCGCATAGACGATCTCGGTAACCGCGCCGCCGACGGCGACGATGCGCTTGGTGTCGGGGAAAACGGTGATGTTTTCATTCGCCGCCACCACCGTTGGCAAGGCGCAGGCCAGAACGGCGCCGAACGCGGCGACCCGCGCGAACTTCTTCGGGGATAGATACATCATGCGGCACTCTGCGTTGCCAGGCGCGGCAGGCTCTCGGCCAGCGAGCGCCAATCGGCACGCTCGACCTCGCCTTCATGGCGTTTGCCGAAGAACTGGATGATCATCTTGCCGTCGGCGCCATAGGCTTCGAGCGAGGTGACGTGACCGTCCTTGGTCGGCTTGCGCACGGCCCAGGCTTCGGTGATGTGGTCGGTGCGCAGGTGCAGGTGGAACGTCTCGTCCAGCACGTTGATCCACGGCCCCATCGGCTTGATCGACTTGACCGGGCCGGAATGGATCTGGATGCAGCCCCGATTGCCGACGAAGCACATGATCGGCTGTGCGCTTTCGGCGGCGGCATTAAACATCGCCGTCACCGCCTCGGGATCGAGCTTCCAGGCATAATCCTTGCCGATCATCTGAACCGCCTGCTGACGGCTGAGCTTCAGCGTGCGCAGCATGCCGAAGAACTGGTGCACGTCGGTCAGCTTGCTCCAGCGCTCGCGCAGATCGTCCACCGTCTGCGGCGACAATTCGCCCGGCGCATCGTCCTCGGCGAGGCTCGTAAGCGCCACTGTCGGCTCCTGGTTGGGCGAGACGAGTTGGTCGACCAGTTTCTGATAGGCATAGAGGTTGGAGGACGGACGCAGATGCACCTTGTGCACGGCCTCGCCCGCCGCGTCGAAGAACTGCAGGCTGTGGCGGATGTCATCGCCGTCGCGCTTCTCGACGGCAAAGCCATGCGCCCATACCTTCGGGAAGATGCGCAGGTCGATATTCTCGCCCAGCGCCATCGCCGTGTGCTCGCCGGTGACGACCTTGTCGTAGACGCCGATTTTCTCGTGGACCGCGCTTTCGTTGCGGGTCAGCGCCATGACCTCGCCGACCGGTTCGAGACCAGTCAGGAGATCGTTGACGCGCGGCTCGACGCGCGTAACCCCCTCGCCGCAATGCGCGGCCACAAGTTCGGCTTCCGAAATGCCGAGCTGAGCGGCGAGATCGCGCTCGCGCATTTTGGGGTTTTCCGCTCGCATCCGCCGAATTTCGTGCGGGGCTGGCTTTACGCGCTGGTCCATTACCGTCCCTACCCTTGCTATTTACTTGTTGAGGATGAGCTTGCCCTGACGGGTGATCTTGAGCCGGTAGAGCGCGCCGTGGTGCTCGATGCCGATCTCGTGTTCGCCCTGGAAAAGCGAATTGCTGGTGAGTGTCCTGACCGACAGCGGCACCCGTTCGACGCGCAATTGCGTCTGCGCTTCGGGCCGGCGGTAGCGGAAACGGAAATCGTCAGGGTTGTGCGTGTTCATGCTGATCCACTCCTGATCTCGCCGGGTGTGTCCGGCTTCCTGCAAAACGTCGATTCATTTGTTGACTTGAATAATCATGTTTACTAGTCAGTGCAATACCGGACTAAATGAGTCAACATTTAAGAAGCCGGCCGAACGAAAAAATGCGAGCCAGCCCAAGGGTGAGCCAGCATGCAGCTTGCCATTTGGAGTTGGACATGGGCTTGGGGATTGATGGGCGGTCTGGAGAGACCGCGGGACGTCGCAATACGAGCGGCGCCGTAGCAAGAGGATTGGCGACACTGGCCGCAGGTGCCGCCGCAGCGGCACTGCTTTCCGGCACCGCGCTTGCGCAGCAAGCCGCGCAACCCACGCAGAACGACAAACCGGCCGAAACCGCCGATGCCAAACCCACGTCGCTGGGCGCCACCCTGCTCGACAAGATCATGCTGATCAGCCGCACCGGCGAAACCGCAATCAAGGCGCTCGCCTCGGTCAGCCATGTAGACCAGGAACAGATCGATCGCCGCATGGCATCGACGCCGAACGAGTTGTTGCGCGGCGTGCCTGGCGTCACCGTGCAGGCCGACGCGCGCCGCACCGCCTCGTCGATCAACATTCGCGGCCTGCAGGACTTCGGCCGCGTCGCCGTCATCGTCGACGGTGCCCGCCAGAACTTCCAGCGTTCCGACCACGGCACGCAGTCGACCTTCTATATCGATCCCGAACTGATCAAGTCGGTCGACGTCATCCGCGGCCCGGTCGCCAACACCTACGGGTCCGGTGCGATCGGCGGCGTCGTCATGTTCGACACCAAGGACGCCGAGGACTTCCTGAAGGCGGGCGAGACCTGGGCAACGTCGCTCTCCGGCCGCTATGAGACCAATGGCAAGGGCTGGACCACGAGCGCGACCGGCGCCTACAAGTTCAACGACAATTTCGACGTGCTCGGCAACATCGTCTACCGCGACTATTCCGACTATAAGGACGGCGCCGGCAACAAGGTCGGCGGCAGCGGTTTCGACGTGCTGAGTGGCATGCTGAAGACCACGATCCGCCCGACCGAGAATTCGACGCTGAAGCTCGGCTGGATCGGCAACAGCGAGAGCTGGAACGAGATCAGCGGCGGCAAGCCCGCCTACGACCTCGACATGAAGCAGAACACCTTCACCGGCCGCTACAACCTGACCGACGAAGACAAGAGCTGGCTCGACCTCAATGTGAACCTTTCCTACAACAAGGCCACGCTTGAGCAGACCAGCCTGATCCCGCTCGGCGGCCGCTTCGACCCGATCACCGGCCGTCCGACGACGCTGCCCGCCGGGTCGAAGACCACCTACGACATCGGCACGTTCGGCATCGACGTCTGGAACACCTCGCGCTTCGAGACGAGCGGCATCAACCACGAGCTGACCTATGGCGGCGACTGGGTGTCGGACGACGTCACCACCACCGGCGTGGCGGCGGGCGATGCCTTCTACACACCGTCGGGCAAGCGCAATGTCGGCGGCGCCCATATCCAGGACAAGCTGACCTGGGAATGGCTCGAAGTGATCGCCGGCCTGCGCTACGACAGCTACAGCCTCAAGGGATCGTCCTCGGAAACCTCCGGCGACCGGCTTTCGCCGCGCGTCACCGTGGGTGTGTCGCCGTTCGAGGCACCGGGCCTCAGCGGCCTGCAGGTCTACACCACCTATGCCGAAGGCTATCGCTCGCCCTCGCTCAGCGAAACCTTCATCAGCGGCCTGCACCCGTCAGGGGTTTCCTTCCCCTTCCTGCCGAATCCGAACCTTCGGCCTGAGACCGGCAAGACCTGGGAAGCCGGCGTCAACTACACCGCCGACGGTATCTTCCAGGCTGACGATGCGCTGCGCATCAAGGCCGCCTACTTCAACAACGACGTCACCGACTATATCGGCGGCGTGACGCTGTCGCCGTTCAACCCGACCAGCGGCTGCCGGCGCGGCGGCACGATCCCGATCTGCTTCCAGTACCAGAACTTCGCCAAGGCCAAGATCAACGGCTTCGAGTTCGAAAGCGTCTATGACGCGGCCTGGGGCTTCGCCGGCCTTTCCGGCTCGATCATCAACGGCCACACCGTTTCCTACAAGGGCGTGCGCGCGGATCTGACCACCGTGCCGTCCGCCCAGGTCGCGGCCCAGCTCGGCTTCCGCTTCTTCGAGGACCGGCTGACCGTGGGTGGCGAGGTGCAGTACAACGGCGCGCCGAAAGGCAACAAGGCGGCCCGCGACTACACGCTGGTCAACGCCTTCGCCTCCTACAAGGCCAACGACAACCTCAATCTCGACTTCCGCGTCGACAACATTTTCGACGTGAAATACGCCAACCCGCTGAACGCCACGACCACCTCGACGATCTACGAGCCGGGCGTGACCTTCAAGCTGGGCGCAACGATGCGCTTCGGAGGCTGAGCCGACACCATGAGAGCGAAGTCGCTGATCCTGTTGACCACCCTCGCCGCCATCCCTGCCGGCATGGGTCCCGCGCTCGCGCAACAGGCCGAGGCGGCTTCGCTCTCGCTCGAACTCAATGGCGCGCAGCCTTCCGACAAGGGCTGCCGCCTGACCTTCGTGGTTACCAACACGCTCGGAGCCGGGCTGACCAAGGCGGCGTTCGAGATCGCCCTGTTCAACACGGCCGGTGTCGTCGACCGTATCACCGTGCTCGACTTCAAGGATTTGCCAGCCGGCAAGACGAAGGTGACGCGCTTCGATCTTTCGGGTACGGATTGCGGCAAGATCAGCCGCGTGCTGGTCAACAGCGCAACGGAATGCGTCGGCCAGGGCGTCGAGCCCACAGCCTGCATGCGCGACCTCAAGACCACCAGCAAGGCGGGCATCACCTTCGGGGTCTGAGTTTCCGTCATGAACAGGAACTTGCGCCTTGGAATTGCAACCGGCCATTTCGAACAGGACATCGTCCCGGCCGCTTGCCGGCGCCGACGCCTCGATGCCGGCCGGCGGCGATCCCGAGATCGCGATACCCGGCGGCGTGTTGCAGCCCGATCCGCCCGAACAGGCGAGCCTCGATGACAGCGCCAATGCCGACATCGAACCGTTGCCCGCCGAGCCGGACTATGTCGCGGAAACCCGGCCTGCCGCGTCGGTGCGCAAATGGTCACTGGCCTTTGTCGCCTCGCTGGTCTTTCATCTCGCGGTGGCGGCCATGCTGATCTTTGCGCCCGAGAGCATTTTACCGCCGCGCGAGCTGACCCCGACCGAGATCGCGGGGGCGAACGGGACCAAACCGCTCTTGTTTGGCAATGAGGAAAATGACGCCACGGCCGCCGGTGCCGATCAGCAACGGGACGTGACCAATGTCACCGTCGTGCCGGAAAGCGAGTTGCAGCCGCCCAGGAAAATTCAGCCGCAGCCCGAGAACCCACCATCCACCCAGCCGGCTCAGCCAACCAAGGAGCAGGCTCAACCGCCCAAGGAGCAGGTTCAGCCGACGAAAGAGCCCCAACAACAACCGGTCGAACCTTCACCCAACGTGTTGGCGATCCCGCAGACACAGGACGAGAAGGATGCCGTCGCGGTCCTGGAAGGCCGCCCGACCGCCAAGTTGGAGATCATGCGTCCGGTGATGCCCGAGCCGAGCGAAGCCGAACGGCAATTGGCTGAGCAGGAAACGCACCCCGCACCTCAAGCGCCGGCCGAGCAACCGCAAAAACCGGCGCGGCCGAAATCCGCATCCGGAGCCGGCGGCCAGGCCGAGAACGATGCACTGCGCGGGGTCAATGAAGGGCGGGAAGATGGCAGCACCACTCTGTCGGGCATCACCAGCGCGCAAACAGGCGCCGGCAATGCGGCAGCGTCCCGCTTTAGCGGCCAAGTGCAAGGGAAACTCGACCGCGCAAACCGGCGCGTTTCGCGGGCGACACAGGCCAAGGCACTCAGCAATGCTGTCGTCAGCTTCATCGTTATGGCCGACGGCGGCGTGGTCGACGTGAGGCTTATGCGAAGCTCGGGCTCACCGGAACTCGACAAATTCGCGGTGGCCTTGGTGAAGGGTGTGGCACCCTACCCGCCAATCCCGCCTGAAACCGGCCGCAAGGCCTGGCCCTTCACCGTCCAGATCGGCCCATTTCTTTGAATTCACTCTTCACGCATCAGCCATCATCCCGGAAAGGAATGCCATGTATATCGCCATGAACCGCTTCAAGGTGCAGAACGGCTCGGAAGAGGCCTTCGAGTCTGTCTGGAAGAACCGCGATTCCTCGCTGTCGGAAATGGCCGGCTTCAAGGAGTTCCACCTGCTGCGCGGGCCGGCGAACGAGGCCGAAGGCTACACGCTGTTCGCCTCACACACGGTCTGGGCGAGCCATGACGACTTCGTCGCCTGGACCAAATCGGAAAACTTCCGCAACGCCCACAAAAATGCCGGTTCGTCCAAGGCGGCCTATATCGGCCACCCGCAATTCGAGGGCTTTTCGGTGGTGGAAGGCGCGTAGGCCATCCAAATATATTGACAGCTTCCCGCTTCGGTCTCGAGGCGGGAAGCCATCAATCGATCCATGCCTCGATCTCCGTGAAATAGCTTCACCGAGATCGGCAAGCCGATGCTACTTCGAGGCAGCGATGCTGCAAGCGCCCGCGATCTGGACTTTGTACTTGCTTACCGACTTTTGGCAGGACTTCAGCGCCAGCGCCTCCGCCTTTTTCTGCGACGGCGCGTTCAGCCAAGCACCGCAGATGAAATATTCCACCGTACGATCCATGACCGTCGTTGCATAAGCAGAATGACCGGGAGCGGCGATGTAGTCATCATACGCCTTCTGGCAGCTTCCGACGGACCCCCAGGGAATATTAACCGGATAACGTTTGTCGCCGACCTTGCCGGCCAGTGATTCCGCCATAGCGGGACCGGAAGCGACAAGAAGAGCCACGTTGAAAATTGCCATGGTTAGAAAGTGATGCACGTTAAGTCCCCCTACCCCTTAGAAATACGAACGATCCACGCAGTACTGTTTGTCACCAACGCTGACTAGATCGATTTTCACGTAACTTCATTCAGGGAGGGGATATCGTTCGTCGGAAAACCTTTTCGCCTCAAGCCGCCGCCAGCAGGCTGGCATTGCCGCCGGCCGCCGTTGTGTCGACGCAGACCGCGCGTTCATGCGCGTAGGCGGCCGGGTAGACGACCTCGCTGACCAGCGGCACGATCGGCCCCTTGCGTTCCGCGATCGCGGCGCGCAGGGCGCGGGCGTCGTCAGCCGTGCCGGAGAAGGCAACGACATCCAGCGGCAGCGCGCCAATGGTCGTCGCATCGATCCGGGCATCGATGGCCGCGATCGGCAAACCTTTTCCGGTGAGCGCGGAGAGCGCCGCCGGAGCGCCTAGAGCCACCGCCAGGACGGCATTGCCGGCCGCGAGTGCCTGAACCGCCTGCGCCAACAACGTCTCGGCGTCCGGGCCAAGTGCCAGCACACGGCCACGCGGCGTCAGCGACAGCGTGTTGGCTTCGCCGGTCGGTCCGGGCAGATCGATCTGGCCATATTCGAGACCGGCGGCAGCAGTGATCGCCTCCGCCCCTTTGCCACGCAGATGCTTGCGCAGCATGGCGATGCGGTCAGCCCTCGTCGACCAGCCGCCAAGCGCGGGATCGGGCATGTAGTCGGATAGTTCCCTGGCCGAGGCCGCGCGGCCTTCGACGAGCGCCGCGCCCGCTTCCGGTCCCTTGCGGAAACGGCGCAGATAGTGCGGTCCGCCAGCCTTGGGACCGGTACCTGACAGGCCCTCGCCGCCGAAGGGCTGCGAGCCGACCACGGCGCCGATCTGGTTGCGGTTGACATAGATATTGCCGGCATGAATGCCGTCGACGAAATGCTGCACACGGCCCTCGATGCGGGTGTGCAGGCCAAAGGTCAGTCCGTAGCCCTTGCGGTTGACGGCGGCGATGACGGCGTCGATCTCGTCGGCCTCGAAGGTGGCGACATGCAGCACCGGGCCGAACACCTCGCGCTCCATTTCCTCGATGCCCTTGACCCGGAACACCGCAGGCGCAACGAAGCGGCCGTCCTTCGGCGCGGTGAGTTGGGCAATGGCACGCCCCTCGCCCGCCATCCTGGCGCTGTAATCCTTGATCGACTTCTGCGCCTCGTCGTCGATGACCGGACCGACATCGGTCGAGAGCTGCCAGGGATCGCCAATGTTGAGCGCATCCATCGCCCCTTTCAGCATCTCCAGCATCTTGGCTTCCACATCCTTCTGGACATAGAGCACGCGCAACGCCGAGCAACGTTGGCCGGCACTCTGGAAGGAAGATGCCAGCACGTCGCGGATCGCCTGCTCGGGCAGCGCGGTGGAATCGACGATCATGGCGTTCAGCCCGCCGGTTTCGGCGATCAGCATGGCGTCGGGCGCCGCCGTCTTGGCCAGTTGCCGTTCGATCAGCTTGGCGACTTCGGTCGATCCGGTGAAGCAGACGCCGGCAATGCGCGGGTCGGCGGTGAGCGGAGCGCCGACTGTGGGTCCATCGCCCGGCAGCAGCTGAATGACGTCTTCCGGCACACCGGCCTCACGCAGCAGTTCGACCGCGCGATAAGCGATCAGCGGCGTCTGTTCCGCCGGCTTGGCGATTACCGAATTGCCGGTGACAAGCGCTGCCGCGATTTGGCCGGTGAAGATGGCAAGCGGGAAATTCCACGGCGAAATGCAGACGATGGCGCCCCGCGCCTCGGTGCCAGCCTCGGCCTGGGCGGCCTGGGCGGCCTGGGCGGCGTAATAGCGCAGGAAATCCACCGCCTCGCGCACTTCCGCGACGCCGTTGGCCAGCGTCTTGCCGGCCTCGCGGGTGGCGAGCGCGAAGAACTCGACGGCATGTTTTTCGTAGAGGTCGGCCGCTCGGTCGAGGATCGCGGCCCGCTCGCTGACCGGCCGTTTCGCCCAGCCCGGCTGAGCCTCGACGGCGAAGCGCACGGCGGTTGCGACCTGTTTGGCCGCCGCCTCGGTCACCGTTCCCACCACGTCCGACGGTCGCGCCGGGTTGACCACCGGCCGCTCCTGGCCGTAGCCGGCGGCGCGAGTGATCGGCTTGGCGCTCCAGCGGTTGGGGCCGACAAAGGCGGCCTTGGCCTTGTCGATCTCGGCAAGTGTGACGACGTCGGTGATGTCCCAGCCCCTGGCATTGCGGCGGCCGGTGCCGAAGATGGCAGCGGGCTTGGCGATGTTCGGATTGGCCGCCGAGCCTTGCGTCTCGGCGGCTTCGAGCGGATCGCTGGCGATCTCCTCCGGCGCCACGTCCTCGTCGGTCAGCTGATGCACGAAGGAGGAGTTGGCGCCGTTTTCCAGGAGACGCCGCACCAGATAAGCAAGCAGATCCGAATGCGCGCCGACCGGCGCGTAGATGCGGCAGCGTGTGCCCTCAGCCTTGCGGATCGTCTCGTGCAGCTGCTCGCCCATGCCGTGCAGGCGCTGGAATTCGAAACAATCGCGGTCCGGCGCCATCGACAGGATGGCGGCCGCGGTGTGCGCGTTGTGAGTGGCGAATTGCGGATAGATGCGGTCGGTCATGCCGAGCAGCTTGCGCGCGCAGGCCAAGTAAGACACGTCGGTATTCACCTTGCGCGTGAACACCGGATAGCCGGTGAGACCGAGCGTCTGCGCGCGCTTGATCTCGGTGTCCCAATAGGCACCCTTCACCAGCCGCACCATGATCTTGCGGTCGAGCTTCGTCGCCAGTGCGTGCAGCCAGTCGATGACGAAGGCCGCGCGTGGGCCGTAAGCTTGCACAACGACGCCGAAACCATTCCAGTCGGCCAGTTCGGGATCGGCCAGCACGCGCTCGATGACGTCGAGCGAAAGATCAAGCCGATCAGCCTCTTCGGCATCGATGTTCAAGCCCATGCGCGCCTTGCGCGCGGCGCGCGCCAGCGAAAGCAGGCGATCGGCCATCACCGGCAGCATGGCCTCCTTCTGCGCCACCTCGTAGCGCGGATGCAGCGCCGAGAGCTTGACCGAGATGCCGTGGTTGAGGCGGATGTCGTCGCCCTTGGCGCCGGGCGCCAGCGAGGCGATGGCATCGGCATAGGCCTTCAGGTAACGCAGCGCATCGTGCTCGGTGCGAGCTGCCTCGCCCAGCATGTCGAAGGAATAGAGATAGCCGTTCTGCGTCATCGAACGGCCGCGCTTGACGGCTTCGGCGATGGTGCGGCCGAGCACGAACTGCTCGCCCATCTCGCGCATCGCCGCTGCTACCGCCTTGCGGATAACCGGCTCGCCGAGGCGCCGCACCATGGCGCGCAGCGTGCCTTCGATGCCGCCCTCGCCCTCGTCGAGCACGCGGCCGGTCAGCATCAGCGCCCAGGTCGAGGCATTGACGAAGATCGACGACGAGCCGCCGGAATGCGCGGACCAGTCATGCGGCGCGATCTTGTCGGCGATCAGATCGTCCATGGTCTCGGCGTCCGGCACACGCAGCAGCGCTTCCGCCAGGCACATCAGCGCCACGCCTTCCTTGGTGGAAAGTCCGTAGGCCGAGAGAAACACCTCCATCAGCCGCGGGTCGGCTGAACCGCGCACGGCCCGCACCAGATCGGCGGCACGAGCGGAAATCGCCTTTCGCGCTTCGGCCGAGAGCCCGCTCGCCACAGCCAGCCGCTTCACGGCCTCGTCCTCGTCGGGGAGATAGTTGGCGCGAATCTGCTGGCGGATGGTGTTGAGCGCGGGCATGGCGGTCCTTTGAAAGCGCGGAAGAACACGCCGGTCGGCGGCCTGCCGGACCGGATGGTGCAAGCTAGCACGAAGCCTCCCGCCATTCGATCCAAAGAACTCGCCAATGCAGGCCATTTGGTCTATGAAGAACAGAATAATACGCTGCGTGGGCTTCAAAACGGATCATGGAAGACCAACTGGACCGCCTCGACCGCAACATCCTGTCCGCCCTGGCCAGGAATGGCCGCCAGTCCATGTCGGAACTGGCTCTAAAGGTCGGCCTGTCGAAGACGCCGGTGCAGGCACGCGTCAAACGCCTGGAGAAGGATGGCTACATCCGCGGCTATTCGGCGATCATCGACCGCGAGCGCATGGGCGAAGGCCATGTCGCCTTCGTGCAGGTGAAATTGTCGGACACCCGCTCCAGCGCCCTCGACGCCTTCAACCGCTCGGTGCAGGGCGTGCCCGAGATCGAGCAGTGCCACATGATGGCGGCGAGCTTCGACTACCTGCTTAAAGTGCGCACACGCGACATCGCCGCCTACCGGCGCATTCTGGGCGAGCGCATCTCGTCGCTGCCGCATGTCGCGCAGACCTCGACTTTCGTGGCGATGGAAACGGTGAAGGACCGCTAGACCTATTCGCCCAGCGTCTTCAAAAACGCCACCAGCGCGGCGCGCTCGCGATCGGAAAGCTGCAGGGGATGCACTTCCGAGACACCCTCGACGCTCTGCTGCGCCTTGGTGTAGTGCGCGACGACATCGTCCAGCGAGCCGAACTGGCCGGCATGCATATAGGGCGGACGCCCGGCGACCGCCCGCAGCGACGGCGTCTTGTAGGCGCGGATCAGCTCGGGCTTGTCCTTGACGATGAACTTCAATTCGCCGCAGGCCTCCGCGCCGCCGTCGCGATAGCGGCCGAGGCAATTGAACGGGTCGGCCTCGACCTGGGCGACGGCGTTGATGCGGCCGCGGTCCGGCGGCAGGTCCCTGACCGGCGGCACGCCGGTGTTGTGGAAGCCGTGATCGGTGAACAGCGGGCCGTTATGGCAGGTCGAGCAGCTTGCCTTGCCGATAAACAGCTTCAGCCCCTGGATTTCCTCCGGCGAAAAGGCCGCGTCATCCTTCGGCTCGGCACCGGTCGCCAGCGCTATGGCGAAACGGTCGAAGCGTGTTTCCTTGGGCATGATCGAGCGTTCGAAGGCGGCAATCGCCTTGCCGATATTGGCAAAGACGCGGTCGACACCATCCTGATCGGCTGCGTTCATCGTCTTCCAGGCGGATTGGTCGGCCAGCGATCCCAACGGGCTGGCATTGGCCGGGACTTTCGAAAGGTCGGGCATCGGCCCGAAAATCCGTTCGTAGCGTTCACCGAAGCGCGCCTTGATATAGTGCGCATAGGATGCGCGATTACCCGCCTGCTCGAGCGGGTTCTCCAACGGCACCAGCGCCTGTGCCCACAGGCTGTCGCGCCGCCCGTCCCAGAACAGCCAGGAACTATAGGCAACACCGGCAAGCGGCATGGTGCGCCGGTTGGTGCGTGCCACGCCGACCGCTTGCGGCAGATCGTCCTGGAATTGCCGGTCGATCTTGTGGCAGGTCGAGCAGGCGACCGTGCCGTCGCGGCTCATCGAAAGATCGAAGAACAGCGTGGCACCCAAGGCTGCCGCTGCCGGATCGTCGGCGAAACGGTTGGTGGCGTCGGTTTTCAGCGGCGGCAACGCCGTCAAGGCCAGGCCGGCGATGGTCCGTTTCTCGGCCTCGGAGAATTGCGGCCTGCCGCAGGCCGCGACCAGGGCCGCCAGCGCAATGACGATGCCCAGACTGGAACCTAGACCGGACCAGCGTCTCATGAGCGGCTCACAGCACGATGTTGAACAGGACAGTATCCGAACCCGCAGGCGCTGTGATGGCGAAGCGCAATTGCCACCAGCCGCTCATCGAGAATTTCACGCCGGAAATCCGATAACGTCCCTCGCCCAGATAGTCCGTCGCACGCGGGCTTGTCGGCAGGCCATGCGCATGCTGCGGCATGCCGCCGGAAACCTCGATGATCGCGCCTTCCACCGGCGTGCCGGCGGCGGTCTTCAATGTCAGCACCCAGTCGTGCAGTTCGCCCTGCTTCACCGTTCCGTTCTCCGGCGCGAAGGTGGCCACGAACAGGCCTTTCTCGCTGCCCTTGGTTTGCTGGGTTTCGGGCGCGGCTGGGGGCGCGGTGTTGGGCGCGGTCATGTAGACCACCGTCAACACGCCGAAGAGGACGGCGGCCAGCCCGACGCCAGCAACCAGATACCGCCAGAACGCTGCCAACTGTGCCCCACATCATCTCGGTGAACGTCCGGCACAGCGCCTAGCATCCCGCTGGGTTGTGGGAAAGTGCGGCGATGCCCGAATCCCGGACACCATGCCATGGCGTCGATCCTGTCGAACGGTTAGACGGAGGACAAGGGAGACAAACACTGATGTCAATGCAAGGTGTCGCCTCGATCGGCGAATGCATGCTGGAATTGTCTGGCCAGAGCGGGCCGGACTGGCGCCTGGGTTTCGCCGGCGACACCTTCAACACCTTGTGGGCGCTGGCGGCGCTGGCCAAGGATCGCCCCGCAACTTACGTCTCGGCCTTTGGCGACGACCCCTTCTCGCACCAGCAGATCGAATTTCTCGCCGAAAATGGCATCGGCATAGGCGCCAGTCCGGTTATTGCAGGCGCTCGGCCCGGCCTTTACGCCATCACGCTGGAAGGCGCCGAACGCTCCTTCACCTACTGGCGCGCCGATTCGGCGGCCCGGCAGCTCGCGTCGAATTCAGACGCCTTGGTCAAAAGCCTTGAAAGCCAGTCGCTTATCTACTTTTCCGGAATCACTTTGGCAATTCTGGACGAACGTGCTCGGGGCACGCTTCTGACCACCGTCGCCGCAGCGCGCGCGGCCGGCAGCCTGGTCGCCTTCGACCCCAACTACCGTCCGCGCCTGTGGCCGGATGTCGGCACAGCACAGAAAGCCATCGCTGCGGCACTGACGGTCACCGACATCGCGCTGCCGACCTTCCCCGACGAACAGATGCTCCATGGCGACCGGAGCCCGGAGGAAACGGCGACGAGGCTGGGCAGGACCGTATCCGAGATCGTCGTCAAGAATGGCGAGATGCCGGCATTGGTCGCCACCGGCGCCGACAGGGAGGAGATCCCGGCAATCCATGTCGCGAAGCCCGTCGACACGACCGGCGCGGGCGATTCCTTCAACGGCGGTTACCTGGCCGCACGCCTCGCCGGCCGGTCGCCGGCGGAAGCCGCCCGCAGCGCCCATCGCGTCGCCGCCGCCGTCGTCCAGGTGCGCGGTGCGCTGGCCCCGTTCGACATCCTGCGCAAGGCATTCGGGCAATAGGCCTGAACTTTTCCCTGAGGGCAGAAGCCCTCGCTCCTATCCCAGCCTGAACCGGTACTCGGTCAGCTGGTGATAGGTCTCGCCGGGCAAGAGGGTTGCCGACGGGAAATAGGAACGATTGGGTGCGTCGGGCCAAGTCTGCGCCTCCAAGCACAGGCCGGCAAAGCGCTTATAGCCGATACCGCCAAGCCCTGGTGCCGGCGGCGCGATATAGCCGCCGCCATAGAGCTGGAGACCAGGCTCGGTGGTCCAGACCTCCATCTCGACGCCGGACACGGCACCTTGCACCCAGGCGGCCTTGCGCAAGGGCCCGCGCGCTGAGGCCAGGCAGAAATTGTGATCGTAGACGAGCTGGTCGCCTGCTTCCGTGCGCAGGCTGCGCGCCTGCCGGAAATCGAAGGGCGTGCGGTCGACCGGCTGCACCACGCCCGTTGGGATCATCTCGGCGTCGACCGGCAGATAGGCGCCGGCCGGGATCATGACCCGGTGGTCGAGCACGTCGCCGGCACCGCCATCGTCGAGATTGAAGTAGGAATGCTGGCTGAGATTGCAGACGGTGGCCTCGTCGGCCGTGGCAGTCAGTTCCACGCTCAGCGTTCCGGGGATCTTCAGCCGATAGGTACAGGTGACATCGAGCGCGCCGGGAAAGCCCATCGATCCACCGGGATCGTGCAGCGAAAGCGTCACGAAATCATGCCCATGCAAAGCAACCGACCAGGCGCGGCCAGAATAGCCGCCCGATCCGCCATGCAGCGCATGTTTGCCGAGGAAGTTGCGGTCGGTCTGTTGCCGCTGGCCGGCCAGCGTGAAACGGCCGTCGCGGATGCGGTTGGCGAAGCGCCCGACCACGGCGCCGAAATAGCCAGTGTCGCGCTCATAGGCCTCGAACCGGTCGAAACCCAGCACCAGCGGCGCCTCGTGACCGGCAAGACGCAGGTCCTGGATGATGGCACCCAGATTGAGGATGTTGGCCGAAAGCCCACCGCCACGGATGGTGAAGCGGCGGATTTCCTCCGCCGCTTGCGTTGTTCCAAAGAGCTCGCCGTCCTTCATGCCGCTGTCGCGGGCCGGTGGCGCGTGGCCAGGCCGGCTCGCTGATCGATCAGAGGCCGAGGCCGCCGATGCAGACATATTTGGTATCGAGGTAGTCCTCGATGCCCTGATGTCCGCCTTCCTTGCCGAGGCCGGATTCCTTGACGCCGCCGAACGGCGCTTCCGGCGTGGTGATCAGCCCTTCATTGATGCCGACCATGCCGTATTTCAGCCCTTCCATGACCCGGAAGGCGCGGCCGAGATCGCCGGTGTAGAAATAGCAGGCCAGGCCGAACTCGGTATCGTTGGCGAGCCGCACGGCCTCTTCCTCGGTCTCGAACTTGAAGACGGGCGCGACCGGGCCGAAGATTTCTTCCTTCATGAACATCATGTCGGGCGTAGCGCCGCTGATCACGGTCGGCTCGAAGAACGAGCCGCCGAGTGCGTGCGGCTTGCCGCCGGTCTCGACCTTGCCGCCCTTGGCCTTGGCGTCGGCGACGAACTCCGCGGTCTTCAGCGCCGCCTTCTCGTCGATCAGCGGTCCCTGCTGCACGCCATCCTCGAGGCCGGAGCCTACTTTCAGCTTGGCGGTCGCGGCGGCCAGCCTCTCGACGAACGTGTCATGGATGCCGGCCTGCACGAAGAAGCGGTTGGTGCAGACGCAGGTCTGGCCCGAATTGCGGAACTTGGCGGTGATGGCGCCCTCGACCGCGCGGTCGAGATTGGCGTCATCGAAGACGATGAATGGCGCGTTGCCGCCGAGTTCCATCGACACCTTCTTGACCGTCTTGGCCGACTTCTCGATCAGCATCTTGCCGACCGGGGTCGAGCCGGTGAAGGTGATCTTCTTGACCAGCGGGTTGAAGCACAGCTCATCGCCGATCTCGCCGGCGGCACCGGTGACGATGTTGACCACGCCCTTCGGGAAGCCGACTTCTTCGGCAAGCGCGCCCCAGGCCAGCGCCGAATAAGGCGTCTGCGTGGCCGGCTTGACGACGGCCGTGCAGCCGGCGGCCAGCGCCGGGCCGAGCTTGCGGGCCAGCATCGAGGACGGGAAGTTCCACGGCGTGATGGCGGCGACGACGCCGACCGGCTCCTTGGTCACCATGATGCGACGGTCGGCCCACGGCGACGGCACCACGTCGCCATAGGTGCGGCGGCCTTCCTCGGCGAACCACAGCACATAGGCGGCCGACGAGCCGACTTCGCCGCGCGATTCGAACAGCGACTTGCCCTGCTCGGTGGTGAGCAGTTCGGCCAGCGCGTCCTGATTGTCCATGATGGCGTCGTGCAGCTTGCGCAACAGCTTCGAGCGCTCAAGCGCCGAGGTCTTGCGCCAGGTCAGGAAGGCGGTGTGGGCGGCCTCGATGGCGCGGCGCGTCTCGGCGGCGCCGGCCTTCGGCACCGTGCCGATCTTCAGGCCATTGGCCGGATTGGTGACGTCGATGGTCTGGCCGGAATCGGCCTGCACCCATTCGCCGTTGATGAGATTGGCCTGCCGCATGAAATGGCTGGTTTTCTGAAGCATGGTCTAGCCTCCCTTCGGCCGCTCACGGACCGGTCTTGAATGGGTCGATGGGTGTTTTCAGCGTCACTGCCGCAACTGGACCACCGCTCTTACTCCAGAGCCGGGCTTGCGATCAATCGCCATAGCTGAACCTAAGCACTGGGCCAGCACGAATCCAGCCCTGCAGCCCGGATCTAGCCGAAAACCTGCGCCGTGACCGCCAGCCAGAACGAGGTGGTGACAACGGCGCAGGCGGTGGCGAGCGTCATCTGGTTGGAGGCGAGCCCCTGGCCCGCGTTGAACTGGACGGCGATCAGGTAGGAATTGATGCCGGACGGCAGCGCCGCCACCAACACCGCCACCTTGGCGGTCAGCGGCGGCAGGCCAAGCAGCCAGACCAGCGCCAGGGTCAGTGCCGGCATCACGAACAGCTTGAGCACCGACAGCCCAAGCGACGGGCCGATATGGCCGGAAATGCCGAAGCGGTTCAATCCCAGCCCCATGGCGAACAAGGCAACCGGCGCCGCCGTGCCGCCCAGCGCCTCGGCCAGCCGCGAGACCAATCCGGGCAGCGGAACGCCGGTGACGCGCCAAGCGAGACCGGCGAGGATGCCGATGATCAGCGGATTGACCAGCAGCTTGTGCAGGAAGCGGCGCAATATCCGGAGCGGATGCGCGGCCTGGGCGTCGCCCCGCCCGAACATCTCGAACATGACGATCGAGGCCATCATCATGACCGGCAGATGCACCGCGACGATCAATGACAGCACCTCGAAGCCCTGCGGCCCGTAGATGCCGAGGATGAAGGGTGCGCCAAGCAGCACGACATTTGAGTAGGAAGCCGACACGCCGCCGACGATTCCGGTGCGCCGGTCGCGCCCGAACAGGCGGGTGGTGACCAGATGCCCAGCGGCCCAGGTCAGCGCCACGGCGGAAAAATAGGCGCCCCACAGCGACCAGGGCGCCGCGCCGTGGAAATCAGACTTGACCATGGTCTCGAACAGAAGCAGCGGCATCGCCACACCGACAGCGAATTCGGCGACGCCTTCGGCGCTCTGCGCCTTGAGATAGCCGGTCACGCCCGCGAGATAACCCAGCGCCACGAGCCCGAAGACGAACAGGACGGTTTCGGTAAGCGGCGACATGGTTTCCCTCGACGCCCGACTGATAGGGGAGCGACCCGGACGGCGCAACCGCCAGCCTGCCTACAGGCTTGGGACACCGTGCCACGCAGTCGGCGAACGACCCCGGCCTTGCCTTCCCGGTGCCTTTGCCGTCCCTATATGGAAAAGACCGGCGTCGATGGGACGGCGGAAAGGTCCGCCATGTTTCGTCTTGCCCTCGCCCTCCTCCTTGCCTTTGTGCCAGCCGTCGCCCACGCGACCGATGCCGGATGGGCGCTGCTCAGGGCTGGCGGCCATGTCGTGCTGCTGCGCCACGCCATGGTCACCGGCAGTGGCGATCCAGCCGGCTTCGACATCGACGCATGCGCGACGCAACAGAAACTGTCCGAGCGCGGCAAGCAGCAGGCGCGCAAGATCGGTGCGCTGTTCGCGGCCCGCGCCGCGCCCATCGATCGGATATTGTCCAGCCGCTATTGCCGTGCACTCGACACCGCCGGCATCGCCTTCGAGGACAACAAGACGGAGAAGTTCGAGCCGCTCGATCTCTTGTCCAAGGATGCGGCGGCAGCGGCTGCGCAGAACGAAGCCGTCGTCAAACAGGTCGCCGGCTTCTCGGGCGACGGCAACCTCGTCATGGTCACCCACCTGGAAAACATCCAGGCGCTGACTGGGGCCGGTGCCCGCGAAGGCGAAGCGGTGATCGTGAGCGTCGACGGCGACAAGCTGCGCGTACTCGGCCGCATCATCTTCTAGACCCGTGTCGGGCCGGACGATCAGCTTCCTTCGTCGTCAAATGGCTGTATCTGTCGGTAGATGCCGGTGCGCAGACCATGCAAAGCCGCGTTTTCGGCTTTCCCTGTACAAGAAAACCGATTAGACAGCGCCGAGCCACCTGCGGACCGCATCCGCCCGCAATCGAAGGAAGATCCCTTGTCCACCACGTTCGAAAAAGTCGCAAAGATCATCGCCGACACCAGCGAAATCGACATCGACACGATCACGCCCGAGAGCCACACCATTGATGATCTGGGCATCGACAGCCTCGATTTCCTCGACATCGTCTTCGCGATCGACAAGGAATTCGGCATCAAGGTGCCTCTCGAAAAGTGGACGCAGGAAGTCAACGACGGCAAGGCCTCGACCGACGAATATTTCGTCATGAAGAACCTCTGCGCCAAGATCGACGCACTGGTCGCCGCCAAGAACGCCGCCTGATCGAACAGGCATGGCCATCCGCCGGCCGCCCTTGACGGGCGGCGCGCGCTGACCCAAAAACCGCCCATGACATCCCATGACGTCGTCATCACCGGCATCGGCCTCGTTTCCTCTTTGGGGGAAGGCCCGAACGCGCATTGGCAAAAGCTGACGACAGCGGGCGCCAAGCCCGTGCTCGATTCGGAACGCTTCGCGCCCTACACCGTCCACCCCCTGCCCGAGATCGACTGGAATCTGCAGATCGCCAAGCGCGGCGACCAGCGCCAGATGGAAACCTGGCAGCGGCTGGGCACCTATGTGGCGGGGCTGGCGCTCGACGATGCCGGCATCAAGACCGACGAGGCGCTGTGCGCCACCATGGACATGGTCGTTGCCGCCGGCGGTGGCGAGCGTGACGTGGCGGTCGACAACGCTATCCTGGCCGCATCCGAAAACCGGCCCGACTTCGATGTCCTGCTCAACGAGAAGCTGACCACGGAGCTGAGACCGACGCTGTTTCTGGCGCAGCTTTCCAATCTGCTCGCTGGCAATATCTCGATCGTGCACAAGGTGACCGGTTCCTCGCGCACCTTCATGGGCGAGGAAGGTGCCGGCGTCGCCGCGGTCGAAACCGCCGCCGCACGCATCCGCTCCGGCCAGTCCACGCATATGCTGGTGGGCGGCGCCTTCCAGACCGAACATCCCGACATGCTTCTGGGCTACGAGCTCGGCGCCTACCTGCACAGGGGAGCCTGGAAGCCCGTCTGGCAACGCGACGCTTCGGAAGGCGGCGGCGTCGTCTCCGGTTCCGGCGGCGCTTTCCTCGTTTTGGAAAGCCGCGAACATGCCGAAAAGCGTGGTGGCCGCATCTACGCCGAACTCGGCCCGGTCCAGTCCGGTCGCGCGCGCCGCAAGCGCGGCGAACTAAGCGCCGGTATTGAGGCACTGCTTGGCACCGCAAACCTGCCAGCCGGCCCGCTTCTGGCGTTGTCGGGTGCCTCGGGTGGCCGCGCGGCCACGACCGCCGAGAAGGCCGCATTCGACGCCCGCGCCAATCTTGCCGTGCGCGGCTTCGGCACGCTAACCGGCCACATGAAGGAAGCGCAGTTCCCCTTCGCCGTGGCGTTGGCCGCACTTGCCATCCACAACAAGGCGCCCTACCCGACCTTCGACGCGGCATCCGAGCGCAATTTCGACGGAATTCCCGAGCAGGTACTGGCAACAGCGGTCGGCTATCACCAATTCGAGGGACTGGCGCTGGTCAGCGCCGCTTAAGCGGCACCTGCTGGCCGCATGGCGGCGGGGTTGGATCGCGGCGCAAGGCGAAAACGGTCGAGGATTGAGGCATGGCGAAGCTGAAAGATCATCTGGGCAGGCCGGTTGTTGCCGTTACCGGCATCGGCGTGGTCACGTCGCTCGGCATCGGCAAGGCCGATAACTGGGCGGCCCTGACCGCCGGCAAGTCCGGCATCCACCCCATCACCCGCTTCCCCGTCGACCAGCTCAACACCCGCGTCTCCGGCATGGTCGATTTCCTGCCGTCGAGCAGCAAGGGCGCCAGCGCACTGACCTATGAGCTGGCCGAAACGGCTGCGCGCGAGGCCGTCGCCGAGGCCGGCATCGACGCCGAGAATTTCGGCGGCCCGCTCTTCCTCGCCTCGCCGCCGGTCGAGCTCGACTGGCATGACAGGCTGGCGCTCTACAAGGGCGGCGATCGGGAAAATGCCTCCGATCGCATCCTGGAAGTTGCGCGCGGACTGAATTCCTCTGACATGTTCGATTCCGCGCAGTTCGGCACCATTGCCGATCGCCTGGCCGACGCTTTCGGCACGACCGGCCTGCCAATCACGCTCTCCACCGCCTGCGCTTCGGGCGCCACCGCCATCCAGCTCGGCGTCGAGGCGATCCGCCGCGGCGAATGCGAACGTGCGCTCTCAATCGGCGCCGACGGCTCGGCCACCGCCGAGGCGCTGATCCGCTTCTCGCTGCTTTCGGCGCTGTCCACTTCCAACGACGTGCCGGAAAAGACCTCGAAGCCCTTCTCGAAGGATCGTGACGGCTTCGTGCTCGCCGAAGGTTCGGCTGCGCTCGTGCTGGAATCGCTGGAAAGCGCGCTGGCGCGCGGTGCTACCGTGCTCGGAATCCTGCGCGGCTGCGGCGAAAAGGCCGACGACTTCCACCGCACCCGCTCCAAGCCGGACGGTTCGCCGGCCATCGCGGCGGTCAAGGCAGCGCTTGCCGACGCCGGCCTTTCCGAGGACGAGATCGACTACATCAACGCGCACGGCACCTCGACGCCGGAAAACGACAAGATGGAACATATGTCGCTGTCCACTGTCTTCGGCGAGCGCATTAGCCAGATCCCGATCTCGTCCAACAAGTCGATGATCGGCCACACGCTGTCGGCAGCGGGCGCCATCGAAGCAGCCTTCTCGCTGATGACCATGCGCGAAGGCGTCATTCCGCCGACCATCAACTATGACAACCCCGACCCCGCGATCGCGCTGGACGTGGTGCCGAACAGGAAGCGCGAGGCCAAGGTCGGCACGGTTCTGTCCAATTCCTTCGGCTTCGGCGGCCAGAACACTTGCCTTGTCATGGCGCGGGAACCTGTTTAAGGCAGCGCTCTGGGGCGCTACGGCGCAGACAAGAAGGGAATAGGGAATAAGGCCGTAGGGCGACGAGCAGCGAATTGCGGCTTGATTCCTGCTATTTCGCCTGAACCTATTGCCTTGCAGCCCTATTCCCTTATTGCCCTGTTTTCCTCTTTCGAAAACATAACTGGACGCAAGACCATATGCGCGCACTGCAACTCATCGAGGATCGGCGGCTCGAAATCGTCGATATCGCTCCGCCGCCGCCGCCTGCTCTTGGCGAAGTGACGCTGCGCATCAAGGCCGTGGCGCTGAACCACATCGACGTATGGGGCTGGCGCGGCATGGCCTTTGCCAAGCGCAAGCTGCCGCTCACCGTCGGCGCGGAGGCCTCCGGCGAGGTCGAGGCGGTCGGCCCCGGCGTCTCGAACCTGGTTCCCGGCCAGCTCGTCTCGATCTATGGCGCGCGCAC
Organism: Mesorhizobium sp. 2RAF21; assembly: GCF_052115345.1. Classification (NCBI taxonomy): domain Bacteria; kingdom Pseudomonadati; phylum Pseudomonadota; class Alphaproteobacteria; order Hyphomicrobiales; family Phyllobacteriaceae; genus Mesorhizobium; species Mesorhizobium sp. 2RAF21. Next base: position 301,857 of record NZ_JBFRGM010000004.1, on the reverse strand, counting down.
CTGCGGGCTGTGCCGCGCCTGCCGCGAGAAGCGCGACAATCTGTGCGAGCATGTCGGCGGCGTGCACGGTTTCCATCTCGACGGCTTCGCGCAGGAGAAGATCAACCTTCCCGCCCGCCTGCTGGTGCCCGCCCCTCCTGGCGTCGACGCTATCGGTGCGGCCGTCGCGCCGGTCACCTTCGGCACGGTTGAGCATATGCTGTTCGACAACGCTAAGCTGGAACCGGGTGAAACGATCCTTGTCCATGCCGGCGGCTCCGGCATCGGCTCGGCCGCGATCCAGCTTGCCAAGAAGATCGGCTGCACCGTCATCACCACCGTCGGTTCCAACGACAAGATCGAGAAGGCCAAGGCGCTCGGCGCCGACCACGTCATCAACTACCGCGAGGATCGCTTCGAGGGCGCGGTGCGCAAGATCACCAAGAAGAAGGGCGTCGACGTCGTCTTCGAACATGTCGGCAAGGACACCTGGGCCGGCTCGATGTTCTCCCTCAAGCGCGGCGGCCGCCTCGTCACCTGCGGCTCGACCTCCGGCGTCTCCACCGAGATTAACCTGATGATGCTTTTCCAGCAGCAATTGAAGCTGCTCGGCTCCTTCGGCTGCCGCATGGAGAACATGGCCAATGCGATGCAAAAGATGGCCGCCGGCCTCGTTGCCCCGGTCATCGACACCGAGGTCGATTTCAGCGGCATCGACGCGGCGTTGAAGCGCATGGAAGGCCGCGACGTCTTCGGCAAAATCATCCTGCGCGTGGGCTGATGGCCGGCACGCGGGAACCGATGCTGCGCCCGCTCGTCTATAAGACGTTGCGCGGCCTGAAAGTCGCGGAATATTGGCTCACCGCGCGTGTCGCCATGGCGCTCCTGGCGATCCTGCGCTTGCTGCCGCCCGACCGCGCGCTTTCCTTCATCGACCGCGTAACGCGCAAGATAGGTCCGATGGTTGGCCGCCATCGTGTGGCGATCGCCAACATCAAGGAAGCCTACCCGGACAAGAGCGAGGCCGAGATCGAAAAGATCGCCTCCGACATGTGGGGCAATATGGGGCGCCTGGCCGGGGAATATGTCTTCCTCGGCCAACTCTTCGACTACGACCCCGATGCCGAGACGCCGGGCCGCGTCGAGGTCATCGGCAAGGAACTGTTCCTGAAAATTCGCGACGAGAAGAAGCCGCACATCTTCTTCACCGCGCATATGGGCAATTTCGAGTTGCTGCCGGTGGCCGCCGCCACCTTCGACCTTTCGGTCTCGGCGTTGTTTCGCGCCCCGAACAATCCCTATCTCGCCGAATACATCTTCAAGACGCGCGCGGCGACGATGGGCGAACTGCTCGCGTCGAAGAACGGCGTGTCTTTCGCCATGGCGCAGGTTCTGGAGCGCGGCAGTAATGTCGGCGCGCTGGTCGACCAGAAGTTCACCAACGGGGTGCTTTCCACCTTCTTCGGCAGGCAGTGCCAGACCAGCCCGCTGGTGCCGAAGCTGGCGCGGCAGTTCGAGTGCGATGTCTATCCCGTTTTTTCCGTGCGCCTGCCCGGCAACAGGTTCCGGCTCACCCTTTGCGACAAGCTCGATTTGCCGCGCAACGCAGCAGGCCAACTGGACGTCGCCGCGACAGTGCAATTGATGAATGACACGGTTGAAGGTTGGGTGCGCGACGATCCCGGCCAGTGGATGTGGTTCCACAAGCGCTGGCAGATCAGGGGCCGCACCCGCTAGAGCGCCGCGTGTCCGTTCGGACGCGCAAAGGACGCTCCAGCACTTTGATTTGGTGCAATCCGCCTTGCCATCGCTGTGGTCGCACGAAATTGATCCGCGCTACGTGCGAGATCGTGAAAATGCACAACTTCCGCCGCACTTGATCGTTAACTTTTTTGCCGGACAGTGACGTCGTGGCAGGGTTGTGGGCGATGACGGACGAACAGATCAGACAGAAGGGCGTTGCCTTGTGGACGCCGTGGGGCGGCCAGCAGCCGGCGAAACCGGGTGAAAAGTTCGCGGCACTCAGGCGATTGGCGAAGCGGCTGCGCAACGTGCGCAAGAAAAAGGCGGCCAAGCCGGCTATCGCCGGCAACTGACCCGACCGACCCGCTTCGATTGCGGATCGAGAACGCGATCAGTCGCGTCGAAAATTCTTACCCACCGTAATAATTCATCACCGCGTGGCGCGCTTCGGCAAAGAACAGCCAGCGTTCGACAAACATGCCGACGACGTGGGAAAGCGCCGCGACCGCCAGGGTTAAGGTCGCGGCCAAACCCGCGTTTGCGCCAGCCATCAGCGCGGCCAGCACCAGGAAGATCAGCCCTCCAGGCAATAGCCCGCCGAGCAACAGCGCCAGCCTGCGCAGTTTTTCAGCATGCTTGCGCGCGACGCGGAAACCCATTTCGTTGGTCAGGTAGTTTTCGGTGACATGCGGCCGCTCAAACAGCCGCACGCGGCCGATGGCGCCGAGCCCCGTGGCGCTTTCCGGTGTCGACAATGGCACCAGGCCGTCGAGATTGCGCAGCCAGGCGATCTTCACCGCCCAGGCCGCGATGAGGAAAACCAGCGCCGGCAACAACAGCGGAATGCCGCCGCGACCACCAGCAGTCGCGAACATCGCGCCGAGCAGCGACCCGCCAGCCAGCGAAAACAGCAGATAACAGGCCGGCGTCAGCCGCGTATGCCAGGCTTGCACCGATTTCAGGCACGCATAGATCATCGACGTGCAGAAGACAGTGGCGAGCGACAGCACGGTTGCGGCAATCCCAAAGGGCGCCGAATAGCGTCCGTAGACGACCGAGAGCCAGGCCGACACGATAAGCGGCACGAAGGTCAGCAACGACAGCACGCCCTCCCGCGACAGCCAGCTCGACCGCCATTGCGAAAGCGCCCGCCAGGCACGTTGCGGGTTGCCGAGATGCAGGGTCGACGACAAGAGCCCGCCTGCGATCAGCGCCAGCGCCGTCATGTAGGCGAGCTTGGTGGCGACCGCCGCAGGGTCGAGCAGGCCAAGCCCCAGCACCGCCGCCAGCCCGTAGCCGAGCCCGGAAAGCGTTGTGAAAACGATGATGGAAAAGGCCGGATGCATGGATCAGATACGGTCCAGCATGCCGTCGAGCCAGGCGAAAAAGCCGGTGGCGCCGCTTGTGTCTTCGGCCTTCCCCACCAGACCCGCGCTCGCCGCCAGCGGCGTCCGCGCCCGTGGCGGCAGGTATTTGTTTGTCGGGCGCGTCCCCTGCTCCGGCATCAGGTCGATGCCGCCACGTTGCGCCACCATGATCGAGACCGCGGAAGATGGGTCCGCGAGATCGCCGAAATGGCGGGCGTTGGCGGGACAAGTACGCACGCAGGCCGGCTGCCGGTCCACCTCTTCCAGCGTTTCGTTGTAGATGCGGTCGATGCACAGCGTGCACTTCTTCATCACCCCGGCAGCAAGGTCCATTTCACGCGCGCCATAGGGGCACGACCAGGCGCAGAGGCCGCAGCCGATGCATTTGTCCTCATCGACCAGCACGATGCCGTCTTCGGCACGCTTGTAGGAAGCGCCCGTCGGGCAGACGGTAACGCAGGGTGCGTCCTCGCAATGCAGGCAGGATTTGGGGAAATGCACGATGCGCGCTTCACCCGCCTCGCCGACGATCTGGCCGCCCTCCGGCATTACCTCGAAGGAGTGGACGCGGTTCAGCCAGGCACCGGAAACATCGACACCATAGGGGTTTTGATCGGACAGCGCGGCGCCATAACCGCCGGTATTCCATTCCTTGCAGTTGACGACGCAGGCATGGCAGCCGACGCAGACGTCGAGATCGATGACGAGGCCGAGTTTTTTAGGCGTGGGCAACGCAGGCAGGCTGGTCATGATGCCCACTCCTGTCCGTAGCGCAATTCGGTGGGATGCGCTCGCGCTTTACCCGGTTCGGCGAGTGTCGAGAAATGCGGCTCGCTCACCGCGCCCTTGTCGGCCTTTTCGATACGAACCCTGAGGTCATACCAGGCAGCCTGGCCAGTGATCGGATCGGAATTCGACCATCGCCGGCCGTCTTCCCGCGATGGGAGAAGTTCGTGGATCAAGTGATTCATCAGGAAGCCCTTTTGTGCTTCCGGCGCATCGCGATTCAGCCCCCAGGCGCCTTCCCGCTTGCCGATGGCGTTCCACGTCCACACTGTCGAAGAATTGACTGCCTCCATGCGCTGGACCGGCACTTTGATGCGGCTGTGATGCGAGATCAGCCATACCCAGTCGCCGTCGGCGAGCTCCAGCCGGTCGCAGATCGGCCCCGGTACATAAAGCGCGTTCGACGTGTGGATCTGCCTCAACCAGGCATTCATCGAGCCCCAGGAATGATACATCGCCGCCGGGCGCTGGGTGATGGCGTGCAAGGGAAACTCTCCTCTGTCGACCATCGCCTCGCCGAACGGCCGGTACCAGTCAGGCAGCGGATCGAAGCTTGCGAGGATGCGCTCGCGGTGCGTTTCAGGCGCGATTGGTTCGCGCAGCCCCTGCGCCGACAAGCGGAATTTCTGCAGCGATTCCTGGTAGAGCTGGAAGGTGACGGGCTGCGGCGTGTCGAAGAAGCCCATACGCACGGCGAAGTCCTGATAGGCCTGGTTGGCGTGTTTGAAGAACTGCGCCTCCAGCGGGATATGCGCCGAAAAGAACGAACCGTTGTCGATATAGCGTTGTAATTGCTCGGCATTGGCGGCGCCGCGCCCGGCGCGATCGCCGTTGAGACCGCGAAACCCGGCCAGAGGGCCGATGCCCGGCCGGCGTTCGTGGCGAACGATGTAGTCAGCGTAATCCTTGTACAACGGCTTGCCGTGGTTGTCGGCGAAACCGGGCAATCTGAGGCGCGCGCCGAGATCGATCAGCACGCTCTGGAAGCCGCGCACGTCGCGGTCCGGCTCGACCACCGGCCAGCGGATGGCATCCTGCACGGCATCCGGCTCCGAGATCGGCCGGTCGAGCAGCGAAATGCAGTCATGCCGTTCGAGATAGGTGGTATCGGGCAGGACGAGGTCGGCATAGGCGACCATTTCGGAGGCATAGGCGTCCGAATAGATGATCTTCGGGATCTTGTATTCGCCAGTCTCCGTGTCCTTGTCCTCAAGCATGCGGATGACGCCCGCGGTGTTCATCGACGAGTTCCAGGCCATGTTGGCCATGTAGAGGAACAACACGTCGATCGGATACGGATCGCCGGCATGGGCGTTGGCGATGACCATATGCATCAACCCGTGCACCGAAAGCGGCGCATCCCAAGAAAACGCCTTGTCGATACGGGTCGGCTTACCCTCGGCATCGATCAAAAGATCTTCCGGCCCGCGCGGAAAGCCTAGATGCGGCCCTGACAGCGGCTTGTTGGAGCCGAAATGCTCGGCCCGTCCATGCGGCGTCGGATGCGCCGTCACGGGCTTGGGATAAGGCGGCTCGAAGCGGAACCCGCCCGGGCAATCGACCGCGCCGATCAGCACCTGCAGCATATGCAGCGCCCGCGCCGTCTGGAAGCCGTTGGAATGCGCCGAAATCCCGCGCATGGCATGGAATGACACCGGCCGCCCGACAAAGGCTTCATGGCGTTGGCCGTTGATGTCGGTCCACGGTTGTTCGATCGTTATCGTCTCGTCGAAGGCCACGCGGCCGATCTCCGCCGCCAGCCCGCGAATGGTCTCGACCGCGACGCCGGTTTCCCCGGCCACGGCTTCCGGCGCGTATTTCGGGTCCAGGTATTTTTCGGCGAGCAACTGGAAGGACGGTACCGCGAAACGACCATCGGCCAGTTGCACGCGGCCGGAAAGCGCTGCCCTTGCCCCCCTGGCGCCTGCCGCAACGACCTGTTCCGTCACGCTTTCGAAGACGAGCGGCTTGCCCTCGCCATCCCGCGCGAACAGGCCGTGCTCGGCGGTGCCCGGGGCGTCGATCACCAGCCAGGTGGCATTGGAATAGCGCACCAGATAGTCGACATCGATGCGGCGCGCCTTCAGGAGCTCATGCACGATGGCCAGGATCAACAGGCCGTCAGTGCCGGGCCGCACGCCGATCCAGTTGTCGGCTACCGCCGAGTAGCCGGTGCGCACCGGGTTGACCGAGACGAAACGGGCACCATTCCGCTTCAGTTTGGCGATGCCCATCTTGATCGGGTTGGAATCGTGATCCTCCGCCACCCCGAACAAAACGAACAGCTTCGTCCGCTCCCAGTCCGGCTGGCCGAACTCCCAGAAGGCGCCGCCAATGGTCATGATGCCGGCGGCGGCCATGTTGACCGAGCAGAAACCGCCATGGGCGGCATAGTTCGGCGTGCCGAACTGCTGCGCCCAAAAGCCGGTCAGGGATTGCGACTGGTCGCGCCCGGTGAAGAAGGCGAGCTTCTTCGGATCGTCGCGGCGCACGTTGTCCAGCCAGCCGGTGGCGATCGCCAGCGCCTCGTCCCAGCCAATCTCCTGGAATTTGCCGGAACCGCGCGGCCCCACCCGCTTCAGCGGCGCCCGCAGACGCGCTGGCGCATAGTGCTGCATGATGCCGGCCGAACCCTTGGCGCACAGAACGCCCTTGTTGACCGGATGGTCGCGATTGCCCTCGATGTAGCGGATCTTGCCGTCCTTGATGTGCACGTTGATGCCGCAGCGGCACGCGCACATGTAGCAGGTCGTCTTGCGGACCTCGTCAGCGACGGGTTCGGACAGAGCCACATACGGCTTGGGACTCATCGATAGCTCCTCACACCGAAGTACTATCGAGGGCATCGAAGAAAGGAAATGCGTGAAACCGGCGGTTATGGATGTTTCATTATTCAAATGATGCCGGATGCGAGCAAACGGCACTAAGAATCGTAGCGATCGCGCAAAACCTCCGCCGATGAAGCCGGCACGAGAAGGCCGGCCTGATCGCCGGCCTGTCTGACTTTATCGATGCCAGTTTAGTTCGTCACCACGATGCGTGTGCCGCTCATGCCGACTTCCTTGACCAGCGCGTAGAATGTGGCGGCGTTGGCCGTAGAGAGCCGCACGCAACCATGCGACGCCGGCCGTCCGAGTTGACGGACCGCATTGGTGCCGTGCACGGCAAAGCCGCCATTGTAGAAGACGGACCATGGCATCGGCGAATTGTCGTATTTCTGCGAATACCACATCCGGTGCAAACGCTTCGGCCGCCAGCTTCCGCTCGGCGTGACGTAACCCTTGCGCGCCGTCGAAACGCTCCAGCGATAGAGCACCTCGCCGTAACGACTGACGGTCATCGTCTGTGTAGAAATGTTGATCCTGGCGACGAGACTGTCTGCCTTCGCTTCCGACAGCACCCCAAGCAGTGCCATCGCAAAAATCCCGCCCAGTAAAACGGACCTTTTCATGAGCATACTTCCCCTTGCTTGCTCCTGTGTCTCCGCGTGCCTGCCGCTTCACACTATCTTTCAAATGTTAAAAGAACAGTGAGCCAGCTTACACAAAGGCTATTGATCTTCCGCCAATCGCGAACGTGTGAACGCCCAGCGTTTCTTCCCACGGCTGCAGCTGCGCCACGTGCTGACGCTGTTTGGCTCAATCGCTAGGCTTGCAAGGTGACGTCTTTCCCTGCTCAACTTCGCCCAATGACCGACCGACTCTTGCATGGCATCGATGCACGCACCGACGACCTCGTCGCGCTGACCGCTGACCTGATCCGCTTCCCGACGGTCAACCCACCCGGCGAAGCCTACCGGCCATGCGCGGAATACATCGCCGAGCGCCTGAAGAAACGCGGCTTCGAGACGGAACTGGTCCGTGGCGAAGGCACGCCCGGCGACAACGACCGCTATCCGCGTGTCAATGTCGTTGCCCGCTTCGATGGGCGCACGCCGGGACCGACCGTGCATTTCAACTCCCACATCGACGTGGTCGAGGCCGGCGAAGGCTGGACCGTCGATCCCTTTGCCGGTGTGGTGAAGGATGGCCGGGTCTATGGCCGCGGCGCCTGCGACATGAAGGGCGGCCTCGCCGCCTCCATCATCGCCGTTGAAGCCTTCATGGATGCCTATCCTGACTTTCCCGGCGCGATCGAGATATCGGGCACGGTGGACGAGGAATCGGGCGGCTTCGGCGGCGTCGCCTATCTGGCCAGCAAGGGTTATTTCTCAAAGCCGAAGGTCGATCACGTCATCATTCCAGAACCGTTGAACAAGGACCGCATCTGCCTCGGCCATCGCGGCGTATGGTGGGCGGAGATCGAGACGCTGGGCGAAATCGCCCATGGCTCGATGCCGTTCCTCGGTGACAATGCGGTTCGCCACATGGGCGCGGTCCTGGCGGCCTTCGAGGCGGACCTGTTCCCGGCGCTGGACAAGAAGCAGACGTCGATGCCGGTGGTGCCGGAGGGCGCGCGCCGCTCCACCATGAACATCAATTCCATCCATGGCGGCCAGACCGAGGACTTCAGGCCGGGCCTGCCCTCGCCCAACGTGCCGGATTCGTGCCGCCTCACCATCGACCGCCGCTTCCTGCTGGAAGAAAGGATCGATGAAGTGAAGCGCGAGGTGACCGACATCCTCGACCGCTTGAAGCGCGAGCGCGCCAGGTTCGATTACCGCATCCGCGACGTCATGGAGGTCCAGCCGACCATGACCGAGCGCGACGCGCCGGTGGTCAAGGCCGTGGCCGAAGGCATCATGCAGGTGTTCGAGCGCGAGCCCGCTTATGTGATCTCGCCCGGCACCTATGACCAGAAACACGTTGCCCGCATTGGCCATCTGTTCGATTGCATTGCCTACGGGCCCGGCATTCTCGATCTCGCCCATCGGCCGGACGAATGGGTCGGCATCGACGACATGGTCCAGTCGGCCAAGGTGATGGCAATCGGCTTGAACGTGTTGCTGCGCGGCGGGGCCCGCTAGACCCTGTGTGCCGTTACCGACAGATCGGGCCGCTGGTTGATCGTCTGCAACACCACGCAGTAGCGCTCGGTGAGTTTCACAAGCGAATCGATCCGCTCCTGTGGTTCGTCCGTCTGCAACTGGAACCCCAACCTCACCGCCCGGAAGCCGACCGGCGTATCCCTGGCAACGCCCAGCGTGCCGCGAAAATCGAGATCGCCCTCGGCCGTGATCGCCGCCGCCGCCAGCTGGAACTCGAGCGCGGTTGCGACCGCCTTCAGCGTGACGCCCGCGCAGGCGACGAGCGCTTCCAGCAGCATGTCGCCGGAGCACAGCTCCAATCCACTGCCGCCGGTTGCCGGATGAAGCCCGGCTATCGCCAAGGCACGGCCGGTCTCGACCTTGCAGGCGATCGACTGGTCGTCGATCGAGCCTTTGGCGCGCAAAGTGATGAGCGCCTTCTCGGGTGTCTCGCGATAGGCCTCCTTGAGCGGGGCCTGGAGATTCTTGAGCATTGCGGCATCCATCGTCTCACTCCCTGCGCGCCATCCCGGCACCGCCCGAACAGAGCTGCCGGATGGAGCCGATACATTGGCATAAGATTTCCCCATCAGCATCATCGGGGAAAACAAATGCGATTTACTAGAACGGGATTTCACGCTTCTATCCCGCCGGGCTAACATTGAGGGAGTTTGAGATGAGGCACTGGAAGACCATTCTGGCCGCGGCTGCTGTCGCGCTGGCCTCTAGCACCGCGGCGATGGCCGCCCGCACCGATCTGGTGCTCGGCATGGTGCTTGAGCCGCCGCATCTCGACCCGACGGCGGGAGCCGCCGCAGCCATCCGCGAAGTCACCTACGCCAACATCTTCGAGGGCCTGACCCGCATCGGCCCCAATGGCGAAGTGCTGCCGGACCTCGCAGAAAGCTGGACGATTTCGGATGACGGCAAGGTCTATACGTTCAAGCTACACAAGGGCGTGAAGTTCCACGACGGCACCGATTTCGATGCCTCGGACGTCAAGTTCTCGCTGGACCGCGCCCGTGCCGAAAATTCCCAGAACGCGCAAAAACAGCTTTTCGCCGCCATCGACACCGTCGAGGTCGTCGACCCGACGACGGTGAAGGTGACGCTGAAGCAGCCGCAGGGTTCCTTCCTCTACAATATGGGCTGGGGCGACGCGGTGATCGTGGCGCCAGAAAGCGCCGACACCAACAAGGAAAAGCCGATCGGCACCGGCCCCTTCAAATTCCAGAACTGGGTGAAGGGCTCCTCGTTGACGCTCGTGAAAACCGACAATTACTGGGGCGAGCCGGTTCATCTCGACAAGGCCGAATTCCGCTTCATTCCCGATGCCGCGGCGGCCGTGGCGGCGATGCTGTCCGGCGACGTGCAGGCATTCCCGTTCTTTTCACCGGATGCCGTTCCCCAGGTTAAGGATGCGCCCAACCTCAAGGTCGTGGTCGGTGCCACCGAGGGCGAGACCATCCTGGCCATGAACAACAAGAAGTCGCCGCTCGACCAGTTGAAGGTGCGCCAGGCCGTGTCCTACGCGCTCGACCGCAAGGCGATCATCGACGGCGCCTCGGCCGGTCTCGGCGTACCGATCGGCTCGCACATGTCGCCGTCCAACAAAGACTATGTCGACCTGACCGGCGTGTACCCGCACGATCCGGCCAAGGCCAAGGCGCTGTTGAAGGAAGCCGGACTGGAGAACGGCTTCAAGGCGACGCTGAAATTGCCGCCGCCCGACTATGCGCGTCTCGGCGGCGAGATCGTCGCGTCGGAATTGCGCGAGATCGGCATCGACCTCGAGATCATCCCGGTCGAATGGGCGCAATGGCTGGATCAGGTGTTCACCAAGAAGGACTACGATTTCACCATCGTGTCCCATACCGAGCCGAACGACATCGATATCTATTCGCGCAAGGACTACTACTTCAACTACCACAACCCCGAGTTCAACAAGGTCATCGACGAGTTGAACCTCACCGCAGACGAAGCCAAGCGCAAGGAATTGCTGGGCAAGGCGCAGAAGATCCTCGCCGACGATGCCGTGGTCGGCTTCATGTTCGAATTGCCCAAGGTGGGTGTCTGGGACTCCAAGCTGGAAGGCCTGTGGCAGAACCAGCCGGTGCCGGCCAACGACCTCACCAAGGTGAAGTGGGCGGATTGATGAAAGGTATCTTCTCCCCGTTCGCGGGGAGAAGATACCAGCAGGCAATTAAGGGGCGGCGCCAGACATTGCAGAGCATATTATTGCCCCTCATCCGTTCGTTTGGCACACCTTCTCCCCGTGAACGGGGAGAAGGAAAAGTGCGCCGCGCATGACCGCCTATCTTTTCAAGCGCATCGCAATCGCCTTCGCCACGCTGGTGCTTGCCTCGATCGTCGTGTTCGCCGTGCTGGAAGTGCTGCCCGGCGATCCCGCGCGGCTGATGCTCGGCATGAGCGCCAGCGCCGAGCAGGTCGAGCAGCTGCGTACGCAGATGGGGCTGAACGACCCGCTTCTGCTGCGCTACCTGCACTGGATCGGCAATCTTGCCGTGCTCGATTTCGGCCGTTCCTACACCTATGCGGTGCCGGTGATCGACCTGGTGCGCGAGCGCATCGTCGTCTCCCTGCCGCTGGCGCTGATGGCGCTCGCCCTGTCGACGCTGATCGCCATTCCGGTCGGTCTCTACGCCGCCGCCCGCCAAGGCCGTTTCGGCGACACCGTCTCCATGGGCGCTTCGCAAATCGGCGTCGCCATCCCGAACTTCTGGTTCGCCCTGCTGCTGATCTATCTTTTCGCCGTCTGGCTGAAATGGGTGCCGGCGGGCGGTTTCCCGGGCTGGGGAAGCGGCATCTGGCCGGCACTGAAGGCGCTGGTCCTGCCGGCCATTGCGCTGGCACTGCCGCAGGCCGCGATCCTTGCCCGCGTGACGCGGCAGGCGCTGATCGAAGTCTTGTCCGAGGACTATATCCGCACCGCGCGCGCCAAGGGCATGCCCTACCGCGCCGTCCTGTGGCGGCATGCGCTGCGCAATGCCATGATCCCGGTGCTGACGATCCTCGGTCTGCAATTCGCGTTCCTGCTAGCCGGCACCATCATTATCGAGAATGTCTTTTATCTCCCCGGCCTCGGCCGGCTTGTCTTCCAGGCCATTAACCAGCGCGACCTGATCGTGGTGCAAGGCGGCGTCATGTTGCTGGTCGCCGCCGTCATCCTCGTCAACCTCCTGGTCGACTTCTCCTATGCGCTCGTGGATCCGCGCCTGAGGACACGATCGTGACGCTACAGACTGAAATCCCGCGGGAAACCTTCGGCTCCCTGGTCGCGAAAGCCTTCCGGCACCGGTCCTTCGTGCTCGGGTTCGCGATCACCGTTCTGGTCGCCGCGATGGCCACCCTTTCGTTCCTGTGGACGCCCTACGACATCACTCGGCTGGTGATTTCCGACAAAATGCTGGCGCCGTCCGCGGCGCATTGGTTCGGTACCGACCATTTCGGCCGCGACATCCTGTCGATGATCATGATCGGCGCCCGCAACTCCATCGCCGTCGCTTTGGTCGCCGTCGGCATCGGCATGGGCATCGGCGTGCCGCTCGGCACGTGGGCGGCGGCGCGCGGCGGCCTGGTCGACGAAGCGCTGATGCGGCTGAACGACCTCGTTTTCGCCTTCCCGGCGCTTTTGTCGGCTATCATGATCACCGCCATCTTCGGCCCCGGCGCCGTTAACGCCATCATCGCCATCGGCATCTTCAACATTCCGGTCTTCGCCCGTGTCGCGCGCGCCGGCGCCCTCACCATCTGGCCGCGTGAGTACATCCTTGCCGCCCGCGCCGCCGGCAAGGGCAAGACGCTGATCACGGTGGAGCACATCCTGCCCAACATCGCGACGTTGCTGCTGGTGCAGGGCACGATCCAGTTCGCGCTGGGCATCCTGGCTGAAGCCAGCCTCTCCTATCTCGGCCTCGGCGCGCAACCGCCGATGCCGAGCTGGGGCCGGATGCTGTTCGAGGCGCAGACCCGCATGACACAAGCGCCCTGGATGGCGATCTTCCCGGGTATGGCCATCGTGATCACGGTTCTGGCATTGAACCTGCTCGGTGACGGCATTGCTGACAATCTCGATCCCAAGTCGCGGCGACGCCGATGAGCCTGCTTGAAATCGAGAACCTGTCGCTCTCGATCGGCAGCCGCCCGATCCTGAAAGACATCGATCTTTCCGTCGCGCCGGGTGAGGTGGTCGGGCTGGTCGGCGAATCCGGTTCGGGCAAATCGATGACGGCAATGACCGTGATGCAGTTGCTGCCGTTCACGGCCAGGGCTGCGGGCAGCGTGCGTTTCGACGGTATCGACATCCTCGCCGCAACCGAGGACCAGATGTGCGCCTTGCGCGGCGACGACATCGGCATGGTGTTCCAGGAACCGATGACCGCGCTCAATCCGGTCAAGACCATCGGCGAACAGGTTGCGGAAGGCATTCGCTGGCACACCAAAGCCGGCCGCGCCGAAGCGGAAGAACGCGCGCGAAAGATATTGGACCGGGTCGGTTTGCCGGAGGCGAAGTTCCCGCTCAGCCGCTATCCGCATGAACTGTCCGGCGGCCAGCGCCAGCGTGTCGTCATCGCCATCGCCTGCGCGCTGAAGCCGAAACTCCTGATCGCCGACGAACCGACCACTGCCCTCGACGTCGTCTTGCAAGCGCAGATCCTCGACCTGCTGCGCGATCTGGTGCGCGAGAACAATATGGGCCTGCTGCTCATCTCGCACGACCTGGCCGTGGTCACCGAAATGTCCGACCGCATCACCATCCTGCGCCATGGCGAGGTGATGGAGGCCGGAGAGACCGCGCGCACGCTTTCCGATCAGTTGCATCCCTATACGCGGCAACTGGCGCTCGCCTCGATGCATGTGCCGGAGCGATTGCCCGCCCCAGTGGGAGTGAGCAAAGCGCCCCCTCTCCTGTCCGTCGAAAACGTCTCGCGTCTCTATCCCGGCCGCCGTACCTCCTTCTTCAAACGCGGCGCGCCCGTTCACGCCGTCGACGACGTTTCGCTGACGATAGCGCCCGGCCAATCGGTGGCACTCGTCGGCCGCTCGGGCTGCGGCAAGTCCACACTGGCGCGCATGATCCTCGCCCTCGACAACCCGAACGCCGGCACGATCCGCTTCCGCAACGAGACGATCTCGCGTCGGGACGAGGCGGAACTGAAGCCGGCGCGACGCGACATGCAAGTGGTGTTCCAGGACCCTTACGGTTCGTTCGATCCACGCCAGAAGGTCGAAAAGCTGGTGGCCGAGCCCCTGCATCTCTTGGAGAAGAAACCCTTGCCGGCGGAGCGCCGCGAGATGGTGGCGCAGGCGCTGCACGAAGTCGGGCTCGGCCCGTCCGATCTCGACAAATACCCGCACGAATTCTCGGGCGGCCAACGCCAGCGCCTGTCGATCGCGCGCGCCATCATCACGCGACCGAAACTGGTCGTCGCCGACGAGCCGGTTTCGGCCCTCGACGTGTCGATCCGCGCCCAGATCCTCGACCTGTTCGCGGATTTGAACAGCCGGTTGGGCGTCGCCTATCTGTTCATCACTCACGATCTGACCGTTGCCCGCGCCATCACCGACGAGGTGCTGGTCATGCATGAAGGCAGGATCGTCGAACGCGGCAGAACCGGGGAAGTCCTCGACCATCCGCAATCGGAAGCAGCACAGGCGTTGGTCACTGCCGCGCCCGACCTGCACCGCGCCATTGCCCGCAGAATGCAGGAACAAGGCTGAGAAGCGGCTCAGTCGGCCGACGAAAACCTAGATCATCTGGAATTCGCCGGTCTTCTTGAACCGGACATAGGCTTCTGCGCTGCGTGCCATGTTGGGCAGCATTTCGGGCAGCGCGCCGGGTGCGAACCATCCAACCGCGCTGCTTTCGTCGTCCATGGCGGCGGCCTCCCCCGTAAAGCTGCGCGTGTAGAAAATCAGCACGAAGAACTGGGTCCGATCGCCATTGGGGAATTCGAAGCTTTCGTAGCGGGGATTGCTGCCGAAGGCGAAAGGCTTGACGTCGCGAACGACCAGTCCGGTTTCCTCGGCGACCTCGCGCATGATGATCGTCTCGATATCCTCGCCTTCCTCGGCGCTGCCGCCCGGCAGGCCCCAAGCGTCGAAATCGGTGCGCTTGTGCAGCAAGATAAAGCCATCATCGCGCTCGATGACGATGCGTGCGCCGGGCACCAACACAAGGCGGTGCCCGATCAGTTTTCGCAGCCGTCCGAGATAGCTGTCGGCAAAGCTCAAACGACTACCCTTATTGGTTCAATCGGCCGGTTGCGTCGGCGGTGTCAGCTCTTCACCAGATCCACTGGGTTGATGCCGAGCAAATCGAGCGAGCGGCGCAGAAGCTTCACCTCGTTGTCGGCGAGATGGTGGTCGGCCTTCGCGATCTCGACCATGTGTTGTGCCAGCAGCTTGCGACGCTCCACATCGAGGTCGCGGAACATGGCAATCGCCTGCGAACCATTGGTCTCGTAGCCGAACTCGTTGAGATATTCGATCACCGCGTCGATGCTGTCCTCGGGGATGCCGAAGGAGCCGGAGCAGATGCGGCGGAAGACCTCCATCTCGCTTTCCGAAACGGACCCGTCGGCCAGGATCATGCGAAACAGCATCAGCAATTCGGCCGACAGCACCGGATCGTCGGCGACCTTGCGCACTCCGGGGTCGCCTTCGAAGATCGAGCGAATCTTGTCCAGCAGCGCCATCGCCATCGCGTTCCTCCAGAATCGGGCCTCATAGGTAGCGCGTATTGGCCCTTGCGCAAACGGGTTGCCTATGATGGAACGCCGCTGTCTCCCCGTTTGTTCCTCTCCCGGCGCTCTCCGCCCCATGATCGATCTCACCTTTCAAACCGTCGCCATGCTCGGGCTGGCCGCCTTCGTGGCCGGCATCATCGATTCTATCGCCGGCGGCGGCGGGCTGATCACGATCCCGGCGCTGCTCCTGGCCGGTTTCTCGCCGATCGAGGCACTCGGCACCAACAAGCTGCAGGGGCTTTTCGGCTCCGGCTCGGCTACCCTCGCCTATGCGGCCAAGGGTCAGGTCGATCCTCTCAAGCAATGGCCGTCGGCATTGATGTCGCTTCTTGGCAGCGTGCTCGGTGCCATCGCGGCAACGGTCGTTCCCGGCGATGTGCTGCGCGCCGCGCTGCCTCTCATCCTGATCGCGATCGCGCTCTACTTCGCGCTGAAGCCCAATATGGGCGATGTCGACCGCACCGAACGACTGTCGCCCTTCCTGCTCGGCCTGACGGTCGTCCCGGCGATCGGTTTCTATGACGGCCTGTTCGGACCCGGCGCCGGTTCGTTCTTCATGCTGGCCTTCGTCGCGCTCGCCGGTTACGGCGTGCTCAAGGCCACCGCGCACACCAAGCTGCTGAATTTCGCCTCCAACATCGGCGCCTTCGCCGTCTTCGCCACGGTCGGCGTGATCTTCTGGAAAGTCGGCATCGTCATGGGCATCGCCCAGTTCCTCGGTGCCAGGCTCGGCGCCAGCCTGGCGGTGCGCGTCGGCGCGAAGCTGATCAAGCCGCTGCTGGTGCTGACCTGCGTGGCGCTGGCCGCAAAACTTCTGATAGACCCCGCCAACCCGCTGCGCGTTCTGATTGGTGTCTGAGGCCAGCGCTGATAGCATTGCCCTGCACGAATCATGTGGAGAGGGAATCCAGACATGAATCTCAGCGCACCCACCCAAATTGTGTTCATCATTTCCGTCGTCATTGCCATCATCGGCCTTCTGGCGGCGCTTGGCGTCTTGTCCTTCATACCGCTGGCGGCGGTATGGATCGTGCTCATCGCCTATATCGTTCTGGCGGCTGGCTGCCTTTTGCGCGGCGTCTGACGGCACGCCCTATCGGTCGACTTTTGATTTCGGCGAGCAACGGCTAAGCTCCTTTACAGAGGAGATGGCGATGCCTGCCGAAAGCCAGGACAGCGAGAGCGAGACGCCGCAGAATTTTTTCATGCTGCGCCGGACGCCTATGCCGGCTTTGCGTTCGGTCGTGACCGACATTTGCGGCTATCGCGAACTGACGCCCGGCCACTACCGCCAAATCGAATACGCGACGCTGATCGTACCGCTGGTGATCAACTTCGACGCGCACTTCGCGATCGCGCTCGGCCGCCCTCCCCAAGAAGACGACCGCCACGACAGCTTCGCGGCCGGCCTCTATGCCGGCCCGGTGACGATCGATTCCTTCGGTCACAGCTGTTGCCTGCAGGTGAATTTCACATTTGCCGGCGCGAGGCGTTTCTTCCGGATGCCACTCAGCGAACTCACCGACCGCATGGTGCCGCTGGACGATGTGCTGGGACATGACGGCGCCGCCTTGCGCGAGGCGCTCGGCAATGAGCAAGACTGGGACCGGCGCTTCGATCTCGTCGAGGATTTCGTCGTCCGCCGCATCACCGTGGCATCGTCACCGGGCCCGCAAGTTGCCTGGGCGGTGGACCGGATTCTGGAGAGCGGCGGACAGACGCGCATCGGCCTGATCGCCGCCGAACTGGACTGGAGCCGCCGGCATCTCGCCGAGCGCTTCCGCGATGCCACCGGTGTAGCACCGAAGACACTGGCGCGCATGGTCCGCTTCAACCGCGCGCTTCAGCTGTCGCGGCGCGGAGACGGCAATTGGGCCGGCATCGCCGCCGACTGCGGTTACGCCGACCAGGCGCATCTGGCCCGCGAATTCCGCGACCTGGCCGGCACGACGCCCGGCACGCTGAGCACCTGACCGCAGCCTGTCCGGCCAGATGCCGAAGGTAACATTTCTTCAAGACGCTCCCATCGCATGCCTGCCAGGATGAGGCATCGTCCAATCCGACAGGAGATGACCATGTCCAACGAACCGCCCCGCCTCTATCCCGTCATGCGCTTCCGCGACGCGCCCATGATGGTCGATTGGCTCGCCAAGGCCTTCGGCTTCACCGTGCATGCCCGCTACAACGATGGCGAAATGATCCAGCACGCCGAACTCGCGCTTGGTTCGGCGATGATCATGCTGGGCTCCACACGCCGCGACCGCTTCGGCGAAATCGTCGGCGAACCTGGCCCCAACGGCCGCTCCATCTACATCGCCGTCGACGATGCGGACGTGGCCTTTGCGCGCGCCGAAGAGGCCGGCGCGGAAATCCTCGAAGGGTTGACGGATCGCGGCTATGGCAGCCGCGAGTTCATCTGCCGCGACCCCGAGGGCAACGTCTGGTCGCTCGGCACCTATTGGCCGAAGACAGGCATCAAGCCGAACTGACGGTTTCCCGAAAGGGCGTGGCGCGCCCGGATTTCGCATCGGCCGCGATCCCCCTGTCGCGCTGCCCGCTGCGAAATCCGCCATGCGCTAGCGCGCCAGACCAAACAGTGCGTCGCAGTCCAGATGTGTTTCCAGCGCCATGGCGATTTCGTCGAGCGCGGCCTCGACATCGGCCCGATAGTCGATACCGCCACCTGTGACACCAAGGCTTTCCAGGAAACGGGCCCGGAAGACGTCCGCCCCGAACAGGCCATGCAGATAGGTGCCGAACACCTTGCCATCGGGCGATGTGGCGCCGTCCGGCACATTGTTGATGACCACCGCCGGGCGGCGGCAATCCGGACCGGTGGTGCGCCCTAGATGGATCTCGTAGCCTCCCAGCGGCAGATCGAAAACGGTCGAGCGCGCATTGCTGGTGCGCACCGTTTTCTCCGGCTCCATCACCGTCTCGACGTCGAGCAGACCAAGCCCTTCGGTCTCGCGCACGCTGCCTTCGATACCGTCGGGATCGCGTACAGTGCGGCCGAGCATCTGGAAGCCGCCGCAGATACCGACGACATGGCCGCCACGCCTGACATGGGCAGCAAGGTCGCGATCCCAGCCCTGTTCGCGCAAATGCAGGAGATCGCCGATGGTCGATTTCGAACCGGGAATGACCACCAGCCCGGCATCGGCCGGCAGTGGTTTTCCCGGCGGCACGAACACCACCTCCACCTGGGGCTCCGCCTTCAGCGGATCGAGATCGTCGAAATTGGCAATACGCGACAACATCGGCACCGCGACCTTCAGGGCGCGTTTCTCACCGGCCGCCAGTCGTTCCAGCACGACCGAATCTTCCGACGGCAGCCGCGACGCGGCTTTCAGCCACGGCACCACACCGAAGCAGCGCCAGCCGGTGAACCCTTGGATCGACCGGATACCATCGTCGAAGAGCGAAACATCGCCGCGGAACTTGTTGATGAGATAGCCGGCGATCATGCGCCGGTCCTCCTCCGGCAGGATCAGATGCGTGCCGGCCACGGAGGCAATGACGCCGCCCCGGTCGATGTCGCCGACAAGCACGACCGGCACATCGGCCCGTGTCGCAAAGCCCATATTGGCGATGTCGCGCGGCCTGAGGTTGATTTCCGCCGGTGAACCCGCCCCTTCGACGATGACGAGGTCCGCGTCTTCCTTCACCCTCGCCCAGGATTTCAGCACCGCCTCCATCAGGCGGCCCTTCATGGTCTGGTAGTCGCGGGCGCGCGCCTCGCCGAAAACCTTGCCCTGCACGATGACCTGCGAGCCGACATCGGTCTGCGGCTTGAGCAGCACCGGATTCATGTCGACAGTCGGCGCGACGCCGCAGGCCAGCGCCTGCAGCCATTGCCCACGACCGATCTCGCCGCCGCCGGCCTCGCCGGGAATTTCCGCCACCGCCGCATTGTTCGACATGTTCTGCGGCTTGAACGGCCTGACCTTGAGCCCACGCCGCAATGCGGCGCGGCACAGCCCGGCTACCAGCACCGTCTTGCCGACGTCGGAGCCGGTGCCTTGCAGCATGAGTGCCCTCGCCATGCTCACGCTTCCCCGCCGGTGACAGTGGACCTGGCGGCAAGCGGCCCGCCCCGCCAGAGATAGAGCGCCAGCAACGGTTCGGCGCCCGTCTTCATCGCATGGTTGATGTTGGAGGGATGGTGGATGACCTCGCCTGCGTCGCGCACCTGGAATGCGCCCTCGCCTTTGCGCCAGCCCGTGCCACCGGTCAGCGGGATGTAGATTTCCTCGGCGACATGGTGATGGTCGGGATAGACGATCCCCGGCCCGAGGATCAGAAACCCGCCAGCCGCCATATCGTTGGCGAAGTGGCCGCGCGTGCCGAACACTTCCAGCCAGCCGTAATTGTCGAGGAAGGCGCGACCGAAATCCGCTTCGCCGTAAGTCTGCCCCCACCGTAATACATCACGATGGTCAGCCAGCATGTGCGCCAGCGGCTTTGCTCGCTCTGGCGCGATTTCAATGACGCGGTCAAGGTGGCGAACGCACGGTATGGATTGCGGCTCCAGCGGACGGACTGGCATCGCCCAGTCGACGGCGCCTGCGGCATCGCGCGCCACCGAAGCGTCGGCATGACCGAGGAAAGCATGAAATGCTTCCAACAGCTCGTCGAAAATTGTCGTCACCACCTGCTCCGCTCACGCATTGCCGCACAGCCGCTTTGCCACACTCCAGGGTGGATGTGGACCCAAAGCGCGGGTTGCGCGGGCGCATCATTGGTCTAGATTGCGATGCACGCATAGCTAAAAACGACATATCCGGGAGGACGCCATGGATACCGTCACGACGGCGGCCGGCGGCCAGTTCGAGCTCAACGAAGACCAGCGCGCGATACAGGCGATGGCCGAAGCCTTCGCCGACGAACGAGTCGCGCCGAATGCGCTCGAATGGGACAGGGCCAAGCACTTTCCGGCCGATGTGATCCGCGAAACCGGGCCACTCGGCCTGGGCGGCATCTATGTACGCGACGACGTCGGCGGCTCAGCGCTCGGACGGCTCGACGCCGTTTTGATCTTCGAGGCTCTTTCCCGCGCGTGCCCGGCCTTCTCCTCATTCATTTCCATCCACAACATGGCGGCCTCGATGATCGACCGCTTCGGCAATGACGAGCAGCGCCAGCGCTTGCTGCCAAAGCTGACCTCGATGGAATGGCTGGCCAGCTACTGCCTGACCGAGCCGGGATCCGGTTCGGACGCTGCCGCGCTGAAGACCAGGGCGACACGTTCGGGCGGCAACGGATCGGACTATGTCGTCAACGGCACCAAGCAGTTCATCTCGGGCGCCGGCGATTCCGACATCTATGTCGCCATGGTGCGTACCGGCGAGGACGGCCCCAAGGGCATTTCGACACTGGTCGTGCCCAAGGACGCACCCGGCCTCTCCTTCGGCGCCAACGAGCACAAGATGGGCTGGCACATGCAGTCCACCCGCACCGTCATCTTCGAAGACTGCAAGGTGCCGGCCGAGAACCTTTTGTCGGGCGAAGGCATGGGCTTCAAGATCGCCATGGCGGGTCTCGACGGCGGCCGGCTGAACATCGCCGCATGCTCGCTGGGTGGTGCCCAGTCGGCGCTCACCAAGGCGTTGACCTATGCGTCCGAGCGCAAGGCCTTCGGTTCGACCATCAACCAGTTCCAGGCACTGCAGTTCAAGCTGGCCGACATGGAGACGGAGCTGCAGGCCGCCCGCATCTTCCTTTATGCAGCTGCCTCGAAGCTGGACGCCAAGGCGCACGACGCCTCGAAATGGTCTGCGATGGCCAAGCGTTTCGTCACCGATACCGGTTTCGACGTCGCCAACCAGGCGCTGCAATTGTTCGGCGGCTATGGCTATCTGCACGACTACGGCGTGGAGAAACTGGTGCGCGACCTGCGCGTGCACCAGATTCTCGAAGGCACCAACGAGATCATGCGTGTGATCGTGGCGCGGCATTTGATTGGGAAATAGCGAATAGTGAGTAGTGAGTAGTGGGTAGTGGGTAGTGGGTAGTGGGTAGTGGGTAGTGGGTACAAAGCCAAGCAAGCTGCTCGCGCAAAACACGAACAGTCACACTGCTCTCTATTCGCTATTCCCTACTCGCTGTTCTTCATACCGTTTTGAACAACGCCGGAGCATCCAATGACCACCATCGCCTTCATCGGCCTCGGCAATATGGGTAATCCCATGGCCGCCAATCTCGTCAAGGCGGGCCACAATGTCGTCGGCTTCGACCTGATGCCGGAAAACCTCGCTTTGGCCAAGGAACATGGCCTGACGATCACCGAGGATAGCCAGAGCGCGGTCAAGGACGCGGATGCGGTCATCACGATGCTGCCGGCCGGCAAGCATGTGCTTTCGGTCTATAACGAGATCGCGCCATGGGCGAAAAAGGGCGCGCTCTTCATCGATTCCTCCACCATCGACGTCGAATCCGCCCGCAAGGCACATGCGATCGCGCGCGAAAACGGCCTTGCCTCGATCGACGCTCCGGTTTCCGGTGGAACGGGCGGTGCCGCCGCCGGTACGCTGACCTTCATGGCTGGCGGCTCGAAAGAGGCGTTCGCGCTTGCAGAGCCGGTGCTGAAGCCGATGGCTGGCCGCATCGTTCATTGCGGCGAAGCCGGCGCCGGTCAGGCCGCCAAGATCTGCAACAACATGATCCTCGGCATTTCGATGATCGGTGTGGCCGAAGCTTTCGTTCTGGGCGAAAAGCTCGGCCTGTCGCATCAGGCGCTGTTCGATGTTGCCTCGACCTCGTCGGGCCAGTGCTGGTCGTTGACGACCTATTGCCCGGTTCCCGGACCGGTCCCGACCTCCCCCGCCAACCGCGACTACAAGCCGGGCTTCGCCGCGGCGCTGATGCTGAAGGATCTGAAGCTCGCCCAGGAGGCCGCTCAAGGCTCCGGCGCCGCTACTCCGCTTGGCGCCGAGGCCGCGCAGCTTTATTCCCTGTTCAACGCGCAGGGCGGCGGCGGCGTGGATTTTTCCGGCATCATCAATTTCCTGCGCGGCGATAAAAGCTAAGCCATTACAAACATTCCATTTTCCTAAAATACGGCTCAAAAACTCGGCAAATTTAGATTTGCTTAAGCTCTCGCTAACCACGCGGTAACGATGTGCCTGTAAAAACGGACCCAAGGCGGACGACGCGCCGCCCATGCTCCGGATCAGGTCTCGCGTACCGGAGCCGTTAGTTTCGCAGGTTTTTCAGTAGCGAAACGCCATGCGTATCTGGCAAAGCCGCGTTCCCCGCGAACGCGGTTTTTGCCATTGAAACGCCGCTCCACGCTAATTGATCTATTGTCCGACCAGCCGTCTGAAGTTCGCCTTGACGCGTCGGCCCGCGGGGCGCAACGCGGCATGCATGGAACGCTCCAACGCCACGCCGTTCAGGACGGAGGGCGCCTGCCCCGCCATCAGCTCGGGCCAGAAATTTGCGATCGAGTTGGCCATCGACAGTTGCGCGGCGGTCAAGCCTTCGGCGGTTGCCGCCACCTTCTCCGAAATGGCGCGCATCGTTTCGTCATGCCAGGCCATCCCGCCAGCCTCGGCCGCCATGACCGGCAACCGCAACATGACGACGGCAGGCGCCAGCATCAGGTCGGCGACGGCTCCGCCGCTCGCCGCGCGGCGGCGCTTCATTTGAAGGTTGGCTTTCACGGTGTTGTCCTCACGGGAAGATAAGCCTGAGGCAGGCCAATGCTGGAGCCGGCGGATCGTTCCGCCGGCTCGCTGCGACAAAGCGTCAGGCCTTGCGCAGATCGTTTTTCGCCAGATCGAGCGCCTTTGCGATACGCTCGCAGGCCATGTCGATCGTATCACGGGTCCAGATCAGCGGCGGCGACAGGATCATGGTGTCGCCGGTGGCGCGCAACATCATGTTGTTGGCGATTGCATGATCGCGCACCGTCACCGCAGCACTTCCGGCGGGAAGGAAACGCTCCTTAGTCGCCTTGTCCTTGACGATCTCGATCGCGCCCATGAGGCCGACCGAACGCACTTCGCCGACCAGATCGTGCCCGGCGATACGCTCCTGCAGCGCCTTGGCGAAATACGGCCCGGTGTCGGTCTTCACTCGTTCCACCAGCCCTTCCCGCGCGATGATGTCCAGATTGGCCAATGCCACGGCACAGGCCACCGGATGACCGGAATAGGTGTAGCCGTGGTAGAATTCGCCACCCTTCTCGACCAGTGTCGCAGCAACGCGTTCACCCACCAGCAGCGCCGACAGTGGCTGGTAGCCGGAGGTCAGCGCCTTCGCCGTGGTGATCGTGTCCGGCTGGATGCCGTAATAATCCGCGGCGAACCACTCGCCGGTACGGCCATAGCCGGTGATCACCTCGTCCAGCATCAGAAGCACGTCGTATTTGCGGCAGATGCGCTGCACCTCAGGCCAATAGCTGGCCGGCGGAATCTTGACGCCGCCCGCGCCCATGATCGGCTCGCCGATGAAGGCCGCCACATTCTCCTGGCCTGCCTCGACAATGGCATCCTCGACCGCCTTGGCGGCACGCAGGCCGAAGTCATGGTCGCTTTCACCAGGCAGCGCCAGTTCGTAGGCGTAGGGCATCATGACATGAACGATGTTGGGAACCGCGCCGCCGAGCTGCTTGTGCATGGCATCCATACCGCCGAGCGACGTGCCGGCCACGGTGGAGCCGTGATAGGCGTTCTTGCGCGAGATGATGCGGTTCTTCTCCGGCTTGCCCATCAGCGCCCAGTAGTGGCGCACCAGGCGCAAGGCCGTATCGTTGGCCTCCGAGCCGGACGAGCCGTAAAACACCTGGCTGACGCCCTTTGGTGCGATCTCAGCCAGCCGCCTGGACAAAAGCACCGGTGTCGGCGTCGAGCATTTGAAGAAGGAATTGTAGTAGGGCAGTTCCTTCATCTGGCGGTAGGCGGCGTCGGCCAGCTCGTTGCGGCCATAGCCGACATTCACGCACCACAGGCCGGCCATGCCGTCCAGAATTTCCGTGCCTTCGGAATCGTAGATGAACGGGCCGTCCGCACGGGTGATGATGCGCGAACCGATCTCGCGCAGTTCCTTGTGGTCCGTAAAGGGATGCAAATGGTGCGCAGCGTCGATCTGCTGCAACTGCTTCAGCGAATAATTCTGATAAGTCATCGGGTTATCCTTTCCTCTTGAATCAATCCGGCAGGAGCCGGAGGCGGATTCTCAAGGGCAGGACGGAGGCGAATAGCCGATGCGGGCGCACAGGCGCATGAGCTCGGCATGACGGGTGCGCGGCGACGGCGTCACTGCGGCATCGAGCTTGCGAGGGTGAAGGTTCACGGCGCGCATCCGGGCACTCTAGCCGACCGCGCGACGGCTGTTCAACCCACCGCGCAGGGCAAGCGCGGAGGCAACCACGAGGCCGAGGCAGATCAGTCCCAGGGTGATGGGCAGGCCAGGCGCACCGAACAAGCTCATCGCGCCGCCGGCCAGCGGCGGCATGGCGATGCCACCCACACCCCACATCAGGGCAAAGGCGGCGTTGCCGGCAATGAGCGCCGGACCGGTGAAGCGCTCGCCGAGCTCGATGATCGCCATCGTATAGACGCCGTAGGACACCGCGCCGAGCACGAACAGGAAGGGCCAGACCAGCGGCGACGTGATGACGAAGGGCAGCAGAGCGCATCCTACGACGGTCGCTACGATGCAGCCAAAGCGCACGACCTGCGCCGACATTCGCTCGGCCAGTAGGCCGAGCGGCACCTGCATGGCGATATTGCCGGCGATCATGACAGTGAGAAGTGCGGACATGCGTGTCTCGGCGATGCCGAAATGCGTGCCATAGACGGGGAGAAGCGCCAGCACCGCCTGTTCGAAGCCGGCGGCGACAACGACCGCTCCAAGCAGCAACCCTGCCAACGGCATGAAGCCCAGCACCGAGACATGGTGGCCGCTCTGGTCCACCTTGGGCAGTTTCGGCAGCACCGCGGCCAGGCAGGCGCCGCAGATCAGGAAAGCGACGATGCCGAGCAGGAAGGGCGACCACCCTTCCGTGCCGACCAGCAGCAGGCAGAGTGGCCCGGTGGCGAACCCCGCCGAGATCAGCGTCGAATAGACACCCATGATGCGGCCGCGCTTCGCCGGCGGCGCCAGCGCGATCATCCACACTTCGCTCAGCACATAGAGCGGATTGGTGACGACGCCGATCATGAAGCGCAGCGGAAACCAGGCATAGACATTGTAGCTCCAGCCGACGAGCGCCAGGGCGAGCGCCGAAAGCACAGCACAAGTCAGCGCCGTACGACCCGGGCCGAAGCGCCGCGCCAGCACCGGTATCAATGGCGACGACACCATGAAGCCGATCGGCGTCATCGCCGCTGACAGGCCAATCATCGCCGGCGGAACACCCTGCCTCTGCAGAATGAAGGACAAAAGCGGATAGGTAAGGCCCTGCGCGATGGCAAAGACCGACACAGTCGCGATGACGCCGGCGATGCCCGCCCAATTGGTCGCCACCTCGTTGTCGCAGGTCTCCGCCGCAGCCATCTCGCTCCCCAAACCGCCGGTTCGACAAGAACCGACCGTCTTCGGGTGCTAGCGGTTCGAGGCGGGAGAGGAAAGAGCCGTTGCCCGGTGATCGCTTGCGCCACTGGCGCGAAGACCCCAGGCCGCCAGCCGTGGTTCAGGGGAAATAGCGAGCGAGCGCGCCCTTTTTGCCGTCGGCATAGGGTTTCAGCCAGTCGTCGCTTGTCTGCAATCCGTCATCGTCGGATGGACCCTTGCCGATCGTACGTCGCCAGGCGCGGAACTTGTAGTGGTCGAACACATCGAGGAAATGCACCGCGTAGGCGGCCGCGAAGGTCTTGTCGCCCTCGACGATCACCAGGTTCTCGTCGTTTTCGTAAGAAGCCTTGTAACCGAGATTGTGGCTGCCGGTGATGACGGTCGCATTGTCTTCCATCGGGTCGATGATGACGATCTTATCGTGCACGATGGCATGGCCGATGGTCAGCACCTCGGCCTGGAAGTCGCGCGCGATCGACGCGCCGGTCAGGTTCGCGGCCCGCACGATCGAGACGTTCGGCATCTCCCACACCTTTTCCGGGAAGACGAAAGGCGCCCTGCCTTGCTTGGTCACCGCCTTGGTAACCGGGTCCTTCTCGGCCTTTTCGTAGTTTGGCATCGCGGCCGGGTCGCTGATCGCGCCTTGCACGATCAGTTTCGGATTTGCCGTAGCCGCAGCAACCGCTTCGGCGATGATCGAGTTCTCGCCGCGCTGGGAGGGATTGAAGACCAGGAACAGCACCGCTTTCTTGGCCGCCCGGATGCGGGCGAAGACATCCGTGAGATCGACCGGCCGCACCGAAATCGTCTTCTTGTTGCGCTGCGGGTCGTTCGGCGAAAACCACACCGTCATGCCATCGATCGGTGCGCTCTGGCCGTCGAGCGGGTTGGCGATGTGATTGTCCTTGCGGAACGGCACACCTTGCGTCTGCACGGCACGACCCGCCGCGAATTCGCTCGCCGGTGGCGGAAAGACGTCCGCCTTCATGCGTTCCCAGTAATCGTTGAAAACCCGCGCCATCTGCGGGTCGTCACGGAGGAAGGCATTGTTGGACTGGCCGCAAATGCCGGTGGTCGTCCAGTTGGTCGAGCCGGTCATCACCGCCTGCGGCTCGCCATGGCTGTCGCGATAGACGGCGAATTTGTTGTGGCCGATGTGGTTGTTGTTGAAGAGCCGGTCGGTCACCGTCACGCCGGCATCATGCAGCGCCTTGCGATAAGGCGCGTTGCCGAAATCCCATTTCTTGGTCTGGTCGTCCTTGCCGGAATTGGAAAGGATGACCTCGACCACATCCTTGGCGCCGATGATGGCGTCGCGCAGCACGTCATCGCCGAGTTCGTAGAGCGCCAGCCGTACCGAGCCACCCTCACTTTTCGCGCGTTTGAGCAGGCTGGTCAGAACATCCGGTACATCACCATGCAGGTAAGCGCGGATCTTGCTGGCGGGGTTCTGCAACTCCTCCCGGATCTTGTCGCGTTGGCCAATCTTGATGCCCGCATCCGCCAGCGCATGCGACATCCATTGCGTCGACAAAACGCCATTGGTGAAGGCGACGCGTGCCTTGCCGAACATCGAGCCGAGGAAAATCGTCGGGCTGACGGCGCCCTGCCCCAGATAGCCGAGCGGACGCGGCGTACCGGTATAGGTCGGCTTGCCGTCGACCTGCGGCGGACGCACTGGCACCGGTTCCAATCCGGGCTTCATGTCACCGACAGGCCGCACGCGATAGGCGACCATCTCGCCATCTTGCCTGACGTCGAGACTGTCTCGCCGGCGGCGCAGCGTCAGATCGCGCCAGAAAGTCTTCTGCACCGGCCAGACGCCGGTGTCCTGCGGTATCCAATCCTGGTTTCGCTGCCCCTTGAACGGCACCCAGGAGGCCAGGCAGCGCTCCTCGCCCGTCGCCGGATAAAGCCGGACGATTTCAAAGCCGAGGCAGCCAGGGATCATGCCATCGACATCCCAGGCGACGAAGGCCACCTCATTGTTGGTTGCGGCTCTCACTTTGACGACGTCGGCCATGGTTTCCCCCTCAGGACCAATCGACATTCATGGATCGGGTGCGGCGGGAGCACTTTAGCCGCTTCTCATGGCGCCACTGTAACGCCGTTCACATTCTGCGGCGCGGGCTGCGACGCGGTCTCGGACGCCACCGGAAGGTGACGTACGTCATGTCGCTTTGCTCGTCCTAGTGGTCGCCGCCTCCGCAATGGCGATTTTCACGGCGGTCCATTATGCGGCCGATTTGGAACCATCACGAGGACCGACCATGACCGCTGCACTGCACCCCGCCGAGCCGGTTCTGGCCACCGATCGCGCCCGCCGCGGCGGCCGCGCAGGAAAACGCGCCGGCGGTTCGGCGGCTTTCGAGCAGCCGGCGTTCCGGCAGCTGAAAAACCCGTTGCAGCCGACGAAGCTAGTTTCCGACGATGAGCTGGAATCGATCCACCTCGCCTCGCTGCGTGTGCTGAAGGAAATCGGCGTCGACGTTCTCCACGATGGCGCCCGCCAGATCATGAAGGAACACGGCGCCGATGTGCGCCCTGGGAGCGAGCGTGTGCGCTTCGACAGCGACATGATCATCGAGCTGATCTCCCACTGCCCGTCGGAATTCACCATCCATGCCCGCAACCCGGCGCACAATGTGCGCTTCGGCGGCAACAATCTGATCATCTCGATGATGGCGTCGGCGCCCAACTGCTCCGACATCGACCGTGGTCGCCGACCAGGCAATCAGGTCGACTACCGCAATTTCCTCAAGCTCGCGCAGATGCACAACATCTTGAACTGCACGGGCGGCTACCCCGTCGAGCCGATCGACATCCACCCATCGATCCGCCACCTCGAATGCATCCGCGACCTAGCACTGCTCACCGACAAGATGTTCCACATCTATTCGCTCGGTAAGGAGCGCAATGTCGACGGCATCGAGATCACCCGCATCGCCCGTGGCATTTCCCGCGAACAGTTGATGCAGGAGCCGTCGGTCTTCACCATCATCAACACCAATTCACCRCTCAAACTCGACGTGCCGATGATGGAAGGCATCATCCAGATGTCTTCGATGGGCCAGGTCGTCATCGTCACGCCCTTCACCCTGTCGGGCGCGATGGCGCCGGTCACGATCGCCGGTGCGCTTGTGCAGCAGAACGCCGAGGCGCTTGCCGGCATTTCCTTTGCACAGATGGTGAAAAAGGGCGCGCCGGTGGGTTATGGCGGCTTCACCTCCAATGTCGACATGAAGTCGGGCGCCCCTGCTTTCGGCACGCCGGAATACATGAAGGCGCAGCTTGTCGGCGGCCAGCTGGCGCGCCGCTACAAAATTCCTTACCGCACCTCCAACACCTGCGCCGCCAACACCGTGGACGCGCAGGCGGCCTATGAAAGCGTTTTCTCGCTGTGGGGCGCCGTCCAAGGCGGCGGCAATTTGATGATGCATGCCGCCGGCTGGCTGGAAGGCGGCCTGCGCTGCTCCTTCGAGAAGACCATTCTGGACATCGACCTCCTGCAGATGGTGGCCGAATTCCTGACGCCGCTCGACCTTTCCGAAGACGCGCTCGGCTTCGACGCCATCCAGTCGGTCGGCCCCGGCGGCCATTTCTTCGGCACCCAGCACACACAGGACCGCTACAAGACAGCCTTCTATTCGCCGATCATCTCCGACTGGCGCAATTTCGAGACCTGGGCCGAGGCCGGCTCGCCGACCGCCATCGACCGCGCCAACCGCGTCTGGAAGGAGCGTCTGGCGAGCTACGAGGAGCCCTATATCGACCCGGCGATCCGCGAGGAGCTCAACGCCTTCGTCGACAAGCGCATCGCCGAAGGCGGCGCGCCGACTGACTTCTGATTTTTCATTCGCCCCTCGATCGCTGATCAAGGAGCATCAACGTCTTGACTCATTTTGTTAGATTGAGAGCCTCAACACCATGAAATCCCACGCTAAAGCGGTTGTCATCGGCGGCGGTGTCGTCGGCTGCTCGGTCCTCTACCACCTGGCCAAGGCTGGCTGGAAAGACGTGATGCTGATCGAGCGCTCGGAACTTACCTCCGGCTCGTCCTGGCATGCCGCCGGCGGCTTCCACACGCTGAACGGCGACCCCAACGTCGCCAAGCTGCAGGCCTATACCGTGCAGCTCTACAAGGAGCTGGAAGAGCTTTCGGGCCAGTCCTGCTCGCTGCACCTGACCGGCGGCGTCATGCTGGCCGACAGTCCCGAGCGCATGGATTTCCTGCGACTGGCTCACGCCAAGGGCCGCTATCTCGGCATGGACACCGAGCTGATCACGCCGGCCGAGGCCAAGGCGATGTTCCCGCTGATGGACGAGAAGCACTTCGTCGGCGCCATGTGGGATCCGGTGGAAGGCCATCTCGACCCTTCCGGCACCACCCACGCCTATGCCAAGGCCGCCAAGAAGCTCGGCGCAGAGATCGTCTTGCGCAACCGCGTTGTCGAGCTAACGCAGGATCCGGACGGCACCTGGAACGTCATCACCGAACAGGGCACGGTCAAGGCCGAGCATGTCGTGAACTGCGGCGGCTTGTGGGCACGCGAGGTCGGCCGCATGGTCGGCGTCGAGCTGCCGCTGCTGGCCATGGAGCATATGTACCTGCTGACCGAGCCGATGCCGGAGGTCGAGGCCTTCAACAAGGAAACCGGCCGTGAAATGGTCGGCGTGCTCGACTTCAAGGGCGAGATCTACACGCGACAGGAGCGCAACGGCATCCTGCTCGGCACCTATGAGAAGGCCTGCAAGCCTTGGTCGCCGGTCAACACGCCGTGGAATTTCGGCCACGAACTGCTGCAGCCCGACATCGACCGTATCGCGCCGTCGCTGGAAATCGGCTTCAGGCATTTCCCCGGCATCGAGAAGGCCGGCATCAAGCAGATCATCAATGGCCCGTTCACCTTCGCGCCGGATGGCAACCCGCTGGTCGGCCCGGTGCAGGGCCTCACCAATTTCTGGTGCGCCTGCGCGGTCATGGCTGGGTTCAGCCAGGGCGGTGGCGTCGGACTGGCGCTGTCGAACTGGATGGTGAACGGCGATCCCGGCTTCGACGTCTGGGGCATGGATGTCGCGCGCTGGGGCGAATGGGCCTCGCTGCGCTACACCAACGCCAAGGTGCGCGAAAACTATTCGCGCCGCTTCTCCATCCGCTTCCCCAACGAGGAACTGCCAGCGGCAAGGCCGGCGCAGACCACGCCGCTCTACGACACGATGGTCGCAAACAACGCTGTGATGGGCGACTCGTGGGGTCTGGAAACGCCGCTGTGGTTCGCCCCCAAGGGCAGCGAGCCGAAGGACATCGTTTCCTTCCACCGCTCCAACGATTTCGAGCATATCGGCAACGAGGTGCGCGCCGTGCGCGAGCGCGTCGGTGTCACCGAGATCGCCAACTTCGCCAAGTATGAGGTGTCGGGCCCGAGCGCGGAGGACTTCCTCAATCGCCTGATGACCAACCGCATGCCGAAGAAGGGCCGCATCGTGCTGACGCCGATGCTGAACGAATTCGGCAAGCTGATCGGCGATTTCACCATCGCCAAGACCGACGAAGAGAAATTTATGATCTGGGGCTCGTCGGCGGCGCAGAAATACCACATGCGCTGGTTCGAAAAGCACCTGCCGAAGGACGGCTCGGTCGCTCTGCACCGGTTCGACCAGACGCTGGTCGGCCTTTCGATCGCTGGCCCCAAGGCGCAGGAACTGCTGCAGAAGCTGGTTGACGTCGACATCTCGTCCACGGCCTTCAAGTTCATGGACTTCCGCGAGATGGCCGTCGGCGGCGCGCCCTGCATGGTCAACCGCATCACCTATACCGGCGACCTCGGCTACGAGATCTGGATGGCGCCGGCCTATCAGCGCCTGGTCTACGCGGCGATCAAGGGCGCCGGCGAGGAGTTCGGCATCGTCGATTTCGGCATGCGCGCCTTGCTTGCGATGCGCCTGGAAAAGAACTTCCCCACCTGGTTCCGCGAACTGCGCCCCATCTACGGCCCGTTCGAAGGCGGCATGGACCGCTTTATCAAGATGGAGAAGAACGACTTCATCGGCCGCGAGGCCGCTGCCAAGGAACAGGCGGTAATGGCCAACGGCCAAGGTTCGAAGCTGCGCCGTGTCTCCTTCATTGTCGATGTCGCCGACGCCGACGTGATGGGCGACGAGCCGGTATGGGCCAAGGTGCCGACCGACTACGGCACGGTCGAGAAGCCGCATGGCTACGGGGCACCACGCTTCGACGAGACCGGCAAGGAAGTACGCGGCTCGACGGCCGCGCAGGGCGCTTCCGCCGTGCGCGGCATCGTTGACGGCGAATGGCGGGTCGTCGGCTGGATCACGTCGGGCGGCTATGCGCACTATGTCAAGAAATCCATGGCCCAGGGCTACGTGCCGGCAGCACTTGCCGAGAACGAAACCGCTGGCATGTTCGAGATCGAGATCCTCGGACATCGCCGCCCCGCCCGCATCAACGTTGAGCCACCGTTCGACCCGAGTGGCGAAAAGATGCGCGGGTGAGAGACGACCGCTTTGACGGGCGAAAAGTCAATTGCCTGGCTTTTCGGTAGCGAACGCCCCGCGCTTGCAAGGGGCCGGAAGGAAGCGGAAATGATCGGCGGCCTCCAATGAACACCGGCACAAACTTCGGCCGCCATCGCAAGATCATGCCATTCGAACCGGGCGGCGGCTCTTCGCCGTCCGGTTCCGAGACCTTGCGTTCGGCGGCACGCGAGAAAGCCGCCGCCCTCAACCAGCATGTCCTGGGCTACGGCCCGGTCGCCGAGGCGGAGTGGGCCGCCGCCGGCATCCCTGCCCCCGACCTGCCGGCGATGCGCAAATACCGGCTTGAGCGCATCCGCGCCGAGCTGAAGCGCCGCGACTATGCCGGCGCCCTGCTCTACGATCCCGTCAACATCCGCTACGCGACAGATTCCACCAACATGCAGCTGTGGGTGGCGCACAATCCAACCCGCCACTGCTTTGTCGCCACCGAAGGGCCGGTGGTGCTGTTCGACTATTTCTCCTGCGAGCACCTGTCCGACCATTCCGGCGTGGTCGACGAAGTGCGTCCGGCGGTCTCCTGGATGTATCTTTATGGCGGCGAGTTGACGGAGCAACGCGTCAAACGCTGGGCCGCGGGCATCGCCGATTTGGTGCGCGAACATGGCGGCGGCAATCGGCGCATCGCCGTCGACCACCTCAATCCCGAAGGCATGGCGGAACTGGCCGGCCTCGGCATCACCATCGGCAATGGCGAAGCGGTGATGGAAAATGCGCGCCTGATCAAATCGCCCGACGAGGTCCTGTGCATGCACCGCGCCATCGTCGCCTGCGAGGCCGCGATGGGGGAAATGGAAGCGGCGCTGAAGCCCGGCATTTCAGAAAACGAACTGTGGGCCGAACTGCACCGCGGCAACATCGCGCGCGGCGGCGAGTGGATTGAAACCCGGCTCCTATCCTCCGGTCCGCGCACCAATCCCTGGTTCCAGGAGTGCTCGTCGCGAAAGATCGAGGCCGGCGACCTCGTCGCCTTCGACACCGACCTGATCGGCCCCTACGGTTTCTGCGCCGACCTTTCGCGCACCTGGCTTGCCGGCGACGGTCGCCCCGGCAACGAGCAGCACGACCTTTACCGCATCGCCGCCGAGCAGATCGCCCACAACACCGAGCTGATGCAGCCTGGCACCGGCTTCCGCGAACTGGCCGAGCGCTCGAAGAACCCGCCGGACGATTGCTTCCCCGCGCGCTACGGCGTGCTTTATCATGGCGTCGGCCTCGCCGACGAATACCCGACCTTGCCGCATGCAGCCGACTGGATCGCCGACACGCCGGACGGCGTCTTGCAGCCTGGCATGGTGCTCTGCGTGGAGAGCTACATTGGCCGGCTCGGCGGCCACGAGGGCGTCAAGATCGAGGAACAGGTGCTGATCACCGAAACCGGCAACCGGCAGCTCTCCGCCTATCCGCTCGACGAAAGGCTGCTTGCTGGCTAAGTGCTTCCTGGCCTGCCATTTTGGTGTGGAAAGTCCCAATCGCGGCATGGCTCACCTCCATGCCGGCGGAGATAGTGGCGGCACAACCGCCCCATACCGGAACAAACCTCATGTCCTCATCCTCCCGCTTCGGCCTCGCCGCGCTCGCCGCCACTCTCGTTTCAACCGTGCCCGCAGCCCATGCCGAGCAGCCGATCGCGCCGAAAGTCCTCGTCATCACCATGTTCGGCGGCGAAGCGAAACCCTGGCTGGAAGGACGCAAGCTCGACACCAAGGTGAAGGTCCCCGGCCTGTCGAAGGAGTACCCGGAGGTCGCTTGCGATGCTGCCGGCCTGTGCGTGATGACGACCGCCATGGGCTACGCCAACGCTGCCAGCTCGGTCTCCGCGCTTGTTTACAGCGGCCTTTTCGACCTCAAGCAGAGCTATATCCTGATTGCCGGCATAGCCGGGGTTGATCCGAGCGATGGCACGCTGGGTTCCGCGCACTGGGCACGTTTCGCGGTCGACGCAGGGCTGCGCCACGAAATCGATCCACGCCAGATTCCGGTCGACTGGCCGGATGGCGTCGTCGCGCTTGGTGCTAAGAAGCCGGGCGAGAAGCCCAAATGGGGTTCGGGCACCGAGGTGTACAAACTGAACGAAAAGTTGGCCGACAAGGCGCTCGCCCTGACCAGCAAGGTGGAGCTTGCCGACAGCGATGAAGCCAAGGCCTATCGCGCCGTTTACAAGACGGCTCCCGGCAATGCCGCCCCCACCGTAAGCATCTGCGACACGCTGTCGACCGATACCTATTGGCATGGCACCAAGACGGCGGAAAGCATGGGCAAATGGGTATCCCTGCTGACCGACGGCGCCGGCAACTATTGCACCACGCAGATGGAAGACAACGCCTCTCTGACGGCCCTTCAACGCGGCGCCGACGCCGGTCTCCTGCAGTTCGACCGCATTGCACTCTTGCGCACGGCCTCCAACTTCGACCGTGAACCGGAAGGCAAGACGGCGGTTGAATCGCTCAGCGCCAACTCGGGCGGCTTCGGCCCGGCAACCGCCAATGCGTACCGGGTGGGCTCCAAATTCGCCGACACCGTCATCACCGACTGGGCGGAATGGCAGAAGGGCGTGCCCGCGAAATAGTCGAACGCTGCGTCTGAAAAGGCTCACCAGGCGCCTGGCGCCTGGTTTTCCAGACGATCTTGGCCGGCGATCAGTTCCGCCTTGCTGGCTGGGGAGACCGCCTCGCGCAGTTTTGCCAGCAGGGCCGACGTTGCACTGCGCGCCGTGATGTAAGGCAAGCCCTTGCGCTGCGCTGTCCAGCCGACGACAGCGACGTCCTTCGCCCGCGGCTCGAAACGCTGCGCCTGGGCCCAACTGCGGGAGTCGATCGTCGCGACATCGGCTCGCCCCTCGGCCACCTCCACGATGGAGTTGCGATGGCCGCCGCTTTCGATGCGCTCGGAAAAGATGTCGAGGCCTTCGCCGGCCGCCTGCAGGTCGCGTGTGATGGCGATGATGCCGGACATCGAATCCAGGCTGTTGAAGGCGAAGCGCTTGCCGCGAAGAAGCTCCAGCGGCATCACCGCCTTGCCATTGGTGGGCGCGGCAACGTGTTGCGCCGGTTGCCGCATGACGATGGCGCTGGAATAGAGGCCGCCCCGGCCGCCTTCCATACCGTCATAGCTCGGCTGGCCGATCACCTGCACGTGGCGCTCCAGTCCGAGCTCCATCGGCCCCCAGCAAGTCTGCGCGAAAAGCAGTGCCGGATGCAGCCACACCGCGTGGAAATCGAGCTCGTCCGGCGGCAGTGTCACCGGATCGGGCATCACGACCTTACCGGAAGCGTCGCGCAGGCCGCCGGCAACCGCCGGCAGATCGGCATTGCGCCGCACGATCCTTTCCGGCGCATCGATACCGGCATGCCGCAAGGCGTCCCGGATCGTCGCCCATTGCGCGTCGACCTCGGCGCGCATCTCGGGCCAGTCATACATCGGCAGCGCCGCAATGAATTTGCTCATGGACCTGATATGATCGTTGCTGGTGGCGGGTTTCAAGCGGCGGGAAGAATGCGATCACCCCAAGGAGCGAACGCGCCTCACTCCTTGGGCGGCTCGGCCGGCACCGGCGCGGTGCCGAGACCATTGACATTATGCGCCCTGACTCGCGGCGTGAACGCCCTGCCCTTTTCCGGCACTCGCCGCAGCGCCGGATGCACGATCGGCTCCTTGGCTTTGAAGGCATAGGCTTTCAGCAACGCGAAATAGTTCGGATAGGCATAGCCATTGTTGGCCTTCAGCCATTTTTCGCGGTCGTCGCGGAACAGCTTCGGCAACTTGTACCAGGCAACCGTCGGCTTCTTGTGATGCACGAAGTGCAGATTGTTGTTCAGGAACAGTAAGGATAGCGGCGAGCGCTCGACGATCACCGTGCGGCCTTCCGGACGCACCGACCACTGATGCTCGGCGAAAGTCCGGATCGAAATCAGCGACTGGCCGAACCACATCGGCACCAGAATGTAGAGCCACAGCGGCATGCCGAAGCCGAACTGGATCACCGGCACAACGATGGCGAGCCCGACCGCGTGCAGCAACCAGGCCTTTTGGATCGTCTTGTCTCCGGCCAGCATCTGCTTGGCATCGTCAATGAAGAAACCGATCACCGAAAGCCAGGGGCCGAGGATGAAACGGCCGACCATCGTGTTGTTGATTTTGAGCAGGAACTGCATCGCCGCCGGCATGTCGTGATGATGCCAGAGCGCCTTGTAGTAGCTTTCCGGGTCGTCGAGTGGGTCGGTCAGGCGTTCGTCGCAATGGTGGCGCAGATGCAGCGTCTTGAAGCGTCGGAACGGCCAGACCAGGCCGATCGGCGCGAAGACAAAGGCCTCGTTGACCAACGCATTGCGTGTCGGATGGCCGTGCAGGACCTCGTGGATCAGCGAGGACTGCAACGCCACGATCAGCGTCAGCACGGCAAGCGCGACGAGCGGATAAGACGGCCAGATGAGAAACCCTGCGGCGAGCCAGGTGCCGTAACAGCCGGCGGCGAGAAAGACGGTCGGCCATTCGACCGCCGGTTGACTGCTAACCTTGTTACGCTTCTTCGCCATGCTATCGACCACTGCCCCGTCCAGGTGTCGGAACCGCTCCCGATTCCTGACAGCATTGTGTCAGCAGTCACACGCTGTCACAACGCGACAAAGCGCACAAAATGTTGAGATTGCGCACCTTTGCCATCAAGTGTTATATTTAGTGAACAAGCGGTGAGATTCAAATACACGTTGCGGCGCGGTAATACGCTCTAGCGTAAAACATTATGCTACCTGGCGGAGAACAACCTCGATGGACAAGCGCGACCTCTCGACCGTGTTCCGCGAGCGGTTGAAATTGCTCTTGACACGCTCCGACCTCAACCAGTCAGCCTTCGCTTCAGCCGTGGGCATCGACCGTTCGGCGCTGTCGCAACTGCTGTCGGGCGCCTCAACCCGCCTGCCGCGCGCCGAAACGCTGCTCAACATCGCCGCCGAGTTCAAGGTGTCGCTCGACTGGCTGCTCGGCCTCTCCCAAGACGAGGGCGTGACGGGCGAAATCCGCGAAAGCCTGGAGATCGAGGAAGCATCAGGAGGCTTCGAACGCACGCTGATCGCCAAATGGCACGCCGAGGCTGCGGGAACCAAGATCCGCTACGTGCCGGCCGGCATTCCTGACCTTTTGCGCACCGAGGCGCTGGTCGACTATGAGGCCGGCATTTCCAACAAGAGCCGACAGGCACAGGCCGGCGAAACCCAATACCGCATCGACTACAGCCGGCGCCCCGAAACTGACATGGAAGTCTGCATGCCGCGCCACACGCTTGAAATCTTCGCGCGCGGATTGGGCGTGTGGGACGCCTTCCCGCCGGAAGAACGCCGCGAGCAGCTCTTGCACATGGCCGCCCTGCTCGACGACCTCTACCCGACCTTTCGCCTCTATCTCTATGACGGGCGCATGCGTTATTCGATCCCCTATACGATCTTCGGACCGTACCGGGCCGCGATCTATGTCGGCGACATGTACATCGTGCTCAACGCCACCCAGCCGATCCGCACGCTGACCGGCCATTTCGACAATCTGATCCGCGCAGCCGAGATCAACGCGCATGAGGCGGCAGCCTTCGCGCAGCGGCTGGCCGACTTGCCGCTTGCCGTTTCGCGCGGCTGACTGCTACCTCAGGCGGTCGATCAACACAGGAGCCATCCTTGCCAAGTGCCCGCCACATCGTCGTTCCGCCGCAGTCCGGCCGTGCCCTGCGCGTCGCCAAGGGCGAACAGATCCGCATCGTCGATCCCAAGGGACAACAGGTCGCCGACCTGTGGGCCTTCGTCACCGGCGACGAACTCGACTGGCTGAGCACCTCGAACACGCGAGACATCACCGAGCGGCTGTTTCCGGCAATCGGCGAGCATTTCTACGGCACCACCGGCGAGCCGCTGCTGACGCTGATGGCCAACGATTCGCCAGGCCCGCACGACATGCTCTTCCCCGCCTGCAACGCAGCGCTCTACCGGCGCGCCGGCTTCCACGATCACCATCCGAGTTGCCAGGACAACCTGCACAAGGCGCTCGCCGGCGAAGGCATTTCGCTACCCTTCACGCCGGACCCTGTGGATTTTTTCCAGAATTCGCTGCCGACGGTGGACGGCGTGCTGCTGGTCGACGCCTCGATCAACCCGCCCGGCGGCTCGGTGACGCTGCGCGCCGAGCGCGACTTGCTTATCGTCGTCACCGCAT
This sequence comes from Mesorhizobium sp. 2RAF21, assembly GCF_052115345.1. Lineage (NCBI taxonomy): Bacteria > Pseudomonadati > Pseudomonadota > Alphaproteobacteria > Hyphomicrobiales > Phyllobacteriaceae > Mesorhizobium > Mesorhizobium sp. 2RAF21. Next base: position 262,975 of record NZ_JBFRGM010000004.1, on the reverse strand, counting down.
GCTCGGTCGACCATCACCCGACCAATGGCGATGCCTGCACCGAAATCGAGGTCGAGGTGCTGCCCGCCTGACCGGAAGCACCGTCGTCGAAGACGTGCCGCCGGCCGCGCCTTCGATTGACTTCACATAAAGACTTCTTTATATCCTTATTTGAAATCCATTTTACCTGAATCCACGTTGAAAGCGCGCGCCATGACGAGCACAAATCCGATCGAAGCCCTGATCGCGGAAAAGGGTGTGCTTCTGGCCGACGGCGCCACCGGCACCAATCTGTTCGCCATGGGCCTGCCGGCCGGCGAGGCGCCGGAAATCCTCAACGAGACCGCGCCGGAAACCATCACCAGGCTGCATCAGGGGTTCGTCGATGCCGGCGCCGACATCATCCTCACCAATTCCTTCGGCGGCACGCGTCATCGGCTGAAGCTGCATCATGCCCAGGACCGCGTTTTCGAACTCAACAAGCGCGCCGCCGAGATCGCCCGTGCCGTCGCCGACAAGGTCGGCCGCCGCGTCATCGTCGCCGGCTCGGTCGGCCCGACCGGCGAACTGCTGATCCCGCTCGGCGCACTGAGCTATGAGGAAGCCGTCGACGCCTTTGCCGAGCAGATCGAGGGCCTGAAGGCCGGTGGCGCCGAAGTCGCCTGGATCGAGACCATGTCGGCTCCGGACGAGATCCGAGCCGCCGCCGAGGCCGCCATCCGTGTCGGCCTGCCCTATACCTATACCGGTTCCTTCGACACCGCCGGCCGCACCATGATGGGCCTGCTGCCGAAGGACATCCACGCCGTCGCCGACGGTCTCGCCGAAGCTCCGCTCGGCGTTGGTGCCAATTGCGGCGTCGGTGCTTCCGACATCCTGGCTTCGCTGCTTGACATGACCGAGGCAAAGCCGGAAGCGACCGTCATCGTCAAGGGCAATTGCGGCATCCCGGAATTCCGCGGCACCGAGATCCACTATTCCGGAACGCCGGAATTGATGGCCGACTACGTGCGCCTGGCCATCGATGGCGGCGCCAGCATTGTTGGCGGCTGCTGTGGCACGTCGTTCCTGCATCTGGCCGCCATGCGCAAGGCGCTCGACGTACACAAGAAGGCACAGCGCCCGACGCTCGAGACGATCGTCGAACGCATCGGCCCGCTGCGCAACAAGGCAGCGACGCCGAACACCGCGGAAACCGCCGAAGGCCGCCGCGAACGCCGTCGCACGCGCCCCTGACCCGAGCGGAAGCGCTTTTCCTAGTTGTTGTTGTCGGCGTAGCGTGCTTGCGCCGTGCCGAGATCGGCCGACGGCCCATCGCTGCGCATCAGCGCTATTTTTTCCGATGCGCGCGGATCGCTGAGCTGTTCAAGGGCTGCACGGAAACGTTCATTGGTGAGCGCGGACAGCGCCGTTTTGCGCGCCGTCTCGACATCCCTGCTCATGCTGCTAGTCGATTGTGATGTTCCCGTCGGCTCGGTGGCCTGCGTTCTTGTCGTCTGAACCCAATTCATATTTCCGTCTATGCGCACGTCCGAACCCTTGATGACCGTCCCTGCCACGACCATTACCCCTGGTCATGTTGCAGTGCAGTGTCGAAACTGGATTGCTTTTTAACGATCGTCGGAAAAACCGGGGCAAACGACCAAAACCGCCCGTCGCCGCGCGGCGTTGTGGACGCAGCATCTCCCGGGAAAATCTCAGTTGGGTAAGGTCCTCTCCCCGCCATGACGGGGAGAGGACAGCCGGTCACTTCATCGCCGCCGCCAACCGCACCAGCGACAGGAATTCAGCACGGTAGCCGAACGGATCGGCGCCACGCGCGGCGTTCGCGATCTCCTGGATACGGTCGTAGCCGAACGTCGCCGTCGCATCCTCGTCGCGCAGCTTCTGGCCGAAAGCAGCCACAGCCACGGAAAAGCGCTGGTCGGTACTGGCCGCATCAAAGGAGGCGACTTCGTTGGTGCCGGTCACCGGCGTGGTGATGAGCTTCGACGTATCCTCCTCCGGCAGCTTGTAGCGGATTTTGACGAAAGCATATTCGTCGGCATTGGCGACGCCGCCATTGCTCGTCGCCGCCTCGCCATAGCGCAGATCGTCGACCTGCTGTGGCGCGCCCTTCGGCGTCAGTTCGTAGATCGCTGTCACCGAATGGCCGGAGCCGATCTCGCCGGCATCGACGCGATCATTGTTGAAATCCTCACGGTTCAAGGCGCGCGTCTCGTAGCCGATCAGCCGGTACTCCGAGACTTTGTCCGGATTGAACTCGACCTGGATCTTCACGTCCTTGGCGATCGGAAACAGCGTCGAGGTCGCCTCCTGAACCAGCACCTTCTCTGCTTCGGCCAGCGTGTCGATATAGGCGGCGGTGCCGTTGCCGTTCTGGGCGATGGTCTGCATCATCTGATCGTTGAGATTGCCACTGCCGAAACCGAACACGGACAGGAATACTCCGGTCCCGCGTTCCTTCTCGATCAGGCGCTTGAGATCATCGTCGTCGCTCTGGCCGACATTGAAGTCGCCGTCGGTGGCGAGCATGACCCGGTTGACGCCGCCCTTGACGAACGATTTCTGCGCCAGCCTGTAGGCTTCGCGGATGCCGGCCTCGCCAGCGGTCGAACCGCCCGGCGTCAGCGTGTCGATAGCCCTGAGTATCTTATCCCTCTCGGCCGCCTTGGTTGGTTCCAGCACCGTGCCGACATCGCCGGCATAGGTGACGATGGAGACGGTGTCATCGGCCTTGAGTTTGTTGACCAGCAGCCGGAAGGCCGATTTTAGCAGCGGCAGCTTGTCGGGTTCGTCCATCGATCCCGACACATCGATGAGAAAGACCAGATTGGCCTTCGGCTGCACCGCCGGCTGCATATCGTAGCCCTTGATGGCGACATGCATCAGCTTGTGCTGTGCATTCCATGGCGCCGGCATGACGCTAACCGTCGTGTTGAACGGCGTCTTGGCCTCGGTAGGCCCCTTCCAGTCATAAGGGAAGTAATTGACCATCTCCTCGACGCGGACGGTGTCAGCCTGCGGTAGCAGCCCTTCCTTCAGCGACCGGCGCACATAGGAATAGGACGCCGTGTCGACATCGATGGAGAAGGTCGAGACAGAGTCTTCCTTCGCCGAGCGCACCGGGTTGGTCTTGAAGTCCTGGATGCGATCGCGGTTTTCCTGGCTAGGCGCCATGACATCGCCCGGCATCGGTGCTGGCATCGGTGCTGCCAGCGGCTCCGCCGTCAGCGTCGTGTTGGCCGAATTTCGCGCCACCGCATCAGCGCTTTCGCTTTCCATCATTGGGGCCTGCGCCGGCGCGGCCGGTTTCGCCTCGGCATGCTTCATCCTGATCAGCCCGCTGCGCGGAGCCGCCGTCAAACGACCGTCCGCCGCAGAGAATTCGGGCTTTGGCGCCGGTGCGGCAGGCGCGATTGCCGGCTGTGCCGGGCTGGCCTCGTCCGCAGGCTGCGCCTGGCTTTGCGCCACGGCTGCGGCATCCTGTTTGGTCGCAACTGGCTTGTCGGCCAATGTCTCGGTCACCGGAATGCCGGCTTCAGGAGCGCCGCGCTGTTCCTGCATCAGGTGGAAAGCCGTGTAACCGGCGATCGGCAGCGCGACGAGACCGGCAATGGCCGGCGTGGCGATGAGCTTCTTCTGCATGATCTCTCTCCAGAGCGTGAGTGCTCGGGAGGTGAGACGCGGCCGCGCCGCCATTCCTTGGGGGGCGGTTTCGATTTTTTCGTCGAAAGCCGCCATCGCGGCGGCGAGCGCCTGCGCCCGCGCCTCAGCGCCGTGTGCAGGCAGCGGCGCGCCGCGCAACTTTTTCAGTTCGTCATCGTCGACCATGGTCACACTTCCCCGGCTGAGTTCACGAGAACCTTCAGCCGTTTCTTCGCTTCATGGATGTGCCAGGAAACCGTTGCCTCCGAGATCGCCATCGCCTCGGCCGCCGCCGCATGGGCGAGCCCTTCGCCATAGACCAGCAGCACGGCCTCCCGCTGCTTGTCCGGCAATTGCCGCACTGCCGCCCATAGCGCTTCCGTCGGATCGCCCGCCTCCGCCGCCTGCGCCTGTCCGAAGATCAGCGCGTGGCTGCCATAGGCTTCGGTCTTGGCGCTTTCTCGAGCACTCTTGCGGGCAAGATCGCGGGCGGCGTTCAGCGTCACCGCGTAAAGCCAGGAAGTGAAGGCCGCGCCACCGCGATAATCGCGGATCGCGCGGCCGAGCCGCACGCAGACATCCTGGGCGATGTCCTCGGCATCGGCGCGGCGTCCACACCAGCGATAGGCGACTCGATAGACAAAGTCATAGTGCCGCTCGACCAGCAGGCCGAACGCTCCCCTGTCTCCCTGTCTGGCCCGCCCGATCAGCTCGGTGTCGGATGCCTCGTCGTCCAGCATCATCGCCGTCATTTGTCGGTTGGACGTTGCGTTCGGGTCAATCCTTGGGGTCGTCAAAAGAAAATTTTCACACCGCCTGCCCGGCGACCCAGCCTGATGACCACGCCCACTGGAAATTGTAGCCGCCGAGCCAGCCGGTGACGTCGACGACCTCGCCGATGAAATAGAGCCCGGGCACCGACTTCGCCTGCATGGTCTTCTGGTCGAGCGCCTTGGTGTCGACGCCGCCAAGCGTTACCTCGGCCGTGCGATAGCCCTCGGAACCCGCTGGCTTGATACGCCACTGGTTCACCGCGGCATCGACCGCTTTCAGGTGAGCATCGTTGAGATCGGCCAGATTGCCGTTGAAGCCGAGCCGCTCAGCGATTGTCTGCGCCAGCTTCTTGGGCAAATGCGCGCCAAGCACGGTCTGCACCGCCTGGCGGCCATTCATCCGCTTGGCGTCGCGCAGGATGGCTGCAACATCGGCGCCCGGCAGCATCGAGATAGAGATCTCGTCGCCCTCGCGCCAGTAGGAGGAGATTTGCAGGATGGATGGGCCGCTGATGCCGCGATGGGTGAACAGCATCGCCTCGCCAAAGCGCGTCTTGCCACAGGAAACCTCGGCGTCGACGGCAACCCCCGACAGTGGCGCTAGCTTTGCCAGCGTGTTTGCGTCGAAGGTGAGCGGCACCAGCGCCGGGCGCGTCTCGACGATGGGGAGATCGAACTGCTCGGCGAGCTCATAGCCGAAGCCGGTAGCGCCCATTTTGGGGATCGACTTGCCGCCGCAAGCGATCACCAGCGACTTGCAGCGCGTCTTGCCGCTGTTGAGCTTCAGTTCGAAACCATCATCCGCAGGCACCACGCTCTCGACCGAGGTAGCAAACCGCATCTCGACGCCGCCGTCCCGCATTTCGGTGACAAGCATGTCGATGATCTGGCGCGCCGAACCGTCGCAGAACAGCTGGCCAAGCGTCTTTTCGTGATAGGCGATGCCGTAGCGCTCGACGAGCCCGATGAAATTCTTCTGGGTGTAGCGGCTGAGCGGCGAGATGCAGAAATGCGGATTCTGCGACAGGAAGCTCTTCGGACTGGCGTGGATGTTGGTGAAGTTGCAACGTCCGCCGCCGGAGATGCGGATCTTCTCGCCAGGCACCGAGGCATGATCGATGATCAGCACGGAGCGGCCGCGCTTGCCCGCCTCGGCTGCGCACATCATGCCGGCTGCACCCGCGCCGATCACGATGACATCGAAAGAATGCATTTGGGGGGTTCCGCAACTGAGAACTGGCCGCCCGACAATTTGGGCGCACCGCCGGCCTGATAGCCAACCGCGGCGGAATTGGCAAAGTCTGGACTAGCCCAGTGTTTCACCAAAAAAGGCGACGAGCCGCTTCCAGTGTCGTTCGCTACCGGTAACATCGAAGACGCTGTGATCGGATACGCACCAGCCATGCTGCATGCCGACATAGTTCTCGATGATGTGGTCGACTTGTGCCTCGCGCAGCGCCTGCGCCAGCCGAGCCGACTGCTCCGGCGGGAAACTGCCGTCGACGCCGGCCGAGCCGACATAAACCCGAGCCTTGATCTTGCCAGCATTCGTTGCCGGGCTGTCCGGCGCATCCGTGCCCAGCCGGCCGCCGTGGAAACTGGCGGCGGCGGCGATCTTGTCGGGATAGGCGGCTGCGGCATTGAGGGCGCGCCCGCCGCCCATGCAGTAACCTACGACGCCGATCGGTCCCTTTATGCCCGTAGCCTCCAGCGCCGAAATGAAGGCGCCGCTGTCGCGAACCGTCATCTCCTGCGTCAAGCCGCCGATCATCGCCATCAGCACGGCCTTGCTCTTCTCCTCGACAAAGGCCGTCTTGGCGTCGAACGGTCCATAGGGCGCATTGCGATAGAGCAGGTCCGGCACCTGCACCGCATAACCGTGACCGGCTAGGCGCTCGGCCATCGAATACAGCGCGGGTCGCGGGCCGAAGGCGTCCATGTAGAGGATGACGCCGGCCTTCGCCCCACCACCGGCACCGAACAGCGCCGCTTTGGCGATGCCGTCCGCCGTCTTGATATCGATGTCGCGTCTGTCGACCGAACTCACCATACGTCTCCTAGCGGGTTGCTCAGCCGCGATAGATAGAGGCCACGCAGCGCAGGGCAAGCGCCGCGCTAGCCTCGATCCTCAATGCGTATCGTGCGGGCGCCGACCAGCGACGCCCTGCCCGCGCCGAACCCCATGACGGCGACGCCGAGACCAAGCGCCACGAACAGGATGGCCGCGGCGGCGAAGCTGCCGGCCCAGCCATGGATCAATCCCACCAGCAATGGCCCGATCGCCGCCAGCACATAACCGACACCCTGTGCCATGCCGGACAGATGCGCCGCCACATGCGGATCGGGCGAACGCAACACGATCACCGTCATCGCCGCCGCGATCAGCCCACCCTGGCCGATGCCCTGCAGGACAGCAAGCGGCAACACCATCGAGGTTGGCGCAAACAGGATGCCGAGCAATGCCGCGACCGCGATGGTGACCAGTACGACATTGACCGCGCTCTGGTTGCGGCAGCGCACGGCGATCGGCGGCACCGCAAGACAGGTGACGACCTGCGCCATCACCGAGACCGAGACGATGGCGCCAGCGGCGGTGGCGTCGAAGCCGCGTTCGCGCAGGATCGGCGCCAGCCAGCCGAAGATGCTGTAGGCCAGCGCCGACTGCAGGCCCATGAACAGCGTGACCTGCCAGGCCAGCCGATCGCGCCACAGGCCGGTGACGCGAAACCCGCTGTGGCTGGCCTTACTGCGGCTAGTCAGAGCCTGCGGCAGCCAGAGCAGCAACACGGCCAGCGCCGGCACCGCCCAGGCGGCGAGCGCACCAGCCCAGGAGCCGGTGACGTAATGTTCGACCGGCAGCGTCAGGCCCGACGCCGCGGCAGCCCCCGCGCACAGCGCCATCGTATAGAGGCCGGTCATCAATGCCATGTTGTCGGGAAAGTCGCGCTTCACCAGTCCCGGCAAAAGCACATTGCCTATGGCGATGGCGGCCCCGGTGATGAACGTGGCGGCAAACAGCAGCGGCACCGATCCGAAGCCACGCAGCGCCGTGCCGAGGGTGACCAGCACCAGAACCCCGAGCAAAACGCGTTCGGCGCCGTTGCGCTGTGCCAGCTTCGGCGCGAAAGGCGCGAAGACGCCGAGACAGACCACCGGCAACGTCGTCAAAAGTGAGGCGCCGGTGCTGGACAGGCCGGTTGCCTGCATCACCTCGGGCAGAAGCACCGAAAGGCTGGAAAACAGCGGGCGCAGGTTGAAGGCGATCAGCACCAGGCTGGCGCCGAGCAGGATGCGGGCGCCACGGCTTGCAAGAACCGGCGGTTGCGGCGGCGGCAGGCTGTCGACCTCGGCGTCGACGAATTGATCGTCGATACCGTCCGTCGCGGAAACCCCGGCCTTCTTGCCGGATTGGCGAAAAGTCTGGTTCATTGCGCAAGCATCCGGTCGAGCTGGAGAAGCACCGGTGCCATGAAGGCGCGCACCGTCGCACCCGCGCGATCGGGGTCGCCGGAGGCGATGGCCTCGATCACCAGCGCATGCGCCGATGCATCGGGTTCCGGAAGATCGTCGCCCAAGGTGGCCTGGATGGTTTCGGCGATGGCGGCAGTGAAGAAATCATAGAGTTCCACCAGCGCCCGGTTGCCTGACATCGCCACGATCGCCTTGTGGAAAGCGAGGTCGCGGCAGACGAAGCTTTCCTGGCCCCCATCCGCGCTGTCGCCACGCTGTTCGAGCAGTTGCCGAAGCCGCGCGATATCGGCGGGCGCATGGCGCAATGCCGCCAGCCGCGCCGCCTCGATGTCGAGCGCCGTGCGCGCCTCCCACTGGTCGCGCAGGCAGGCATGCCGGACCCGCAACAGCGGTCCGGCCGGATCGATGGCCGAGCGCACATAGGTGCCCGATCCCTGCCGGGTGTCGAGAAGGCCTTGCGAGACCAGGGCCCGGACCGCCTCCCGCACGGTTCCGCGGCTGACCGAAAGCTGTTCCGATAAGGCAGCCTCGTTGGGGATGCGATCCCCCACTGGCCAGCGGCCGCCGACGATTTCGGCGCGCAGGTTTTCCGTCGCTGAGTCCGTGAGATTGGTTCGGGTCGCCGGTTGCATGGATACACTCATCAAGTCATCAGATGACTTGATGAGTAGGCCCATCATTGCGTCTGGTCAATCGCGCAAGGCTGCCGACTATGGTGGAACGATTGGGCCAGATCACGCGGTTGAGCCGGTCCGTTACATGCGAACAGGCGCGGCCTCGCCCATTCCGACAATCGCCGGCGTTCAGGCCAATCCGGCAAAGCTCGCCATATGAAAGGCTTGCACCTCCGGAGGGTAACGATACGCGACCCCAAAAGGACAAGCGTTGCGATCCAGACACCCGCCGCTCCGGCAAGGTTCGCCTACGGCCCCATGCACATGCGCAAGACAGGCGTCATAGGCAAAACCATCCGCCGAATAGGCATCGACGGGACAGGATTTCAGGCAAGGTTTTCCGACACATAGGCTGCAAAGATGAATCGGCTTCTCAGGTGTTTGAATCAAAACCTCATCGGCGAACAGCAGCGCGCCGCGGTAGGCATGCCACAGGCCATATTCAGGATGCATGAGGATGCCGAGCGGCGACGGCTTCAACCCCTCCGCCCGCATCGCCCATTGCTGGAACGGCATGTAGGGCTTTTCGGATGGATAGACGGCTCGCGCGCCGAAACTTGCCGCGACACCGTCAATGACGCCCCGCGACCACGTGTCGAGCGGGTTGTCGAGCCGCCGCGGTTGCCGCTGCCGCCACTCCAGGAAATGCGGCCAGGGTGCTGCTCCCGCCTGACCGACCAGAAAGACGGATTTTGCAGGGGCGCCGGTGGGGCCGATTGGCGCCTCGTCGTCAACGCCGAAAACAAAACCGCCGCGCAGGATGAGACCGTGCGCGGCGAGTTGGGTTGCGATATTCCGCGACTTCAGGTCATCGGCTGAAGAAGCCGGTGGGGCACGATGGCTGCTCACACCAATATCTCCGCGCTCCGATCCGGCTTGCTGCCCAGCATCATCCCTCGCCTGGCTGCTTGAAAGCGCTGCGCCAGACTTCCTTGTGAATGATGTTGGCGACTTTAGCCCCGCCTGAATCGGGCTCCTTTCACGTGAAGGCGTCGGGCATCGACTCCTTCTTCTTGGCGATGAAGGCCTGCAATGCCTCGTCGAGGCCCTCATCAAGATGCGGCGCCTCGTAGCTTTCCAGCCAGCGGCGGGCGAGCTCGTTGGCCCGCTGCGGCGCGGTCTTCTGACCTTCGGCCAGCCACTGCTCGTAGGAATTGTTGTCGGCGATGGACGAGCGGTAGAAAGCCGTCTGGAAATTGGCCTGGGTGTGATCGCAGCCGAGGAAATGGCTGCCCGGGCCGACCTGGCGAATGGCATCCATCGCCTGGCCGTTTTCGGAGAGATCGACGCCCTCGGCGAACTTTTGGCTCATGCCGAGCTGGTCGATGTCCATCATGAACTTTTCATAGCAGGAGGCGAGGCCGCCCTCGAGCCAGCCTGCCGAATGGAGGACGAAATTGGTGCCGGCAAGAAGCGTGGAGTTCAGCGTGTTGGCACTCTCGTAGGCGGCCTGCGCGTCGGGCACTTTCGAGGCGCAGAGCGAACCGCCGGTACGGAACGGCAGCCCGAGCCGGCGTGCCAGCTGCGCCGCGCCGTAGGAGACCAGTGACGGTTCCGGCGTGCCGAAAGTCGGCGCACCCGACTGCATGGAGATGGACGAAGCAAAGGTGCCGAACAGCACCGGCGCACCCGGCCGGATAAGCTGCGTGAAAGAAGCACCGGCCAGCACCTCGGCCAGAACCTGCGTCAGCGTGCCGGCAACCGTCACCGGGCTCATCGCACCGGCCAGGATGAACGGCGTGACGATGCAGGCCTGGTTGTTGCGGGCGTAAACCTTCAGCGCGCCGAGCATGGTCTCGTCGAACACCATCGGCGAATTGGCGTTGATCAGGCTGGTCAGCACTGTGTTCTGGTCGACGAAATCGTCGCCGAACACGATTTTCGCCATCGCCACCGTATCCTCGGCGCGTTCCGGCGCCGTCACCGAACCCATGAACGGCTTGTCCGAATATTTGATGTGGCTATAGATCATGTCGAGATGGCGCTTGTTCACCGGCACGTCGACCGGCTCGCAAACCGTGCCACCCGAGTGGTGGATGGACGGCGCCATATAGGCAAGCTTCACGAAATTGCGGAAATCCTCGATCGTCGCATAGCGGCGATTGCCGTCGAGGTCGCGCACGAAGGGCGGGCCATAGACCGGCGCGAACACCGTGGCGTTGCCGCCGATCTGCACCGAGCGCTCGCTGTTGCGCGCGTGCTGGATATACTGGCTCGGCGCGGTCTTGAGCAGGGAGCGGCACAGGCCACGCGGGAAGCGCACGCGTTCGCCCTTGACGTCGGCCCCGGCCTCTTTCCACAGCGCCAACGCCTCGGCATCGTCGCGGAATTCGATGCCGGTCTCTTCAAGCACCGTGTCGGCGTTCTTCTCGATGAGCGCCAGGCCTTCCTCGTCCAGCACTTCGTAAACCTTGATCTTGCGCCGGATATAGGTGAGCTGCGTGCCCGGTCCGCCGCCGCTGCGCGCCGCACGCCGCGCAGCCGCGCCACCACTGGCACCGCGCCCTCGCCTGCCGCCCGCCGCTTCCTGATCGACCGCCGCGTTCTCGCTCATAATGGTTCTTCCTTGAATCCTTCGACCGTCCGGCGGTCCCTCTCCGGATCGTAGCCATGCACCCTATCGGAAACGGCCAGAGAGCGCCAACGCCTGTCGCAAAATCGACAAGAAGAACAACAGATTCCCGGTCGCTTTCCTTTTGCGGAAAGTCGCAAATCAGCTATGGATGCGCGTCGTCGCAGGGTAGGTATTGACGCGACGTTTGATGCCTTGCGACACAGTCGCGCGGCCGCAGGGAGATGGATCAGCAATGTCCGACGACGAGATCATCCTTTCCGAGCTCTCCGATGAGGAACTTGTGCAGCAGATGCACGACGACCTCTATGACGGTCTGAAGGAGGAAATCGAGGAAGGCACCAACATCCTTCTGGAGCGCGGTTGGGCACCTTACGCGGTGCTTACCGAAGCGCTGGTCGAAGGCATGCGCATCGTCGGCGAGGATTTCCGCGATGGCATCCTGTTCGTGCCGGAAGTGCTTTTGTCGGCCAACGCTATGAAGGCCGGCATGCATATCCTGCGCCCGCTGCTCGCCGCCACCGGCGCGCCGAAGCAGGGCAAGCTGGTCATCGGTACCGTCAAGGGCGATATCCACGACATCGGCAAGAACCTTGTCGGCATGATGATGGAAGGTGCCGGCTTCGACGTCATCGACCTCGGCATCAACAATCCGGTCGAGAAGTATCTCGAGGCGATCGAGCAGCACCAGCCCGACATCATCGGCATGTCGGCTCTGCTCACCACCACCATGCCCTACATGAAGGTGGTCATCGACACGATGAAGGAAAAGGGCATTCGCGACGACTACGTCGTCCTGGTCGGCGGCGCGCCGCTGAACGAGGAATTCGGCAAGGCCGTCGGGGCAGATGCCTATTGCCGCGACGCGGCCGTGGCGGTCGAGACCGCCAAGGACTTCATGAAGCGCAAGCACAATCTGCGCGCTTCCGCCTGATCACGAAAAGGCCGCGCCTTGCAGCGCGGCCTTTTTGTCACCAGATTGTCAGGGTCGGCTACTGCAGGGTTTGCTTGACAGCGTGGGCCGTGCTTTTGACGTCCTTGCCGACGCCGCGGACCGTGTTGGCGCAGCCGGACAACGCGAGTGCCACGGCGATGACGGCGAGCGGTACGATGCGTGACAGTTTCATGGACGGTGTCTCCATTGTAGCGATGCAACAGACATCAACGCGACAAGGATAAACCTGTTCCACGGCGATGCCGAGTGTGTCCGGCGATGTTGGAGCGATCCGCCATGGCGGCAAGACAGAACCTCGATGCGACAACCATCGCCGACGCCGTCATCACCAAGGATGGCGAAGTTCGCGCAACCGCGCCGCTTGCCCAGCGCGTGCGCGTCATCGCCTGCGGTGCCATTGCCCGCGAAGTGCTCGCCGTTTGCAGGGCCAACAACCTCGATCACGTCGACCTGATTTGCCTGCCGGCGATCTGGCACGTCTATCCCGACAAGATCGCCCCGGCCATGCGCGAGGCGATCAGCAAGGCACGCGACGAGGGCTACCGGCGTATTTTCATCGGCTATGCTGAATGCGGCACGCGCGGCGAGCTCGACAAGATTTGCGCCGAGGAAGGCATCGAGCGCATCGGCGGCCCACATTGCTACGCTTTCTTCAGCGGCAACGACGCATTTGCCAAGATCGTCGACACCGAATTCACGGCGTTCTACCTGACCGACCTCATCACCCGCCAGTTCGAGGCCTTCGTCATCGAGCCGCTCAAGCTGGACAAGCATCCCGAACTGATCAGCATGGTGTTCGGCAACTATACCAAGATCGTCTATCTGGCGCAGACTGAGGACGAGGATCTCCAGAAAAAGGCGAAATGGGCGGCCGACTATCTGGGCCTCGACTACGAATACCGCTTCACCGGCTATGGCGATCTTGCCCCGGCCATTCTTGCCGCGGCGACCCGCTGAACGCGCCACCGAGGCGACCAGGTCAGAAAATGGCCTAACACCGGCAACACTCACGCTCTGGTTTTCTGGCCGCTGCTTGCGCTATAAGTCGCGCAACGGGGCGCTTGATCGAAATACCGGGGGAAATCATGACTTTGCGAGCCATCATGTTTGCGGTCGCCGCCACCCTGGCGACCGGCTCCGCCCATGCCGATGGCACCGTGCAGAAGATCATGACTGCCGCCGACAAGACACGGCTCGCCCAATATGGCGAAACCCGAAAAGCTGCCCTGGCGGAAGCGAAGGCGGGCCAGCCCGCCGAGGTGAAGGAACTGGATGAAGTCCTGGCCAGGCCGATGGTCGCTTTCTCCAACAAGGATCTCACCGGCATGTGGCAATGCCGCACCATCAAGGCCGGAGGACTTGGCCCGCTCGTCATCTATGGCTGGTTCAAGTGCCGTATCAGCGACGACGGCTCCGGCTGGATGCTAGAGAAAACTACAGGCTCGCAGCGTACCAGCGGCCGCTTCTACGACGACGGCGAAAAACGCTCGATCTATCTCGGTTCCGGCTTCGTCGCGGGTGAAAAGCCCAAGCGTTATGGCGCCGGACCGAAGACCGATCAGGCCGGCTATGCCTTCCGCACCGGCGCCAATGCCTGGCGGATCGAGTTTCCGGCGCCCTATTACGAATCCAAGCTCGACATCATCGAATTCAAACGCTGACGGCCTGCGGTTTGTGCACATAAGCTGACATAAAGGATTAACCCGCGCCGTCGAGAATGATGGCGCGGCACGACTTCGAAAGGCGCTACTCCGCGTCGAACGGTTGGACTTTCAGGAATGAGCGAAGTTGCGGGCACCGCGCCCATCGTCATTGTTACCGAGGGCGGCGGACACATCTGGGCGATCGTCAATGCCATTGCCGATCGCTTTGGCCCGGTGACGGTTATTCTGGAAACGCCGATCTCGAAATGGCTGCTGCTTAAGCGCCGTGCCCGCCGGCAGGGCTGGATCTCGGTGCTCGGCCAGATGGGAACCATGGTGCTGGTTCGCCTCGGCAAGCGTTTCGGCGCCAGCCATGTCGAGGAAATCGTAGCTGAATACAATTTGAAGACCGAACCGGCACCGAACCAGCACATCGTGCAGGTGCCTTCCGCCAATGCGCCACAGACGGTCGAAGCCATTGCCGATATCAGACCGAGCGTCGTGTTGCTCGCGGGCTGCCGGGTGCTGACCAGCGAGACACTGGCATCCATCCCCTGCCCGGTCATCAACTATCACGCAGGCATCAACCCGAAGTACCGCGGCATGAACGGCGCCTATTGGGCGCTGGCGAACAACGACGCGCAGAACTTCGGCACCACCGTGCATCTCGTCGACGCCGGCGTCGACACCGGAGCGGTGCTGCGCCACACCCGCGGCAAACCGGAGCATGGCGACACCATCTCGTCCTATCCGCTGCGCCAGGCCGCGATTTCACGCGATGCCTGCATCGAGGTGATCGAGAAGGTGCTGGCCGGTCGCATCGAACCGTTCGATCCTGGCCTGCCTTCGCGAATCTGGTTTCACCCGACGATCTGGTCCTACCTATGGACCGGGATACGGCGTGGCATCTGGTAGGCCAGAACGGTCCGCTCGTTTACCTAAGGACAGGCGAGCGTTAGACTTCGATCATGGCTGAGATTGACCACCGGCAGATCATCGCGTCCCTCTCGACCGAGGATCGGCGCGACCTCACCGAAAAACAGGATGCGCCAGGCGTGCTGCGGCTCGCCGCCCATGGCGGGCTGATCGTGCTGCTTGCCATCCTCATCCTGCTCAAGGTGCCGTTCTGGCCCGTTCTGATGCTGCCGCTCGGCATCCTGATCGTCTTCCTGTTCACGCTGCTGCACGAGACCATCCATGAGACGGCGTTCCGCACGGAAAAGCTGAACCGCATCGTTGCGGTTGTTAGCGGCTTCCTCATTCTGTTGCCGCCGGCATGGTTCCGCTATTTCCACTTCGCCCATCACCGCTACACGCACGACCCCGACAACGACCCGGAGCTGATGAGCCCGAAACCGGAGACGATCGCGCAATATCTGCGCTACCTGTCGGGCTGGCCGTATTGGAGCGGCATGGCGAAGGTGGTCACAGCCAATGCGCTCGGTCGAAACAGCGATTCCTTCGTGCCTGAAAAAGGCCGCGCCAAAGTATTGTCCGAGGCTCGCTGGTTCCTCGCTCTCTATGCCCTGATGTTCGCCGGTTCGGTCCTGCTGCAGTCGACGGCACTGCTCTGGACATGGATTGTGCCGGTATTGATCGGCCAGCCGTTCCTGCGCACCTATCTTTTGGCCGAACACACACGCTGCCCGCATGTCTCCAACATGCTGGAGAACACGCGCACCACCTTCACCACGGCAATCGTTCGTTTCGTGGCGTGGAACATGCCCTACCATGCCGAACATCATTCCTACCCGGCGGTGCCGTTCCACCGCCTACCGCGCTTTCACAGGATCATCGCCGAACATCTGCGCTCGACCGAGCGCGGTTATGTGCGCTTCCACCGCAAGCTTGTCGCCAACCTCGGCAAACCTGAGTAGCAAGACCGCGAGAGATCACATGGAATTCACCAGGCGGCATCGATGCTGGTAAAACCGGACGATCAGCTACTGGTCAGCGCTTCTTCCGTCGCGCGGTTGCGCGAATGTCTGGTTCCCGGCCTTCGCGCCAATCGATGGAATGGCGCTTCGACGAGCGTGTAAAAAGTGCATGTCGCGGCAGCGATCGCGCAGAGCTGCGCCGTCCAGGCGAGGAGATTCGCGGCAACAGTGTCGTTGAAGGCCACGCCCGACACTTACTCGGACTCGAAATACCCGATCACTGGGTAGTGGACGAGATAGAGCGAGAACGACGACCCGGAACCCGCGCGAATATTCCGCACGCAGACCGTTGCTTCGGCGAGCACTCAGCCGAGAATCCAGTTCGGTAGGCCAACAATGATCAGCGTCGGCATCGAGAATTCCCAACAATGTTGGATCGGCCAGCGCGCCGCGACAATTGCCAAAGCGACGAGTGACGTAACCAGGAAGGTCGCCGTTATAAGACCGCGCCTGAACAAGAGGAAGAAAGCCAGCCTCGGAAAACAAGCCGTCCCACCGGGACCAAAGGCTGCTGAAGAATTCTACTGCTCTCCTCCGCGAATTGCTCGCAACATCATCCCCGGCAATCGACAAGACCAATGTCCACGATATAGGCAACTTCAATGAGATAGGCAAATGTTCTAAAGGAACCGTATCGAACTCAACCCCAAGGCGAGTTCGGGTGGAATCCTTCGCGGAACAGCTCTCTGGCTCGGCCTGTCACACTTTCCGTATCTCGGATCGCCCCGCGACAATGGCCGCGCCGAGATGCTCGGGTGGCCTGCAACACGAAGTTAGCCCCCTTGGCTGCGTCTTGAAGGAAAGATGTGGCTTGTCGCGCAAGAGCCGTTTTTTCCAGTTGTCGGCTGGTGCCTTGAACTCGCGGCCGGTCTATCGTTTTGCGACATCGTCGCGCGTCGCTTTTGAAGGCGCGCGCGTCGTCTGATGAGAAGCGGGCTATTCCCGCTTTCGGCAATGCTCCAACCATCGAAGGAACAAGTACAAATGGCCGATCTGATCGTCGTCTACTGGCGTGACATCCCCGCCCAGGTCATCGTCAAAAAAGGCAGGCAGAACGCCAAGCGCGAATTGCCGTTGCGCTTCACCGAAGCGATCGACATGGCCGCGATGCGTTCGGGCGCGGCCGAGACCGACGCCTATCTCGCGGAATGGCGCAAGGCCGACCCGATCCCTGTCGGCGAGGACCTCGAGGCAGAGGTGGAAAAGGCAGCGGCGGCCATCGACGCGGAGTATAGCCGGGAGCGGCTGGTCGCTCTCGCCAAGGCAGGCGGCAAGGAAAATGTCTGAGACCCAGCCGACACCGAATAAGAGCCCGGCAGGCGATACGCCCGCGGCAGGCGGCGTCACCCAGGCGACGCTGGTGCGCAAGGCGGCGCCGAAAAGCGACTACAAGCCCGCCGACGTGTCGCCGCAGCGACGCGTGCAGCGCTCCTATTCGGTTCGGTTATGGGCAATCCGCCATTCCAAGCTGCTCGAATGGTTCTACAGCCGCTTCGCCGATGCCTTCCTGTTGCTCCATCCGCTGTGGAGGGGCATCGGCTACGGCCGCGTCGAGGCGCCGGTCAAATTCGTCGAGAAGCGTGTGAAAGGCCTGATGTTCGACTGCCGTATGTGTGGCCAGTGCATCCTGTCGTCGACCGGCATGTCCTGCCCGATGAACTGCCCCAAGCAGTTGCGCAACGGCCCTTGCGGCGGCGTACGCGCCAACGGCAATTGCGAAGTCGAGCCCGACATGCCCTGCGTATGGGTCAAGGCCTGGGAAGGCTCGCGCAACATGGTCAAGGGCGATGCCATCCTCAACGTGCAGAAGCCCGTCGACCAGTCACTCAGGGAAACGTCGGCGTGGCTGCGTGTCACCGCACAGGCCGCTGCCGCGCGTGAGGCGGCCAATAACCCCAACACCGGAGCACCAGCATGACCCCGCCGCGTCCGCCACAGCGCGACGAGAACCCCGCTGGCATCCACCTGCCGCTGGAACCCCTGCCCGGCCATTCCTCGCGCGGCCGCCTCGAACGCGTCCTGCGCCGTGGCGAGTTCGCGGTGACCACCGAACTCAACCCGCCCGACAGTGCCGATCCGGAAGACGTCTACAACCGCGCCAAGGTTTTCGATGGCTGGGTCGATGCGATCAACGCCGTCGATGCCTCCGGCGCCAACTGCCACATGTCCTCGGTCGGCATCTGTGCGCTGCTGACCCGCATGGGCTATGCCCCGGTCATGCAGATCGCCTGCCGAGACAAGAACCGCATCGCCATCCAGGGCGACGTGCTGGGTGGCGCAGCCATGGGCGTGGCCAACATCCTTTGCCTCACCGGCGACGGCGTCCAGGCCGGCGACCAGCCCGGCGCCAAGCCGGTGTTCGACCTCGATTCGATGTCGCTGCTCGAAACCGTCCGCATCATGCGCGACAACGGCAAGTTCCTGTCCGGCCGCAAGCTGTCAACGCCGCCGCAGGTTTTCCTCGGCGCTGCGATCAATCCTTTCGCCCCGCCTTATGACTTCCGCCCGATCCACCTTGGCAAGAAGATCGCCGCCGGCGCGCAGTTCGTGCAGAGCCAGTATTGTTTCGACGTGCCGATGTTCAAAACCTTCATGCAGAAGGCCCGCGATCTCGGTTTCACGGAAAAGGTCTTCATCATGGTCGGCGTCGGCCCGCTGGCCTCTGCAAAGACGGCAAAATGGATCCGCTCCAATGTGCCCGGCATCCACATTCCCGATTCCGTCATCAAGCGGCTGGAAGGCGCGCAGGATCAGAAGAAGGAAGGCAAGCAACTCTGCATCGACATCATCAACGAGGTGAAGGAAATTCCCGGCGTCTCCGGCGTCCATGTGATGGCCTACCGCCAGGAAGAATATGTCGCCGAAATCGTCGATGAATCGGGCGTGCTCAAGGGCCGCCAGCCCTGGAAGCGCGAGGCGCGCGCGGACGACGCCCGTGTTGCCGAGCGCCTTGATCATCTCTTGCATGATAACGTCACCGAAACCCAGATCGACATGGTCAAGACCGCGCATTGATAGCGCGGGCGTCACCATTTGCTTGATCCACACCAGATAACGATATAAAGAAGTCTTTATATCCAGAGGGAGTTTGAAATGACCCGCACCATCGTCGCCTCGGCGACCCGTGAAATCGTCATCGGTTTCGACCAGCCCTTCTGCGTCATCGGCGAGCGCATCAACCCGACCGGCCGCAAGAAGCTGGCCGCCGAGATGGTCGCCGGCAATTTCGAGACCGTCATCAAGGACGCACTCGAACAGGCTGCCTGCGGCGCCACCATGCTCGACGTCAATGCCGGTGTCACCGCCGTCGACCCCAACGCCACCGAGCCGGCGCTTCTGGTGCAGACGCTGGAGATCGTGCAGAACCTGGTCGACCTGCCGCTGTCGATCGACTCCTCCGTCACCGCGGCCATCGAGGCCGCACTGAAGGTCGCCAAGGGCCGCCCCCTGGTGAACTCGGTCACAGGCGAGGAAGAGAAACTGGAAGCGATCCTGCCCCTGGTCAAGAAATACAACGTCCCCGTCGTTGCCATCTCCAACGACGAGACGGGCATTTCGATGGACCCGGATGTGCGTTTCGCCGTGGCCAAGAAGATCGTCGAGCGTTGCGCCGATTTCGGCATCCCGGCGCATGACGTCGTCGTCGACCCGCTGGTGATGCCGATCGGCGCGCTGGGCGATGCCGGCCGCCAGGTGTTCGCGCTGCTGCGCCGCCTGCGCGAGGAACTCAAGGTCAACACCACCTGTGGCCTGTCGAACATCTCGTTCGGCCTGCCGCACCGCCATGGCATCAATGCCGGCTTCATCCCGATGGTTATCGGCGCCGGCATGACCTCGGCGATCATGAACCCGGTTCGTCCGCAGGAAATGGAGGCCGTACGCGCCGCCAACGTGCTCAACGGCACCGATAAGGATTGCATGAACTGGATCAAGACCTACAAGGACTACAAGCCGGCCGAGGGCGGCCACCCCGTTGCCGCTCCGGTCGCGGTCAATGCGCCCGGTGACGCCGCTGCTGGCGGTCGCCGGCGTGGCGGCCGCGAAGCACGCATGGCACGGGGGTAATCGGTCGCAATTGAAATGAACTCGCCCGCCAACATCACCGATCCTCTCGTCCTGTTCATGCCGTCCGGCAAGCGCGGGCGGTTCCCTGTCGGCACGCCGCTGCTCGACGCAGCCCGCCAGCTCGGCGTCTATGTAGAATCGGTATGCGGCGGGCGCGCCACTTGCGGGCGCTGCCAGATCGAAGTGCAGGAAGGCAACTTCGCCAAGCACAAGATCGTCTCCTCGCTCGACCACATCTCGCCGAAGGGCCCGAAGGAAGAGCGCTACGAACGCGTGCGCGGCCTGCCCGAAGGGCGGCGCCTGTCCTGCTCGGCCACCGTCCAGGGCGACCTCGTCATCGACGTGCCGCAGGACACGGTGATCAACGCCCAGGTCGTGCGCAAGGCCGCCACCGACCGCGTCATCGAGCGCAACTCGGCGGTGCAGATGTGTTATGTCGAGGTCGAGCAGCCCGACATGCACAAGCCAACTGGCGATCTGGAACGCCTTAAGGCGGTGCTGGAGAACGACTGGGGCTGGAAGGATCTGCGCGTCGCGCCGCATCTCATCCCCGAGATCCAGAAAATCCTGCGCAAGGAGAACTGGGCGGTCACGGCGGCAATCCACAAGGACATGGAGTTCTCGCGCGCAACCGTCATCGCGCTCTATCCGGGCCTCAAGAACGAGGCCTACGGCATAGCCTGCGACATCGGCTCGACCACAATCGCCATGCATCTGGTCTCGTTGCTGTCAGGTCGCGTCGTCGCGTCTTCCGGCACGTCGAACCCACAGATCCGCTTCGGCGAGGATCTGATGAGCCGCGTCTCCTACGTGATGATGAATCCGGACGGACGCGAGGCGATGACCAAGGCCGTGCGTGAGGCCATCAACACGCTGATCGGCAATGTCTGCGAGGAAGGCGGCGTCGATCGCCACGATATCTTCGACAGCGTCTTCGTCGCCAACCCGATCATGCACCATCTGTTCCTCGGCATCGACCCGACCGAACTCGGCCAGGCGCCTTTCGCGCTTGCCGTTTCGGGTGCGGTGCAAGGCTGGACCAACGACATCGGCATCGACGTGAACAGCGGTGCGCGTTTCTACACGCTGCCTTGTATCGCCGGCCATGTCGGCGCCGATGCCGCCGGCGCGACGCTGTCGGAAGGCCCTTATCGGCAGGACAAGATGATGCTCCTGGTCGATGTCGGCACCAATGCCGAGATCATCCTGGGCAACAGCGCACGTGTCGTCGCCGCCTCGTCGCCGACGGGACCGGCCTTCGAAGGTGCTGAAATCTCGTCCGGCCAGCGCGCTGCCCCCGGCGCCATCGAACGCGTGCGCATCGATCCCGAAACGCTGGAACCGCGCTATCGCGTCATCGGCACCGACAAGTGGTCGGACGAGGAAGGCTTCGAGGAAGCATCCTGGACGACCGGCGTCACCGGCATTTGCGGTTCGGCCATCATCGAGGTGGTGGCGGAGATGTATCTCTCCGGCATCATCTCGGAAGACGGCGTCGTCGATGGCTCGATGATGGCGAAAAGCCCGCGCATCATCCAGAACGGCCGCACCTTCTCCTATCTGCTGCGTGAGGGCCGCCAGGGCGAACCGCGCATCACCGTTACCCAGAACGACGTGCGCGCCATCCAGCTCGCCAAGGCTGCCCTCTACGCGGGCGTCAAGCTGCTCATGGAAAAGCAGGGCGTCGAAACTGTCGACACCATCCGTTTCGCCGGCGCCTTCGGCTCCTTCATCGACCCGAAATACGCCATGGTGCTTGGCCTTATCCCCGACTGCGACCTTTCCGAGGTCAAGGCTGTCGGCAATGCCGCGGGTACCGGGGCGCTGATGGCGCTGCTCAACCGCGACCATCGCCGCGAGATCGAGAAGCAGGTGGCGAAGATCGAAAAGATCGAAACCGCGCTCGAACCGCATTTCCAGCAGCTGTTCATCGATGCCATGGCGCTGCCCAACAAGGTCGACCCCTTCCCCAAATTGGCCGAGCAGGTGAAGCTGCCACCACGCAAGGCAACCAGCGAAGACGGCGTTGGTGGCGAAGCCACGCCGCGACGCCGCTCGCGCGAGGAACGGGCAGCACGGCGCGGCCGCGAATAGCGGTCCGCCGGGCTGATTGCCATTCAGGCCGGATGACGCGACGAGCCCCGCTGTGGCATCCGGGACACAGGGAACGGTCAAGGCCCCGGTCACGCCGGCTCTCCTTGACCGGGTGCCATGTTCTCGCCCCCTTTTGCGGCCAGTCACAGCTTTCCATTCGCGCCGCTCGACGCTCGTTTCCGGTCGCCACAATCCCTTTCTTGATACGCGCATCTTCACCGAAGCGTGATCGCCGGTGATTGGAAGCATTCAGACTTTTCTGCGACGAACCGGCTCAACCGAAATCAATACGATCAGGTTCCGCAATGTCCGTTATGCTCACCCGCCGCATGTTCGTCCTCGCCATCCCCTTCGTTGCGGCTGGCTGCACCATGACGCAGAAAGTGGCCTCGATCAAACCGGGCAAGCGGGAAGTTCCGCAATATTACAAAGACATGTATGCGCCGGTTGCAGACGATGCATTCCCCATCCCCGCCCCGGACCTTACCAAGATCAACCCGAAATTTTACCGTCAGGAAGTCGCCTACCAAGGCTCCGAGCCGGCAGGCACCGTTGTCATCGACACGCCGAAACGCTTCCTCTATCTGGTGCTCGGCGAAGGACGCGCACTGCGTTACGGCGTTGGCGTCGGCAAGGCCGGGCTGGCGTTCGAGGGCAGCGGCGTCATCCAGTACAAGCGCGAATGGCCGCGCTGGACGCCGACGCAGGATATGATCGCCCGCGAGCCGGAGCGCTACGGTCCGCTCTCCGCCGGCATGGAGCCTGGCCCGACCAACCCGCTTGGCGCCCGCGCGCTCTATCTGTTCAAGAACGGCGCCGACACGCTCTACCGCATCCACGGCACCAATGAGGATTGGTCGATCGGCCGCTCGATCTCATCCGGCTGCATTCGCCTGCTCAACCAGGACATCATCGACCTGCACCGCCGCGTGCAGAGCGGCACCCGCGTAGTCGTGTTGCAGCAGGATACGGTGCCCGCCGCCTGATACGCGGCCGCACGCACCTTTCCTGGGCGACGCTACCCGCGTGCGGTGGCGCAAGCCGATAACGCTGCGTGATCCTTGACATTTTCCGGCGCAGACCAAAATTTGGGATGGGGGCATTCAAAGGCCGGCCTGCCGGCTCAGCATCCGTCGGTCGCATCGCATGGCCAGCATCCGCAGCAACGTTGTCTCGTTTGTCCTGAAGCACACCCGCAAGAAAGCATTTTCCAGCCCTGAGGCTATGCATCGCTGGATCCAGCATGCGCGCCGCAAGCAGAGCCATCAGCCACCGCCGGCAATCATCCAGCGCTTCGACGTCAAAACGCGCAGCGTCGACGGCTTTCCCGTCTATGAGATCGCGCCGCGAGACGGCGGCACCCGGCGGATTCTTTACCTGCATGGCGGCGCCTATGTCTTTGAAATCACGTCCTATCACTGGGCGTTGATTGCCGAGATGGCGGAACGGCTGGGCTTTGGCGTCACCGTGCCGATCTATCCGATCGCGCCGGAACACGACTTCCACGACATGTTCGGCATGGTCGGTGCAGTCTATCGTGGAATGCTCGAAGAGACGGCGGCCAGCGAGATCGTCTTCATGGGCGATTCAGCCGGCGGCAACATGGCCGTGGTGCTGACCATGATGATGGCGCAGGATGGCCTGCCGGCGCCCGGCAGCCACGTGCTGATTTCGCCCGGTCTCGACATGTCGCTGACCAATCCGGACGTTTTCGCGGCCGAGCAGCATGACCCCTGGCTGGGCATCCCCGGCGGCCTGGAGGCGGTCAGGCTCTACAGCGCCGGTATGGATCGCAGCGACTGGCACATCAGCCCGCTCTATGGCGACCTCACCGTCCTGCCGACAACCCTGCTCCTCACCGGCTCGCGCGACCTGTTGACGCCCGACAATCTGATCTTCGCCGAAAGGGCGCGTGCCGCCGGCGTCGACATCGAGCTGGTCCACGAAGAAGGCATGTTCCACGTCTGGCCGCTGATCAACATGCCGGAAGCGCGGCGCGCGCGCGACCGCATCGTGACGTTCCTGAGCAGGCGCGAGAGGCAGCCCGGCCTGGCCTTCGCGGCCGAATAGCCAGGAACGGCCTAGAACTTCCCCGTTTCCCGGAACACGTCGAAGGTAGCGCGGATATGGTCGGCCACCGCCTTGACCGGCGCACTGGCGTCCGGCGTCACGATCATCGCCAGATTGTAGCTGCCGATATGCGGCAGACCGTCCTTCGGGCCGAGCTCGACCATGTCGTTGCCAAGGAAGGATTTGGGCAGCGGCGCCACGGCGAGATCCGCGAGAATGGCGGCGCGCTGGCCAGCAGTGTGTGCACTCATATAGGCAACGCGATAGTTGCGGCCATCGCGGCCGAGCGCATCCAGCGCCCCTGCCCGCCACACGCAACCTTCTTCCCAGATCGACACCGGCAGCGGCTCGCGCAGATGCGCGCATCCACCCTTGGCGCCCGCCCATACAATCGGCTCGGTTAGAAGCACCTCGGCGCCGATAGCGCTGGTCTTGTAGGAATTGGTCAGCAAGGTGATGTCGAGCACACGGTCATCCATGCGCCGGCGCAGATTGATCGACTGGTCGATGGTGACATCGACGGCGATCGAGGGATGCGAATGCGCGAAGCGCTTCAGCACATGCGGCAGGACCCGTTCGCCGTAATCGTCCGGCGAGCCCAATCGCACCACGCCGACGATATCAGGCACGATGAACTTGGAGACCGCCTCGCGGTTGATGGCCAGCAGCCGTCGCGCATAGCCAAGCAGCATCTCGCCATCGGTGGTCAGCGCGACCGAGCGCGCGTCACGCGCGAAGACGGAGCGGCCAAGCACGTCCTCCAATTTCTTGATCTGCATCGAAACCGCCGAAGGTGTGCGGAACACGGCCGTGGCCGCCGTGGTGAAGCTGCCGGTCTCGGCGATCGCAACGAATGTGCGCAACACATCCAGGTCAAGCAGCGGAAGTGGATGGTTGAGTGGCGCGTTCATCGGCGTTCCATTCAAATTTTCTGAACTAAAGCATCATGTCATTTCGTTTGATTGAACATCACCGCAGGTTCATAGTCAACACTGTCAAGACGGCCCTATCGATCATTGCTGACAAGCTGTTGGAGCAGCAGCAATTCGATGGGAACCAGCAGCCGAATTTCCAGCCAACCGTGGAAGGAGAAGTGTATGACCGTTCTGTCGACCATCGGTCGGATCGCGACCGAACTCGGTGCCGCCCGCAGCCGTTATCTCACCGAGCGCGCCATCCGCGCACTGCCCGCCGAGGTGCAGAAGGATATCGGCTGGCCGGATGTGGCTTCAAACACCGCCCATGCGGCCGGCGTCGGCAGCTGGGCCGGCGGAAAATGACCGGACAGGCAGTCGCATGAGAGCCCGCCGCGATGTTTCCGGCGGGCTTTTTTGTTGCCGCAACGCCCATTCAGCTCGCCATGCAATGGACGCATGACGCATATGAACAAGCCGCATAGCGGCGCAAAATTCAACCAACTCATTGTAAAAAATAAACAAAATATGGTTTCTGGCTGAAACATGCCAATTCCCATGTCGCTTTTCCATATGAAGCGCTTCGCTTTTGCGATTTTGTTTTTGCGTGGACAAGCCTATATGCACTGCAGCAAACGAGCTGCCCCACTCCATCAAGCGAAGGCGACCCGTCTGAGCAACCGATTGGAGAAAGTCATGAAGCTCTTTACCCGCCTGTTCACCCGCCGCCAGACCAACCTGACCACCGCTCTGGAGCGTCAGCGTTTGGCCAAGACCATGCCTGGCCAGACCGCAGCGGTTGCGGCCGCCCGTCTCGGCTTCGTGGCATGATCGTTCGAGGCTCCGACGAGCCTCACTTTCAGCCGTAAAATTGCAAACGCCGCCTCGCTTCGACCGGGCGGCGTTTTGCTATTGGCGACACCGCGCGGGCGTTGACGAAAGCCGCCGACGCGCCCCCGATCTTTCCAAAGCGCTTGCGATGGCCCGTTTGCGACCCATGTCGCAAATTTTGTCTTCCCTACCCGCTCTAGCCAATTGACAGAAAATAATTTTCCTGATGACGCTATGCTGATCGCGACATTCTGTTCGCGTCATGGGAGGTAGATTTTTCGTGAGCGCCGCAAAGCAGCCGATCAAACGATCGTTGGTCTTTTTCCTCGTCCCTGATTTCACCATGGTCGCGTTTGCGACAGCGCTTGAGCCATTGCGCATCGCCAACCGAATGCTCGGCTACGAAGCCTATCGCTGGCGGCTGGCAAGCACCGATGGGAGCCCCGTGCCGGCCTCGAACGGCGTCCTATGCGCGGTCAACACCTCGCTGGACGAGGAACGCCGCAAGATGGCAGGCCCTGACCGGCCGTCCATGGCCATCATCTGCACGGGCATGGATGTCGAGAAATACCATAACAAGTCGGTCTTCGCCTGGCTGCGCGAGGAGTATAATCGCGGCGTCGCCGTGGGCGGACTGTGCACCGGCGCCTATGTTCTGGCCGCCGCCGGTCTCTTGTCCAACAAGCGCTGCGCCATCCACTGGGAAAACCTGCCTGGCTTCCAGGAAGCCTTCCCGAAGGCCAACGTCTTCGCCGACCTGTTCGAGGTCGACCAGAATGTCTACACCTGCGCCGGCGGCACCGCCGCGCTCGACATGATGCTGAAACTGATCGGCGACGATTTCGACGAAAACCTCGTCAACCGCGTCTGCGAACAGGTGCTGACCGACCGCGTAAGAAGCCCGACCGACCGCCAGCGCCTGCCGCTGCGCGCACGGCTAGGCGTGCAGAATTCCAAGGTGCTCACCATCATCGAGCTGATGGAGGCGAACCTCGCCGAACCCTTGTCGCTGATCGAAATCGCCGACCATGTCGACCTTTCGCGCCGTCAGATCGAGCGGCTGTTCCGTACCGAGATGGGCCGCTCGCCCGCCCGTTATTATCTGGAAATCAGGCTCGACCGCGCCCGTCATTTGCTGATCCAATCGTCGATGCCGGTGGTCGAAGTCGCGGTGGCCTGTGGCTTCGTCTCGGCTTCGCATTTCTCCAAATGCTATCGCGAGCTCTATGCGCGCTCGCCGCAGCAGGAGCGCATCGACCGCAAGCAGCTTCTGGCGGCCTGATATCGGAAAGCCCTCCCCTGCCTGGGGAAGGTCAAGTCACCGGTTGTCGAGCAGATAGTTGCGGTCACGCCATCTCTTCTCGCCGGCGAGGCAATCGACCGTGGGGGTTGCCTGAGCGAGCACCACTGGGGGCTGCACGGCCTCGGCCGCAGCCCAATGCGGCGATGCCGGACCGGCCAGTTCCAGCACCAGCTTGCGGCGGACCGCCTCGGGGAACTGTTCCCAGCCATTGACCGGAATCATGAAGGCCCCGGGGCCGCCGATGACGCAATCGTGGTAGTAGCGATCGAGATCGCGCAGATCGTAGGGCGATTCCGCCAGGCCACTGGTCATCAGCGGCAATCCATTGATGGTGATGCCCTGCTTGACCACGGCGTCGCGGGCGAAAGGCGCCGGCGCGCCCTGGTTGTTCGGTCCGTCGCCGGAGATGTCGATGACACGTTTATCGCCCTGAAACGGGCTTTCGGCGAACAGGTCGGCGCCGAATTGCAGCGCCGCCGAGATCGACGTGCGCCGCGCGCTGTTAGGCGGCCGGGCCGACAATTGCGAAACCACGCCCTCTGCATCGGCGCGGTTGGCGATTACTGTCCACGGCACGATCACATATTGCGACATGGTGCCGGCCCATTCGACGTAGGTGACGGCGATCTTGCCGTACCGGCCGTCGGCAATCGCCCGCAGCACGGCTTCGTCGGTCAACGCCGCGGCATAGCCGTGCCGCTGGATCTCCAGCTCTTCCGGCGACATCGACAAAGAGACGTCGACGGCAAGGACTAGCTCCACGTCAACCGGTTCGGCTGCATTCGCCGCCGCGATCAGCCCAAGCGCCAGCGCCGAAGCGACACCCACGAAAAGGGAGCTGACAGAGGCTGCCGACATGGTCGAAGAGTAAGCGAAAACCGGCCCCTTACAAAGCAAAAGCCCGGCTGGTGCCGGGCTTTTGTATGATCGTTCGAAGGTTTGCTGCGGCCGAGTGACGGTCTCAGCTTCTCGGCTTCAAATTCTCCGGGTCGTAGAGCGGTTTGTAGCCGACCCCTGCCACCTCGACCGGATAGGTCTCTCCGAAATAGCCAACCTGAAGCTTGCGCCCCTCCTGCGCATAAGCGTGCGGCACGTAGGCGAGCGCGATGTTCTTGCCGATGGTCGGGCCGTAAGCGACCGAAGTGGTATAAGAGCGCCGGCCGAGCTCGTCGATCAGCACCTCACCGGTTTCCGGATCCATGACCGGCATCGAGCCGACTGGGTAGCGCTTGACGCCCTTGCCGTCGGTGTTGTCGGTCATGATGAGCGTGCAGAGCATGGCGGGCTGGTGGGCGCGCGCCTTGTACTCCAGATGCTTGGCCTTGCCGCGGAAGTCGGCTTCCTTGACCTTCGGACGGGCAAGGTCGGCCTCGATGAGGTTGTACTGGGTGAGAAGGTCCGCATTCTGCAGGCGCAGGCTCTTTTCCATGCGGCGCGAATTGGCGTAGGTCTCGACACCGAAGGCCATGACGCCGGTCGAGCGCAGGGCATCCCAGACGGCCAGGCCGTCCTCGTATTTCATGTGCAGTTCCCAGCCCTGCTCGCCGACATAGGAGATGCGGAAAGCTGTAACGTTCTTACCGGCGATCTCGATCTGCTTGATCGCGGCGAAGGCGAAGTTTTCCTGGTCGAGACCGGCGGGATCGGACACCACTTTCTTCAGGTTTTCGCGGGCGTTCGGTCCCCAGATRCCGATGGTGATGTATTTTTCCGACGTGTCGGTGATGGTAACGTCGAGACCGCGATCCTCAGCCACACGCTTCATGTAGTGGAAGTCGCGCGGGCCGGCATCGGCACCGTTCACCAGGCGGCAGCGGTCCGCCATGCGGAAGACGGTGAAGTCGGCGCGCACCATGCCCTCGTCGTCGAGGAAATGGGTGTAGATGCCCTTGCCGATATTGCTATCGCCGCCGATCTTGGCAGCACAGAGCCATTCCAAGAGCTCGACATGGTCGGGACCTTCGATATCCACCATGTGGAAGTGCGAGAGGTTGACGATGCCGCAATCCTCGCTCATCGCCAGATGCTCGGCGTTGGACACGCGCCAGAAATGGCGGCTGTCCCATTCGTTCTCGCGCACCGGAACGCGGTTGCCGTATTTTTCGAGCAGGTGCTCGTTGGCGGCATAGCCGTGGGCACGCTCCCAACCGCCAAGCTCCATGAAGTATCCACCGAGTTCCTTCTCGCGCTCGTAGAAGGGCGAACGCTTGACGTTGCGGCCGGTGGCGTAGGGCTCGCGGGTATGCACGGCCGGGAAATAGATCTTCTGGGCGGCCTCGAAAGTGCGGCCCTCGATGAATTTTTCTTCCAGCTGGTGCGGGTAGAAGCGCGAATAGTCGATCGAGTTGTGGTCGATCTCGGTGCGGCCGTCGGTCATCCAATCGGCGATCAGCTTGCCGTAACCGGGACCGTCCTTGACCCAGATAGCGACGCAGTACCAGAGGCCGCGCACCTTCTGGCTCTCGCCGCAGGACGGGCCGCCGGCGGCGGAAACCTGAAGCAGGCCGTTGAAGGAATGGCTTTCATTGTAGCCGATCTCGCCGAGGATCGGCGTCAGCTCCATGGCGCGCTCCAGCGGCACCATGATCTGTTCCATGTCGAGGTCGCGCTGCGACGGCGACAGACGTGCCTCGTGCTTTTCGAGGATCTCGCGCGGATGGCAGAGACGCGGATTGGTGGTCTCGTAATAGCCCCACTCGATCTGGCCGCCTTCGGTGGTCTTGGGGTCGCCGGTGTCGCGCATATAGGCGGAGTTGCCCTGGTCGCGCAGCAACGGGAAGCCGATCTCCTTGCCGGTGCCCTCGAACTCGTTGTACGGGCCGAAGAAGGTGAGCGGATGATCGACCGGCATAACAGGCAGGTCCTCGCCGACCATCTCGGCGATCAGGCGGCCCCATATACCGGCGCAGACGACGACATGGTCGGCCATGATCGTGCCGCGATGGGTGACGACGCCTTTGATGCGGCCCTTCTCGACGATCAGCGAGGTGGCCGGCGTGTTGCCGAAGACCTGGAGCTTTCCGGACTTCTCGGCGGCGTCGACCAGCTTGCCGGCAACCGTCTGCGAGCGCGGGATGACCAGGCCGGCGTCGGGATCAAACATGCCGCCCATCACCTGATCTTCCTCGATCAGCGGGAACATCGCCTTGATCTCGGACGGCGAAACATAGTGTGCGCGGGTACCGAAGGCCTTGGCGGAGGACAGCTTGCGCTTGATCTCTTCCATCCAGGTGTCGTCGCCGGTGCGAGCGACTTCGAGGCCGCCGATGCGGGCGTAGTGGCCCATCTTCTCGTAGAAATCGATCGAGTACTGGGTAGTCCAGACCGAAAGGTAGTCGTGGCTCGTCGTGTAGCAGAAGTCCGAGGCGTGCGCGGTCGAGCCGATGTCGGTCGGGATACCCGACTTGTCGATACCGACGATGTCGTCCCAGCCACGCTCGATCAGATGATGGGCAATCGACGCGCCCACGATACCGCCAAGCCCGATGATGACAACCTTCGCCTTTTTCGGAAACTCTGCCATTGCCCGCGACTCCGAGATGATATTGCGCGCACACTATAGGGCGGCGCCGGTCGATTGCAGCCTGTTTGCGACATTGCAAAAAAGCCGCGCGACGCCACCGCGCCAGTCCTTTTGGCTCCGCCGGCCGGGCCGGTTTAACGCTTGTTTTCGATTTTTCTTATAGACAGGCCGAATGAACCGGAATTCCTTCCCGGAGCGCCGCGGATACTGGAGATGAGCGTGGCCTTCGAACAGTCCTCCAAGACAAGCCCCCGGCCTTTCCTGTCGGTACTGACCGCGCCCGTCACCTTGCTGGTGCTGGCCCTGCTCGTCGTCCTCGTCTTACTTGCCCTGCCGGTCCACCTGCCGATCGGCCCGATGTATTGGGACGTCTTCATCTACTATGACGCCGCCAACCGCATCTTCGACGGCCAGGTACCGGTCCTCGACTTCTTCGTGCCGGTCGGCCCGCTCGGCTACTACCTGTTCGCCGGTTGGGTAGCGCTGTTTCCGGAAGGCCATCCCGTGTTTCTCGCGCACTGGTCGCTGCTTGCCATCACCGCGCCGGCGATGGCGGCCATCGTGTGGCATGTCGACAGGAGCTCGCGTTTCACCGCGTTCGCCTTGCTGATCCCCTTCCTGATCTTCGCGATTTTGCCCTTCAACACGCGCGAAATGTACACCTATCCGGGTTCCGACGGTTTCGGCATCTATAACCGCCAAGCTTGCCAGATGCTCTATGTACTGGTGGCGGCCTTCACCTTCGTGCGCGACAGGCGGCTTCTGGTCGGCCTGATCGCTGTCTGCATGGGCTCGCTGTTCTTTCTGAAGATCACCGGTTTTCTCGCGGCGGGCATGATCTGCGCCTACGCGCTCGTCGCTGGGCGTATCGCGCTACGCGATGCGCTGATCGCCGCGGTCGCCTTCATGGCGATCATCGCCGGGATGGAGGTGTCGTCGGGCCTCGTCGGTCGCTACATCCACGACATCCTGATCCTGATCGGCTTGAACAGCGGCTCGCTGCTGCCCCGCATTCTGCAAGCCTCTTCCTTGAGCTTCGGCATCGTCGGCTCCGCCGGAATACTGGTGTTCGTGCTGTTGTGGTCGGAATGGCGCAAGACCGCGTCCCAAGCCGTCGAGGGGACATCGGTTCTGGCCCGCGACAGCCTGTGGCTGGCAGTGGTGCTGATCGCCGGCATCCTCTACGAAACGCAGAACACCGGCAGCCAGGCCTTCATCTTCCTTTGGCCCGTGCTGCTCGCCATTCTCATGAAGACCCGAGGAATCGTCGAGCGGCCGGTTCTGGTGCTGACCATCACCTCGTTGGTCGCCGCCGCGGCTTTGCCGCCAGTGGTGCGCATCATCGAGCGCGCCGCGCGCACCTATCTCGGCGCGATCAAGAACGTGCCACTGGCCGAACGCAACCTGAAGAGCCTGGGTGCCGTCAACATGCGGCCCGACATAGAGGCGCGGACGGACCATATGCTCCATTTCTATCCCGAGCATCGTAAACTTTACGAAGATCTCGCCGGCATCTACGAACTGCCGACGCCCCTGCTCTACTCCGACTTCGACTTCCAGATCGGCTATCTGAGCGCTGTCGACACGGCGATCAGTTCGATCCGCGACATCGAAACCAAGGCCGGCATCCGTTTCGACACCATCATGTCGCTGAACTTCGTCAATCCGTTTCCCTGGCTGATGCAACGCTCCGCGCCGCTGCACGTGGCGATCGGCGCTGATCCGGGCCGCGCCGTGCCGCCGCCCGGTTTGGAGGAGGAACAGGCGGTCGCGGATACGGACCTGGTACTGTTGCCGACCTGCCCACCGACGGCGAACAACAGCATCCTCTACACGCTCTACATACCGGCGCTCACCAATCATCGCCGCATCAAGCTCGACGCCTGTTACGACGCTTTCATCCACCCGAAATTCGACACGGCGCTCGGACCCCGAAACGCCCCGGCCAGCTGACCTGCGGCGAAGCGTCTGTCGCATCCAGACCGGCTTTCGGTTTCCGGGATAAGCAGCGCACCTGCGTCGTTGGCGCCGCGACAAAGAAAAAGGCCGGGATCACTCCCGGCCTTTCACATTTCCCAACCTCCGTCGGACTGCGATCAGCGCATCTGGCTCTTCACGAAATCCTTCACGATGGCCACGATGCCGCGCGACAGAAGACTGTCGAAGGCCTCGATGAAACGGTCCACATGCTCGCACTGGCAGATCAGCGGCGGCTCGAGGCGGATGACATTGCGATTGTATTCGGTGAAGGCGACCAGCACGTCGTAATCGCGCAACAGTAGCGCGCCGACAAACCCAGACAGCGAACCCTTGAGCTTGTCGTCCAGCACGCTGACCACCGGGCGTAACACCATCGGCAAGGTCTGCGAGAAATCGTGGAACTCCAGGCCGACCATGAAGCCCTTGCCGCGCACATCCTTGATGATCTTCGGATACTTTTCCCGCAGCGCGGTGAGCCGCTCAAGAAGGTAGGCGCCGGTGTTGGCCGCGTTGTCGATCAGCCCTTCATCGTAGAGCACGTTGATGCCTTCGATGGCGGTCACGCAGGCCTCGCCCATGCCGCCAAAGGTGGCCATGGCGTGGATCATCGCCGTCTTCGGCGTGCCATAGGCCTTCATGTAGACGTCGCGTTTGGCGATCATGGCGCCGACCGCCGCCTTGCCCGCGCCGAGCGACTTCGCCAGCGCCGTCACATCGGGCACCACGCCATGGTGCTCGAAAGCATAGAAACGGCCGGAGCGGCCATAACCGCACTGCACTTCGTCGGCCACCCACAGCACGCCATACTGATCGCAGAGAGCTCTGAGCTTCTGCCAGTATTCAGTCGGCGCCTGGATAATGCCGCCGCCGCCCTGGATGGTCTCCAGCACGATGACGCCGATCTCCGGATCGGAGCGGAACAGCCGCTCGACGGCATCGATATCGCCGAACGGCACGCGAACCGTGTTGTCGACCACCTTGAAGTCGGCCCGGTAGAGCGACCCGTCGGTGATGGCCAAAACGCCCTTGGTCTTGCCGTGGAAGGAGTTCTCCGCATAGACGACCTTCGGCCGCTTCGGGCCGGCGGCGCGCTCGGCGAGCTTCACCGCCGCCTCCATCGCCTCCGAACCGGACGAGCCGAGGAAGACCATGTCGAGATCGCCCGGCGAACAGGCAGCGATGTTGTGGGCAAGGGCCGCTGCATATTGCGACATGAAGGCGATGGCGATCTCCTGCCGCTTCTCCTCCTGGAACTTCTTGCGCGCCTCGAGGATGCGCGGATGGTTGTGCCCAAAGGCCAGCGAGCCGAACCCGCCAAAGAAGTCGAGGATCTTGCGGCCGTTCTGGTCGACATAGAACATGCCTTCGGCGCGCTCGATCTTCACCTTGTGGAAGCCGAGCAGCTTCATGAAATGCAGCTGGCCGGGGTTGAGGTGTGCCTTGAACAGGTCGGTGATGCGGGCGACGTCCAGCGCCTTTGCCTGCTCGACGCTGATCAGCTCCGGCTTGCGCCTGGTGTTGCCAAGCGGCGCGGCTGCAACGGCGCGGGCATTATCCTGTTCTGGCTTGGTCATGACAGTCATCTCGAAATCCCCCTTGTCGGTGCCTGCCCGGCCGGTTGCGGCCAGGTCTTGCGGGCCAAATTCACTCGGCGGGCGCGTGTTTCACCGCCGTCGCGGCAGCGCCCTTCTTGGCCCGGTATTCGCGGTAGGCGGCGATCAGCATGTCCTCGTCGCGATATTGCGGCACCCAGCCGAGCTGGCGCTCGCCCTTGGACACGTCGAGCACGCAATCCTCATCGGCGATGAGATATTGCTCGGGATCCATGATCGGCATGTTGAGACGGTCGAGCAGGTCGAGCGTGCGTTTCACCGCCCAGCCAGGCGTCGGCAGCAGGATCGACTTCGACCCGGCATGGCGGATCAGGTCGCCCAGCAGCTTGCGCACCGGCGGCGGCTTGAGCGAACCGAGATTATAGGCCTCGTTGGGCACGCCAGCCTTCCAGGCCAGCCGTGCGGCTTCGGCACAATCGAACACCGAAATGAACTGGTATGGATTGCGGCCCGAGCCGATCATCGGCACCGGCAGGTTCCAGTCGATCAGCTTGAACAGTTTTTCCAGGATGCCGAGACGGCCGGGACCGATGATAAGGCGGGGCCGGAACAGCGAAATCGACATGCCGCGCTTGCGCCATTCGGCGGCAAGCTGCTCGGTCTCCCATTTCGACATGCCGTATTCGCCAAGCGGCGCGACCGGATGTTCCTCGGTCATCGGCTGGGTGACCGTGTGGCCATAGATCATGTCGGTGGTGAAATGCACGAGCTTTGGCGCACCGGCCTTGTCCATCGCCTCGATGATGTTGACGGTGCCGTGATAGTTCACCGGATAGAAGAAGTCGTGGCGTTTGGCGCGCACCTGGATCGGCGACAGCATCTTGGCCGAGAGATTGTAGACCATGTCGTCGGCCTTGATGCCGAGCGCGGCCACCGAGGCCGGGTCGGTCACGTCGCATTGGACATGGCGCACGGCGCGATAGTGCGGCAGGTCGCTCTTGACGATGTCCGCGACAACGACCTCTTCACCATCGGCGACAAGCTTGGGAGCAAGGTGGCGGCCGACGAAGCCGTCGCCGCCGATAATCACATGTCTCATCGAACGGTCCCGCTGATCTTGTCGGTGGAAAGGGAGGTGGTCTGGGTGGCCTTGCCGCCCTCGCCCGGCTCATGCCCCTGATCAGCCCCGCCGCTCTGGGCGATCAGCACGGTGCCGACGCAGATGAAGGCGATGCCGGCGATGCGCCAGGCGTTCAGGTCTTCCCGGAACACGAAATAGGCGAACACCGCGACCACGACATAGGCAAGGCTGAGAAACGGATAGGCGAAAGAGAGCTCGACTTTGGACAGCACATAGAGATGCGACGCCATCGAGATGACGAAGGTGCACAGGCCCAGGAACACCCAGGGGCTGAAGACAATCTGCAAAAGCTTGATGATCGGGTTGACGCCCTCGAATGAAATCGGCCCGAGCGACATCATGCCTTGCTTCAGCATGAGCTGCGCGGCGGCGTTGGTCATCACCGTGAATAATATGAAAGCAATGTATTTCATTTCACCCCCAATACCCGTCACCCGTCTAAGATAAAGCCGAAAAGAATTCGTGAAACGGCACCAGTAATTTTAGGCAAGTCTAATTTTATCTTTGTTTACCGACGACAGATCGGAATTCTGTCATTCCGCTGCTTCGGCCAGACCGCCGCGCTGCGGGCCGAGCCGGTATGCGGTGCGGGCCCAGAAACTCGACAGGAAGGCAGGATCGCGCACGGTTTCGAGCCGCCGCCAGTCCGGGAAAGACGCGGCGAAGGTTTCGGCGCTCATGCGCGCATCCTTGTATGGGTTGACCGCGCCGCCGGCCGCGACTGTGATGCGGTCGAGTTCGGCAAGCAGCGCC
Organism: Mesorhizobium sp. 2RAF21; assembly: GCF_052115345.1. NCBI lineage: Bacteria > Pseudomonadati > Pseudomonadota > Alphaproteobacteria > Hyphomicrobiales > Phyllobacteriaceae > Mesorhizobium > Mesorhizobium sp. 2RAF21. The sequence continues at coordinate 227,096 of NZ_JBFRGM010000004.1, read as the reverse complement.
AATGTCTTGCCGCCCCGGTTAGGAAAATCGAGCGTCAGCGTGTAGCCAGGGCGCGGGAAGGACAGGATACCGGGCGAACGGATCGCGCCGAAACGCTTCAACACGGTCAGGAACGAGCCCTGCCCGGCCCGATGCGCCGCAGCAAGCAGCGCGGGTACGGCCTCTCGCGCGGCTTCGTCGGGGATGACGCTCTGATGCTGGAACAGACCCGCCGGGCCGTAGAGCCGGTTCCAGTCGCGCACGCCATCAAGCGGGAAGAAAAAGCCCTGATAACCGACCATATGCGGGCCGGAAGCCCTGCCCTTCTTCCAGCGGTAGGCGGCATTGAAAGCCTTCAGGAAAGGCCGGTTGAGCACGGTAAGCGGCGGCTGGAACGGCACGGAGAGCCGGCCGCCCGGCTTCTGCGCCGCATGCGAGCCGTGATCGGCATGGTTGCCGGCAAATAGCAGGCCACGGCCGAGATTGCGGCCGCCGGCAAGCTGGTCGATCCAGGCCACCGCATATTCGTTGGCCGCGTCGGCAGCCTCGGCAAGATCGAAATATTCCGCAAGGTTGCGGAACGGCGTCACCGTCTCGGTCACATCCAGCGACGGCACCCGCATCAGGCGGATCGATGCCGAGAGGATCAGCCCGGTCAACCCCATGCCGCCGATCGTCGCCCAGAACAGGCGCGTGTTCTGGGTTTCCGAGCAGGTATGGACGCGACCATCCGAACGCAGCAGCGCGAAGGATTCGACATGGCAGCCGAAGGTGCCGCGCCGATGATGATTCTTGCCATGCACATCGTTCGCGATGGCGCCACCCAGCGTGACGAACTGCGTGCCGGGCACCACAGGCGGGAAGAACCCGAATGGCGCCGCATAGGCGATGATGTCGGCCAGCATAACGCCCGCATCGGCCTCCAGCAGGCCGTTCTCGGCGTTGAAGGAACGGATCTTGCCCATCGGCCGCATATCGACCACCGTACCGGCGGCATTCTGGCAGCTGTCGCCATAGGAGCGACCATTGCCATAGGCGAGCAGCGAATCCGGCCGCGCCGTCCCACCTTTCAGAAGCGCGATGGCCTCCGAGGCAGTGATGGCCTTTACGGCCGGCGGGATCACCCGCCCAAAGCTTTGAAAACGGTTCATGCTCAATTCGGCCAAGCTCCGGCAACCAGCAGCGCAGCTCCGATCAGGACGACGACCTGGCTTCGCCAGTCACCCATGATGAAGACGACCGGATCGTCATGCATCTCGCCGCGGCGAGCGAGGATCCAGATGCGCATTGTCAGATAAAGAACGATCGGCGGCAGAGGCCAAATCATCCAAGGATGCGGATATAGCTCACGCATCTCGACACTGTCCATGTAGAGCGCCAGCACCAGCGCGGAGGAAAACGCCGAAGCAAGACCTGCCTGGGCGATGATGTCGTGATCCTCGGCACGATAGCCACGGCCGGCGATGCGCTCGCCCGGCGGCGGCGGCGCCGTACGCAGTTCGACGAAACGCTTCACCAGTGCCAGCGACAGAAAGAAGAAGATCGAAAATGCCAGCAGCCAGAACGAAACCTCGACACCGGTTGCCGCGGCACCGGCCAGCACGCGCACTGTATAAAGTCCGGCCAGCGTCAGAACGTCGATCAAAAGCATGCGCTTCAGGCTCAACGAATAGGCCAGCGTAATGATCATGTAGCCGACCAGGACAAAGGCGAACGCGACAGGCAGGAACAGGGCGGCGACGACACCGATGGTCACCAGAACGGCGATCGAAGCGAGGCCAAAGGGGATCGACAGCGTTCCGGCGGCAAACGGCCGTTTGCGCTTGGTGGAATGGCGACGGTCGAGCGCCAGATCGAAGAAGTCGTTGACTATGTAGATGGCGGAGGCGACCGCGCTGAACGCGATGAATGCGATGGCGGTCTGCCACAGCATGATCGGGTTGAAGTACTCCGCCGACAGCATCATCGGCACCGCGATCAGCCCGTTCTTGGCCCATTGATGCACACGCAGCATCTTGAGAACAGTCTTCAACGACCGCTCGGGGCCTCGCACCAGTTCGCCGCCATTTCTGGCCTGCCAGCGCGTCGCCGCGCGATCTGGTGCAACCACGATGGCGAGGCGCGCGGCATCGAAGACCTCGAGGTCATGGCGGCTGTTGCCGGCATAGTCGAAGCCGCCATCGCCATAGATCGCGACAAGCGCGGCACGTTTCCTGGCGGAGGTGAGATTGTCGACACCGTCGGTGGCGATGACCTTGTCGAAAATGCCGAGATGCGCAGCGATCGCTTCGGCGAACTTGCGCGGCGTGCCGGTTGCCAGCACCAGCTTGCGCCCGTCCGAGCGTTCGGCGTGCAGCCTGGACAGTAGCGGCTCGCGATAAGGCAGGCTGGCTGGGTCGATATCGACGCGGCTGGCGATTTCCTGCTTCAGCCTGGCAGGCCCGCTGGCGAGCCAGATCGGCACAAGGAAGAGATAGAGCGGGTTCTTCTTGAGAAGGATGAACAACCCCTCCCACAAGAGATCGGTCGCCAGCAGCGTGCCGTCGAGATCGACAGCAAGTGGCACTGCGTTCCTGTCAGACCGCGCATCCATGAAAGTGTTGCCCCGCCTACCCCATGACCGCCTGTTCGCGGTCCCGGATCGGATATAGTGGCGGGACACATTACCGGACGCTGAAAAAACCGCGAAAACAAGCGCCCACCACGCTGTTTTGCCAGTCATCGTTAAATGGAGCTTACCACAAAAAATAAAAGGCCGGACAGATGTCCGGCCTTGGTTCTCGACGGCAGTTCGTTCGCGGTTACTTCACCGTCGCGGCGCCGCCGGAAATCACGATCGTCTCCGAGCCGGTCAGCGCTTCCAGGTCGCCATTCGGCAAGGTGACGAAGCAGCCGTTCGGGCAGAACTGGACGGTCTCGCCGCCGGCGAGCGTCAACTCGCTCCGGCCACCGCCTTCCGTGACCACCAGCGTGCGGGTCTCGGCGTCCTTGTTGACCGCGCTCGCGGTATGGCCAACCCCGCTCGCGGCGAAAAGAGCTGCAGCGGCGATGAGGGACTTCCACATTGCAATTCCGGTGTTTCCACCGCCTCTGTTGCGTTACGCGAGACGTTTCAAGCCTTCGCGGAAAAGCTTATAGGACAAACAAGCTGAACCGCAACTGAATGCCTCATTCATGCCGCAATTGGCTTTGGAGAGGCGGAAAACTAGTTCGGATCGGGCCTGCGCGGCTTGCGCCGGCCTTTCGTGCGGTTGCGTTCCGCTTCCGCTTTCACCGCTTCCTTTTCAGCGTGCAACGCCTCGGTCTTGTCGTCGTCGACCGGCCACGGTTCGTGGTGGATATGGGGTTGTGCCTGCCGCGGAGCCGACGGAATCTCGATGCCTTCGCGGGTGAACGCCTCGATGACGGCGAAGCGGATATCGTTTTGCGCGCTGCCACCATTCATGATGTCGGCGAGGAAGATGCGGATTTCGAAGTCCAGCGCATTCGGACCGAAATTGACGAATTGCACGAACGGCTCCGGGTTCTTCAGCACCAGAGGATGGCCGCGCGCGATCTCCAGCAATATCTCGTGGACGCGGCGCACATCCGAGCCATAGGCGACACCGACCTTGATCTCGACGCGACCGAGCTTGTTGCGATGGGTCCAGTTGCCGACTGCGCTGTTGATGAGGTTGGAATTCGGCAGGATCACCGACTGGCGCTGGAAGGTCTCGATCTCGGTGGCGCGCACGCTGATCTTCTTGACCGTACCGCTGACATCGCCAGCGACAATCCAGTCGCCGACCTTGAACGGACGCTCGGCAAGGAGGATGAGGCCCGACACGAAATTGGAGACGACGTTCTGCAGGCCGAAACCAAGGCCGAGCGAGAGACCGCCGGCGATCAGCGCCAGGTTCGACAGATCTATCCCGGCGGCCGAGACACCGATCAGCGCCGCCAGCGCCATGCCGGCATAACCGACGATAAGGCGGATCGAATTGCGCACGCCGGTGTCGACACGCCCTCGCGCCATGACCGAATCGTCGAGCCACGCCTGGAACCAGCGTGTCACGAAATAACCGACGACGAAGACGACAATGCCGGTAAGGATGCCGGTGAATGAAATCGTTACCGAGCCGATTTTGACCCCGGTGGCCAGTCTGTAGGCCCAGGCCTGGATGTCACCTGGCTGGAAGCCCCACAACAACAGGATCAGCGGCAGGAACACCAGCACGATCAAGAGGTTGATGGCGATGCTGGTGGCGAGCCCGAACTGGTCGAGCGTGCCGTCTTCCAGATTGGTTTGGGCGGCAAACCAGCGGCCGACCGAGGATTCGGCGAAACCGCCCTCCGCGCCGATGGCCCGGGCCGACAGGAAGCCGATATAGGCGGTGATCAGGATCGTGCCGGTGACAACGATCTGGATCGACAGGAAGATCGCAAGGCCGATGAAGCCGAGCAGCGCGGCGATGATGGTGAACAGGCCAAGCGCATAGGCAAGATACCGGAGCCATACCGGCCACGGTCGCCATTCGCCGGTGTGAGTGCGGAAGGGCCGCACCAGCCCCATCAGGATCAGGATCAACCCGATGATGATCGTGGCGATGAAGCTGCGCCCGACCGTTAGCGACAGTGGCGAACCCATCTGCTCGTTGACGACGGAGAGGAAACTGTTGATGCCAAGCACCACCGCCATGGCCGTCGAAAGGCGAACCAGCCAGCGGGCCGGACCGGACTCCACCGGAATCAGCCGCCACTTGGGCATGCGCGGCGACAGCGCCGCATTGGTCAGCCGGTTGACGCAGAATGCCACGCCGATAGCCGACATCAGCGCGCGCAGGAACACGCCGATGTCGCCGCGCAGCACGCCATAGTAGTCGAAGAAGAAATAGGTCGAGAAGAAGAAGACGCCGAGTGCCAATGTCGGCAGAAGGGTCGACCAGAACGCCAGCGAGAGCCTGGAAAGATAGGAGGGCTCCTCGATGTTCGAATTGAACTCGAACACCCGTCCGTACAGACGCCGCCCGCCAATCAGCAACACGGCCGCCGCCACCAGCGCCATGATCGTCGCCACCAAGGCCGCCTGATACTTGAACTTCAGGACAAAGCCGAACCAGGACGACACGGCTGCGTAGAGATTGGTGAATTCGGAATTGGCGTCCGAAACCAGTTCGCTGCTGACCACCTTGTCCAGCGCGTAACGCTTGGTCAGAAGATTGCGGAACAGCTTCGAACGCAGCGTCGAGATGTTGTCGACCATCGTCGTGATGCGCAACGAAAGCGTCTGCGCGCCCGCGATCACCGCATTGATCTCGGCCTTTTCGTTGTTCAGCGCCTTGCGCTCATTGGCAACGATTTCCGGCTCGGCCGGCTGGCCCTGCGCCGGCGGCGGGCCCAACTGGTCAAGCTTGCTGCCGATCTCGGTGAGACGCGGGCGAAACACGGTCGCCGTATTCAGCGCCTGTCGGGCGAGGTCTTCGAGTTGCAGGCGGATGTCGACAAGCGCGCCATCGTCGTCGGAATTCTGCTCGATCTGCTTGGCGAGACCATCGGTCTTGGTCACCAGCGACTTCAACGCCTTCTGCTGCTCGACGACCAGACCGCCCGGCGGCGGCGCGGGTGCAGCCTGAGCTGGAGCGGCAGGCGCCGCCTGGGCAGGCGTTGCCGGGCCCGGCTGCGATGCGGGGGCCGCCTGCGCCGGCTGGACATTCGCGGCCGGCGGTGTGGCCTGTTGTGTCACCGGCTGCTGCTGAGCGGGGGCCGCTTGCGGGGCCGGCACAGCCTTGGGCGGGCTATCGTTCAGCGCCGGAATCTCGGCCTGCGCCAACGCGGCGACCGATGTCGCGACGGTCAGGAAGACAATCAGGAAAAGGCGTACGAATCGAAAAAGCATAAGTCGGCAACCCGCGAAGCAGCGTTCAAGGCTGCGAAATCTCGCCCTTGATAGAGACGGCAATGGGGCGGGGCAAGCATGACCGGCATTTCAACCGGAGTCGGCCAGTCGAAAAGCCATGGCGCAATCTTGGCTTTGGCCGTGCGCCCTGCTCTATAGTCTACTGCAAAATAGGGTGCCCGAATCCGCGCGCGGTTTGGGGGTGGAGTTGGTATGGCGGAATATTCGGCTTTCTCGCTGCTGCGCAATGCGCTGTCTGGCAACAAGGACTGGAAGCCGGCCTGGCGCAAGCCGGAACCCAAGGCCTCTTATGATGTCATTATCATCGGCGGCGGCGGCCACGGCCTGTCGACAGCCTACTATCTGGCCAAGGAACACGGCATCACCAACGTCGCCGTGGTCGAAAAAGGCTATCTCGGCTCCGGCAATGTCGGGCGTAACACCACGGCCGTGCGCTCCAACTACCTGCTGCCGCAGAACACGCGTTTCTACGAACATTCGATGAAGCTGTGGGAGAACCTCTCCCACGACCTCAACTACAACGTCATGTTCTCGCAGCGCGGCGTGCTCAACCTTGCCCATACGCCAGCGCAGTTCGACGACCTCGCCCGCAAGGGCAACGCCATGCGCCATCTCGACGTCGATGCCGAACTGATGTCGGTGGCCGAGATCAAGCGGCTGATGCCAGCGATCGACATATCGGCAAACGCCCGCTTCCCCATCGTCGGCGGCCTGATGCAGCCGCGCGCCGGCACCGCCCGCCATGACGCGGTCGCCTGGGGTTATGCGCGCGGCGCCGACCGGCGCGGTGTCGATATCCTCGAGAACTGTGAAGTCACTGGTTTCCTGCGCGACGGCGACCGCATCACCGGTGTTGTCACCACGCGCGGCGAAATCCGCGCCAAGAAAGTCGCGGTCACAGCCGCCGGCAGCACCGGCCGCGTCATGCAGCTGGCCGGCATCGACAGGCTGCCGATCGAAAGCCATGTGCTGCAGGCCTTTGTCTCCGAATCGCTCAAGCCGTTCATCGATACGGTCGTCACCTTCGGCATGGGCCATTTCTACATGGGCCAGTCCGACAAGGGCGGCCTGATTTATGGCGGCGACCTCGACGGCTACAATTCCTACGCCCAGCGCGGCAACCTGCCGATCGTCGAAGAGGTGATGTCGGAAATGCTGGCGCTGTTCCCGAGCCTCGCCAGCGCGCGCATGCTGCGCTCCTGGGCCGGCGTCTGCGACATGTCGATGGACGGTACGCCGATCATCACCACGGGGCCCCTGCCAGGCATGTATCTCAACTGCGGCTGGTGTTACGGCGGCTTCAAGGCCACGCCTGCGTCCGGCTTCTGCTTCGCCCACACCATCGCACGCGACGAACCGCACGAACTCAACGCCGCCTTCACCCTCGACCGCTTCCATCGCGGCATTCTCATCGACGAGAAGGGTCAAGGCGCCACGCCGCGACTGCATTAGAGGCCGCCAGGAAAAACCATGCTTCTCACTTGCCCCTATTGCGGCCCGCGCGACGTGTCCGAATTCACCTATCAAGGCGATGGCAACCGCCAGCGCCCCGCCCCCAATTCGCAGGACATGCAGGCCTGGAATGAATATGTCTACGACCGGCTGAACCCGGCCGGCGACCACAACGAGATATGGCAGCATTCCGGCGGCTGCCGCAGCCATATCCGCGTGGTGCGCAACACGCTGACCCATAATGTCTCCAGCGCCGTGCCGGTGCGTGGCGACGCCCATCATCGTTCGACCGAACGGCGCAAGTCGGGAGCCAAGGCATGAGCCCGCGCCGCACCACGGCCGGCGGCCAGATCGACAGGCTGAAAACCGTCCGCTTCACCTTCGATGGGGCCCCCTTTACCGGCCATGCCGGCGACACACTGGCCTCGGCCCTGCTCGCCAACGGCGTCTCGCTGATGGGGCGGTCCTTCAAATACCACCGGCCGCGCGGTGTGCTGAGTGCCGGCGTGGACGAGCCGAACGCGCTGGTGACCGTGCTGCGCGGAGCCGCGCGCGAACCCAACATTCCGGCGACCGCCATCGAGATCCATGACGGCCTGCGCGCCGAAAGCCAGAACCGCTTCCCGTCGCTCAATTGGGATGTCGGCGCGCTCAACCAGCTGGCCGGCAAGGTGCTCGGCGCCGGCTTCTACTACAAGACCTTCATGGGTCCGGTGGTCGGGCCGCTGAAGGGCACCCGCTTCTGGATGTTCTGCGAGCATTTCATTCGCCGCGCCGCTGGCCTCGGCCGCGCCGGCACGGTCGCCGACGACACCCGCTACGAACGCATGAACGCCTTCTGCGACGTGCTGGTGGTCGGTTCCGGCCCCGCCGGCCTGATGGCCGCCAAGGCGGCCGCCGACCGTGGCGCGCGTGTCATTCTGGCCGAACTCGATCCCCGCTTCGGCGGTTCCGCCAACTGGTCCGGGGAGACAATCGACGGCACCCGCGCTGCCGACTGGGCCAACGACATTGTGAACGGCCTCAAGGGCCGCAACAATGTGCGACTGCTGCCGCGCACCACCGTCTGGGGTTATTACGACGGCAATACCATGGCCGCGCTGGAACGCGTGTCCGACCACAAGGAAACGGCGGCGCGCGGTGAGCCGCGTCACCGCCATTGGACCATCCGGGCCAAGTCGGTCGTTCTGGCGACCGGCGCGCTGGAGCGGCCGCTGGTCTTCCCAGGCAACGACCGGCCGGGCGTCATGCTGGCCAGTGCGGCACAGCGCTACGCCAATCAGTTCGGCGTGTTGCCGGGCGAAAAGATAGCGCTATTCACCAACAACGACACGGCCTACGCGGCCGCTGCCGCGCTCGGCAAGGCCGGCGCGAACGTGACCGCGATCATCGACGTGCGCTCCGGCATTTCGGACGAGGCACGCGGGCTGGCCGCTTCTTGCGGCGCGGAAGTGCTGGCCGGGCACGCGGTCGTCGCCACCGAAGGCGGGCGCGCGCTGACCGACATCAAGATCCAGCGCTTCGACCAGGCAAGCGGTACGGTGACCGGCGATGCGCGCAGCATCCATGTCGACGGCCTGCTGATGTCCGGCGGCTGGTCGCCCGTTCTCCATCTCGCCAGCCAGGCCGGCGCGAAACCCGAATGGGATGACAGGCTGCAAGCCTTCCTGCCGCCCAAGCCGACACAGAACTGGGCAGGCGCCGGCGCTTGTACCGGCCGCTTCGCGACGGCGGAAGCGATTGTCGAAGGCCATCTGACCGGTCTTGCCGCCGCGGGCGCGGCGGCATCGGCCATCGAGGTACCGGCCGTCGAGCCGTCGTCCGTCGCTCCGCAGCCGGCGCCGGTTTTCGAGATCAAGGCCGAGGGCAAGAGCTTCGTTGACTTCCAGCATGACGTGACCGCCGATGACGTGCGCCTGGCGCATCGCGAAGGCTTCATCTCGGTCGAGCACCTCAAGCGCTACACCACGCTCGGCATGGCGACCGACCAGGGCAAGAGTTCGAACGTGCCGGGCCTCGCCATCATGGCCGAGCCACTGGGCAAACCGATCCCGGAAGTCGGCACGACGCGCTTCCGTCCGCCTTACACCGCGGTCTCGATCGGTTCGCTGGCGGCCGAGCGATATGGCGACCTGAGGCCCGAGCGGCTGACGCCGATGCACGACTGGCACCTCGCCCACGGCGCGACCATGTATTCCGCCGGCCTCTGGTTCCGGCCGATGATCTATGGTCTGGCCGGCGAGACGGTCGAACAGGCCTATGTGCGCGAGGCCAAGGCCGTGCGCGAAACGGCCGGCATCGTCGATGTCTCGACGCTGGGCAAGATCGCCGTCCAGGGACCGGACGCCGCCGAGCTCCTCGACCGGGTCTACACCAACATCTTTTCTACTCTGCCGGTCGGCAAGGCCCGCTACGGGCTGATGCTGCGTGATGATGGTGTCGCCTTCGACGACGGCACCACCTGGCGCCTCGGCGACGACAATTTCCTGATGACCACCACCACGGCCAATGCCGGCAAGGTGATGCAGCATCTGGAATATTTCCTCGACGTGGTCTGGCCGGATCTTAAGGTCACCGTCACCTCCGTCACCGACGAATGGGCGGGCGCGGCGATCGGCGGACCAAAGGCGCGCGACATTCTCGCCGCCTGCGTCAAGGGTACGGCGGTGGACAACGCCGCCCTGCCCTTCATGGGCATCGTCCATGGCGAGATCGCCGATGTTCCGGTGATGATCTGCCGCCTCTCCTTCTCCGGCGAGATGGCCTTCGAGGTCTATTGCGGCGCCGGCCACGGCACTCACGTCTGGGAAGCGCTGATCGAGGCCGGCAAGCCTTTCGGCCTCGTCTCCTACGGGCTCGAGGCACTGGGCACGCTGCGCATCGAAAAAGGCCATGTCACCGGTGCCGAGATCGACGGCCGCACCACCGCACGCGACCTGCATCTCGGCTGGATGCTGTCGAAGAAGAAACCCTTCATCGGCTCCGCCACGATGGAACGCGAGGGTCTGGTTGCCGCCGACAGGCTGCAGCTTGTCGGCATCGTCGCGCTAGACAACCGACCGCTCAATGGCGGCGGCCACATCGTGGAAGCACTGGACGAAAACAACCCGCACGGCTCGATCGGCCATATCACCGCCTGCTGTTACGCACCGGCGCTCGGCAAATACATCGCCCTGGCGCTCGTCCAGGGCGGCAAGAGCCGCCATGGCATGCGCGCCTTCGTCTCCGACCCGCTGCGCAAGCGGTTCGGACCGGTCGAGATCGTCAGCCACCACTTCTTCGACCCGGAAGGGAGCCGCATGCATGGTTGAGCGCCTTTCACCGCTGGAACCGGCCTATCGACTGGGTTCGCACGGCCGTTTCGAGGATGGCGTCGGCGTCATCCTTTCCGAGACGCGGCCGGGCTCCATCGTGCAGATAGCCGCCTGGCCGGGCGAGGAACGGCAAGCCATCGCCGCCATCCGCAAGGTGACCGGCCTCGCCTTGCCGGATGGCGCCGGCGGCGGTGTCGTCAACGGCGCCAAGGCGGTCTTCGGCTTTGCGCCGGGCAAATTTACCGTGGTTGACGAGGAAGAAGGCCTCGCCGCCGCTTTCGCCAAGGCGATGACCCCGGCGATCGGCACCGTGACCGATCTGTCGCATGGCCGCACCGCCATCCGCATCGAAGGCCCCGAGGCCGAATGGGTGCTGGCAAAATTCTTCGCGCTCGATTTCGCCTTGCCAGCCTTCCCGGTCGGCGCGGCGCGCTCGACCACCCATCACGACATCTTCGCCCAGATCCAGCGGACTGGCGGCGACAGGTTCGACCTCTATGTCTTCCGCTCCTTCGCGCGCTCCTTCTGGAAAGCGCTCGGCCATGCGGCCGAGGAAGTCGGTTACGAGGTAGCCTGAACCGACCGTCGAAGGGGAGGCACGTGATGGAATTCATCAATTCACCGGCCGCCAAGGCCGCCAGGCTGCCTTTCAGCCAGGCCGTGCGCGTCGGCGACGTGCTTTATCTGTCGGGCGCGCTCGGCAATGTGCCGGGCAAGCTGGAACTGGTGCCGGGCGGTATCGAGGCCGAAACACGCCAGACGATGGCGAACATCGAGACCGTGCTCAAGGAAAACGGCCTCACCTTCGCCGACATCTTCAAATGCACGGTCATGCTGGCCGACATGTCGCAATGGGCTGCCTTCAACCGGGTCTATCTCGAATATTTCGACCCGGACAGGCTTCCGGCGCGCTCGGCCTTCGGTGCCAACGGTCTCGCGCTCGGCGCTCGGCTCGAACTTGAATGCATGGCCCATATGCCGCGGCGATAGCCTTAAAACCGCCTCGGACGACCCTAAACTGGCCTTACGAAGAGCCGGTCCTGCTGCTTGAGGCAAATGGGGGCTGGCTCGATAGTCGCCCGAGAGAATCGATGGTTTCGGCCGCCGTCGATTGACTGAAAACGGCCGATACGTCGACTTCTTTTACCCATGGATGCACAGCCTTCCGCGACCGCAACCGGCCGCGTCGCCCCACCGGACAGCGTCTCGTCGCTCATTCCGGTCACTGTTGCCTGTGGCGTCTTCATGACCAGCCTCGACCAGAATGTCGTGGTCACCGCCCTTCCCGGTATTGGCGAAACGCTGGCCCGGCCGCCAAGCCAGCTCGGCCTTCTGGTCACCGCCTATGTCGCCAGTCTGATCATCATGATGCCGGTGGGGGCATGGGCGGCCGACCGCTTTGGGCTGCGCAATGCCTATTGCTTCGCCCTCGTCATTTTTGGCGTGGCCTCCGCGCTGTGCGGCATCGCCAACGAAATGTGGACGCTGGTCGGCGCGCGCGCCTTGCAGGGTTTTGGCGGCGCGCTGATGGGTACGCTCGGCCAGATCGTCGTGCTGCAGAGCTTTCCGCGCAACCGCACGCTGAAGATCAACATGTATATCTCGCTGGCCGGTCAGTCGGGGCCCTTGGTCGGACCGCTCGTCGGCGGCGCGCTCACCACCTACATTTCCTGGCGCTGGATCTTCTTCATCAACGTGCCACTGGCGCTCGCCGCGCTGGTGCTGGCGGCTGCCTTGTTCCCGGCATCCCGGAAACCGATCCGAACGCCATTCGATTTCCCCGGCTTCATGCTGGTGGGAGCCGGCATGGTGCTTCTGGTGCTCGGCATGGATTCGCTTGCCGCCAAGGATATGGCGGCCGGTCTGATCGCCGGGCAAGTCCTGCTCGCCGTCGCACTGCTCGGCCTCGCCATCTTCTATCTGCTGCGGGCGCGCAACCCGGTACTCGACCTGAGACTGCTGCGCATCCGCACCTTCCGCATCTCGTTCCTCACCGGTGGCGGCCTCGACACGATCGGCCTGAGCTCGGTCGTGTTCCTCCTGCCGCTGATGTTCCAGCTCGGCTTCGGCATGAGCGCGGTGCAGGCCGGTTCCCTGACCTTCATCGCTGCCGTCGGCTCGCTGCTGACCCGCTTCGTCATGCCGGCCGTGTTGAAGCGTTTCGGCTTCCGCCGCGTGCTGGTCTTCAACACGCCGATCGTGGCGGCACTGGTCGCCGGCTTCGCGCTGATCCAGGTCACGACACCAGTGTGGATCGTGCTCGCCTATATCTTCATCTTCGGCGTGTTCCGCTCGGCGCAATGGGCATCGACCGGCAATCTCTCCTATGCCGACATCGAGCCCGAACAGCTCGCCCGTTTCAGCGCGCTCTATTACATCCTGTGGCAGCTTGCCGTGGCAATCAGCGTCGGCGCGGCCGCCGCCTTGCTGTCATTGCTGGCCGGCAGCGAAGGCCACGCCTCGGTGAATGATTTCCGCGTGCTTTTCGTCATCGAAGGCCTGGTGACACTGTGCGCCCTGCTCGCCTACCGCCATCTGACGCCGAAAGACGGCGCCCATGTCAGCGGGCATGGGTCGGTGAGTAATGAGTAGGCAGTCGGCAGTCGGCAGTCGGCAGTCGGAAAATCTCAGAACTTAGACAGTGCAAGAACTGTCGCCGAAACACACAGCTGCCGACTGCCTATTGCCGACTGCCTCACTCCACGAACTTCACCCACTCCTCGAGCGGGGCGCGGTCGGTGCGGAAGGTGCTTTCGGGCTTGGACGTGTCCTCATGACCAAGCGCCATGCCGCAGACGACGATCTCCTCCTCGGAGATGTCGAGCACCGGCCGGATCTGCCGGTGGTAAGGCGCGAAGGCCGCCTGCGGGCAGGTGTGCAATCCCCTCGCCCGCGCTGCGATCATGATGTTCTCCAGGAACATGCCGTAGTCGATCCAGGAACCCTGGTTCAACCGCCGGTCGATGGTGAAGATCATGCCGACCGGCGCGTCGAAGAAGACGAAGTTGCGGTCGTGCTGGGCGCGCATCTTGTCGACCTCGCGCCGACCGATGCCGAGCACACCATAGAGGCCGAAGCCGTTGGCGCGGCGTCGCGTCAGGTAAGGCTCGAAGAACTGGTCGGGATAATAGCGATATTCGTCCCATTCCGCCTTTTCGGCGCGAATGCCTGAATTGAGGATCGCGTCGCTCAGCCGCTGCTTCACGTCGCCCTTGGCGACATAGACCTTCCACGGCTGCATATTGGTGCCTGAGGGCGCGCGCGAGGCCACCGACAGGATGTCGCGGACGACCGCATCGTCGACAGGGTCGGGCAGGAAAGCGCGCACGGACCGGCGCGAAACGATCGCCTCGTCCACGAGCGCGGTTTCGTCCAACTTCGGGGTTCTGCTTTCCGGTGCCAGCATGGCAATCTCTTCGACGCAGGATTTCGGCGGCGCGTCCCCCAATTCCACGCCGCTTGTTTGCGGTGCCTTTGCATGAACCGCAAAAATACCGCAAGCAATTTTGTCTGGACCATGAGATCACCCTTGATCTTTTCACGGGCTTGGCATCACATGAAATTCTGCTTGATTTTTTCACGGACCCGCAAGACGTGACCGAACCCGCTGCCCAATCCGACGCGCAAACCGGCGAGCGTTTCCTCGCGGCCGACATCCGCGCGCTGCGCAAGACGCGAGGTCTGACCCTGACCGAGATCGCCCTGAAACTCGGCCGCTCGGTCGGTTGGGTCAGCCAGGTTGAGCGCGGCCTTTCGGTTCCTTCGCTCGGCGATCTGCGCGCCATGGCGGACCTGTTCGACGTGCCGCTCAGCCTGTTCTTCAGCCATGACGTGCCGGAAGAGAACGAACGCGGCGTGGTCGTGCGCGCCGGACGTCGCCGTTCGCTCGGTACCAGCGATTCGGGATTGGTGGAAGAGCTGCTGTCGCCCGATCTCGGCGGCAGTTTCGAGATGCTGCGTTCGGAATTCGCGCCTGGCGCGGAATTGAAGAAGGCCGCGCTCAGGCCGACCGAGGAAGCCGGCTACGTGGTGGCCGGCACATTCGAGATCGAGATTGACGGCACCTGGCACAGGCTTGGCGAAGGCGACAGTTTCCGCTTTGCCGGCAAGCCGTTCCGCTGGAAGAACCCCGGAACGGTACCTGCCGTGGTGATCTGGGTCGTTTCGCCGCCGGTCTACTAGAGCGCCGCGCGTCCATTCGGACGCGCAAAGGACGCTCTAGCACTTTGTAGTTGCGCATCGTGCTTACCGAAAATCGATTCCGATTTTCGGTAAGCACGATGCGCTAGGAAATTGGGGAGGGATAAAATGGCCGGAATTCCGACGACCGCGCGCGTGGTCATCATCGGCGGTGGCGCGGTGGGCGTGTCGGCCCTCTACCATCTGGCCAAGGCCGGCTGGACGGACTGCGTCCTGCTCGAAAAGAACGAGCTGACCTCCGGTTCGACCTGGCACGCGGCCGGCAACGTGCCGACCTTCTCGTCCTCCTGGTCGCTGATGAACATGCAGCGCTATTCGACCGAGCTCTACCGGGGGCTGGCGTCCGAGGTCGATTATCCGATGAACTATCACGTCACCGGCTCGATCCGGCTGGCGCACAGCAAGGAGCGCATGCAGGAGTTCCAGCGCGCCAAAGGCATGGGCCGCTACCAGGGCATGGCGATCGAGGTCATCGGCACCGACGATATCAAGGCACGCTATCCTTTCATCGAGACGCACGAGCTGAAAGGCGCGCTCTGCGACCCCAATGACGGCGACATCGACCCCGCCCAGCTCACCCAGGCGCTGGCCAAGGGCGCGCGCGACAAGGGTGCCAAAATCATCCGCTTTTGCCCGGTGACGGGCGTGCGCCGCGATCGCGACGAATGGGTCGTGGCGACCGAACAAGGCGAAATCCGCTGCGAATATGTCGTCAACGCCGCCGGCTACCGCGCAGCCGAAGTCGGCAAGATGTTCGGCCGCGATGTGCCCATGATGGTGATGAGCCATCAATACATCCTCTTCGAGGAAATTCCCGAGCTTGCCGCCTGGTCGAGGGAAGCAGGACACAAATTGCCGTTGCTGCGCGATGTCGATTCTTCCTACTATCTGCGCCAGGAAAAGAACGGCATGAACCTCGGCCCGTATGAGCGCAACTGCCACGCGCATTGGGCCACACCCACCGATCCGATGCCGGCCGACTTCTCGTTCCAGCTTTTCCCCGACGATCTTGAGCGGCTGGAATGGTACCTGAACGATGCCATCGAACGCGTACCAATCCTGGGCACTGCAGGCCTTTCGAAGGTCATCAATGGCCCGATCCCCTACGCGCCGGACGGCAATCCGCTGCTCGGGCCCATGCCCGGCGTGCCCAACGCGTTCGAGGCTTGCGTGTTCACCTTCGGCATCGCCCAGGCCGGCGGCGCCGGCAAGGTGCTGGCCGAATGGGTGACCGAAGGGCAGACCGAGTGGGACATGTGGTCTTGTGACCCGCGCCGCTTCACCGCCTTTGGATCGGCGCCAGACTACGCCGTCGCCAAGGGCATGGAAGTGTATGGGCACGAATATGCCATCCAGTTCCCGCGCCATGTCTGGCCGGCAGTGCGCGACCGCAAGCTTTCGCCGTTGCACGAACGCCTGAAGGCGATGGGCGCGCAGTTCAGCGCCTATAATGGCTGGGAACGTGCCACCTGGTACGCCCGGCCGGGCGACGACACGTCGGAGGACTCGACACAGACCTTCGCACGTTCCGGACCGTGGGAACCGCGCATCCGCGAGGAATGCCTGGCCGTGCGCGACGCCGCCGGCATTCTGGATCTGCCGGGTTTCAGCCGCTTCCGCCTCAAGGGCGCTGGCGCTCGTGCCTGGCTTTCCACCCTGATCACCGGCGTGGTGCCCAAATCTGGTCGCATCGGTCTCGGCTATTTCGCCGACGACAATGGTCGTATCGTCACCGAGATGTCGATCATGGCGCTGGAGGAAGATACCTTCTTCCTGATCACCGCCGCCGTGGCGCAACTGCATGATTTCGAGTGGCTGTCGAAGCAGCTTCCCGAAGCCACGGAAATTGCGCTGCAAGACATGACGGAAGCATTTTCCTGCCAAATCCTCTCCGGGCCGAATTCACGGGCCATCCTGGCTGCGGTTGCTGACGCCGACCTGTCCTTGCCCTGGCTGTCGCACCAGTCCTGCCAGATCGCTGGCCGCTGGTGTCAGCTCGTCCGGGTCTCGTTCGCTGGCGAACTCGGATGGGAAATTCACACCAAGATCGAGGATACGGCGGCCATCTTCGATGCCGTCTGGGTCGCAGGCCAAAAGCACGGGCTGAAACCCTTCGGCATGTACGCGCTCGACAGTCTGCGCCTCGAAAAGGGCTACCGCGCCTGGAAGGGCGATCTTTCCACCGACTACACCGTGCTGCAGGGCGGGCTCGACCGCTTCGTGAAATGGGACAAGCCGGAATTCCGCGGCAAGGCCGCCCTGCTCAACGAAAAGCAGCAGGGCGTGAAGAAACGTTTCGTCACGCTCGTCGTTGAGAATCCCGGCGATTGCGACGCGCCCTATATGTCGACGCTCTGGCATGGCGGGACCATCGTCGGCGAAACCACCTCGGGCGGCTGGGGCTACAGGGTGGACAAATCCATCGCGCTTGGCATGGTGCGCGCCGATCTGGCCGTGCCGGGCACTGTTGTCGAAGTCGAGATTTTCGGCGAGCGCTTCAAGGCCGCGGTCCAGGAAGACAAGCCCTTGTGGGACTCTGAAAACGAAAGGCTACGCGCTTGACGACCCTGCCCTTCCCAGACCACGCCTTCGGCGCTTTCCTGTTCGACATGGACGGCACGATCCTGAGTTCGATCGCTTCCGCCGAGCGGGTGTGGGCGGCGTGGGCGCTGAAACATGGGCTGGATGTCGAAACCTTCCTGCCGACCATTCACGGCGTGCGCGCGGTCGAGACGGTTCGCAATCTGAACCTGCCCGGCGTCGACGTGATGGCAGAGGTTGAGGCGTTGACCCAGGCCGAGCTGGACGATGTCGACGGCGTCGAGGCCATTGCGGGCGCCGCCGCCTTCCTCGGCGCATTGCCGCCTGAGCGTTGGGCCATCGTCACCTCCTCGCCGCGACGCCTGGCGCTGCGCAGGCTGGAGGCCACCGGCCTGCCTTTGCC
This sequence comes from Mesorhizobium sp. 2RAF21, assembly GCF_052115345.1. Taxonomy (NCBI): domain Bacteria; kingdom Pseudomonadati; phylum Pseudomonadota; class Alphaproteobacteria; order Hyphomicrobiales; family Phyllobacteriaceae; genus Mesorhizobium; species Mesorhizobium sp. 2RAF21. Next base: position 209,311 of record NZ_JBFRGM010000004.1, on the reverse strand, counting down.
CCGGCTGATGATCACCGCGGAAGATGTCGTCAACGGCAAGCCGGCGCCGGACTGCTTCCTGCTCGCCGCCGAACGCCTTGGCCAGAAGCCGCAGGACTGCCTTGTTTTCGAGGACGCACCCGCCGGCATCCAGGCGGCGGAGGCGGCCGGTGCCAAGGTCATGGTGATAACGGCCACGCATACACATGTCGCCAGGACACCGCACCCAACGATCCCCGGATATGGGGCGCTGACGCCGCTGCTGGACACCACCGGCAGGCTCACGCTTGCAGCAACCCATCGAACTTCTTTCCAAGACGCGAGCGTTTGACATGCCCAAACCCTCTTCCCGCATTTCCGGCATCACCCCTTCCGGCAAGGACGGCTGGGAGGTGCATTTCGCCGCCTGGCAGCGCAAGGAAGCCGGCGAGGACATCATCATGCTCTCGGTCGGCGACCACGACTTCCATACGCCCGCCGAAACCGTCGAGGCCGGCGTCGCCGCCCTGCGCGCCGGTCATCATCACTACACCCAGCTTCCCGGCATTCCCGCCTTGCGCGAAGCGATGGCGCGGATTTCGACGCGCTGCACGGGCGTTGAAACAAGCGCCGAACAAATCATCGCCACGCCGGGCGGCCAGGCCTCCCTCTATGCCGCCGTGCAAGGCGTGCTTGACCCAGGCGACCACGCCATCGTCGTTGCGCCCTACTATGCCACCTATCCCGGCACCTTCCGTGCCGCCGGCGCCGATTTCACCGTGGTCGAAACCCGCGCCACCGACGGCTTCCAGCCGGATGCAAAGACGATCGAGGCCGCGGTGCGGCCGAACACCCGCGCCATGCTGATCAACACCCCGAACAACCCGACCGGCGCCGTCTATTCGAGGAAATCGCTGGAAGGCATCGCCGATGTCTGCCGCCGGCACGATCTGTGGCTGTTGTCCGACGAGGTCTACTGGACGCTCGGCGGTGGCGAACATTTGTCGCCGCGTGCCCTGCCCGGCATGGCCGAGCGCACGCTGGTCATCAACTCCATGTCGAAGAGCCACGGCATGACCGGCTGGCGCCTTGGCTGGCTGACCGGGCCGGAGGAACTGGTCGCCCTGCTGATCAGCCTCAATCTCGTGACGACCTACGGGCTGACCGATTTCGTCAGCCGCGCGGCGATCGAGGCGCTGAACAACGACTACGGCGTCGACCAGATCGCGGCGCTCTATGCGCGGCGGCGCAAGCTCTTCCTCAACGCCGTGCACGGCATGAACGATGTCACCGTGCGCGGTTCCGAGGGCGGCATGTATGCCATGCTCGATATCAGCGCGGTCGAACCGGACGACGAAAAATTCGCCTGGGCGTTTCTCGAAAACGAGAATGTCGGCGTCATGCCCGGCTCTTCCTTCGGCGATGCCGCGGCCGGCCACATCCGCATCAGCCTGTGCCAGCCCGAACCCGTTCTGCTCGAAGCGGCCGAGAGGCTGCGCCGCTTCGTTTCAGCCTATCGACGCGAGGCCGCATGACCGCACTTCCCCAGAAAGCCCGCGCCGTTATCATCGGCGGCGGCGTATCCGGCTGCTCAGTCGCCTACCATCTCGCGAAACTGGGCTGGACCGACATCGTGCTCCTGGAGCGCAAGCAGTTGACGTCGGGCACCACCTGGCACGCCGCCGGCCTGATCGGCCAGCTGCGCGCCTCGCAGAACATGACGCGGCTCGCCAAATATTCGGCCGACCTCTACGTCAAGCTGGAAGCCGAGACCGAGGTCGCCACCGGCATGCGTCAGGTCGGCTCCATCACCGTCGCGCTCACCGAGGAGCGCAAGCACGAGATCTACCGGCAGGCATCGCTGGCCCGTGCCTTCAACGTCGATGTCCGCGAGATTTCGCCCAGCGAGGTCAAGGAGATGTATCCGCATCTCAATGTGTCCGACGTGGTCGGCGCCGTGCACCTGCCGCTCGACGGCCAATGCGACCCGGCCAACATCGCCATGGCTCTGGCCAAGGGCGCGCGGCAGCGCGGCGCAAAAATCGTCGAGAACGTCAAGGTGACGAAGGTTCATAGCAGGGATGGCCGCGTTTCCGGCGTCTCCTGGGCGCAAGGTGACGAACAAGGCACGATCGAAACCGACATCGTCATCAATTGCGCCGGCATGTGGGCCCGCGAACTGGGTGCGCAGAACGGCGTCACCATCCCGCTGCACGCCTGCGAACACTTTTACCTCGTCACCGAGGCGATTCCCGGCCTTGGCCGCCTGCCAGTCCTGCGCGTGCCTGACGAATGCGCCTACTACAAGGAAGACGCCGGCAAGATGATGCTCGGCGCCTTCGAGCCGGTCGCCAAGCCCTGGGGCATGGACGGCATCCGCGAGGATTTCTGCTTCGACCAGTTGCCCGAGGACATGGACCATTTCGAACCGATCCTCGAAATGGGCGTCAACCGCATGCCGATGCTGGCCACCGCCGGCATCCACACCTTCTTCAACGGGCCGGAAAGCTTTACCCCCGACGATCGCTATTATCTCGGCGAAGCGCCGGAACTATCTGGCTACTGGATGGCCACCGGCTACAATTCGATCGGCATCGTCTCGTCGGGCGGCGCCGGCATGGCGCTGGCGCAATGGATCAATGACGGTGAAGCCCCGTTCGACCTTTGGGAGGTCGACATCCGTCGCACCCAGCCCTTCCAGAAGAACCGCCGCTATCTGAAGGAACGCGTTTCCGAAACACTCGGCCTGCTCTACGCCGACCATTTTCCGTACCGACAGATGGCGACGTCCCGTAACATCAGGCGCTCGCCCCTGCACGAACACCTGAAGGCGCGCGGCGCCGTGTTCGGCGAAGTCGCCGGCTGGGAGCGCGCCAACTGGTTCGCCAGGGAGGGCCAGGAGCGCGAGTACCGCTATTCCTGGAAGCGGCAGAACTGGTTCGGCAACCAGCGCGACGAACATCTCGCCGTCCGCAACGGCGTCGGCCTGTTCGACATGACCTCGTTCGGCAAAATCAGGATAGAAGGCCGCGACGCGTTGACCTTCCTGCAACGCCTCTGCGCCAACGACATGGACGTGGCGCCTGGCAAAATCGTCTACACACAGATGCTGAATGGCAAGGGTGGCATCGAGAGCGATCTCACCGTGTCGCGGCTTTCCGAGATGGCCTTCCTCGCCGTCGTTCCAGGCGCCACCTTGCAGCGCGATCTTGCCTGGCTGCGCAAGCATCTCACCGACGAATTCGTCGTCATCACCGACGTCACGTCGGCCGAAAGTGTGCTTTGCCTGATGGGGCCTTACGCGCGGGATTTGATTCAAAAGGTGAGCCCGAACGATTTCTCGAACGACAGAAATCCGTTCGGCACCTGGCAGGAAATCGAGATTGGCATGGGCCTCGCCCGCGCCCACCGCGTCACCTATGTCGGCGAGCTCGGCTGGGAGCTTTATGTGCCGACCGACCAGACCGCGCATGTGTTCGAAGCCATCGAAGAAGCCGGCCAGGACTTCGGTTTGAAACTCTGCGGCCTGCACACATTGGATTCCTGCCGCATCGAAAAGGCGTTTCGCCATTTCGGGCATGACATCACCGACGAGGACCACGTTCTGGAGGCCGGTCTCGGCTTCGCCGTGAAAACCGGCAAGGGCGATTTCCTCGGCCGCGACGCGGTGCTGCGCAGGAAGGATGCCGGCCTCGACCGCCGTTTGGTGCAATTCCGCCTCACCGATCCCGAACCCTTGCTGTTCCATAACGAGGCGATCGTTCGTGACGGCAAGATCGTCGGAACCGTCACTTCCGGCAATTACGGCCATCATCTCGGCGGCGCCATCGGGCTCGGCTACGTGCCTTGCCAGGGTGAAACGGAAGCGGATGTGCTGGCGTCATCCTACGAGATCGAAATCGCCGGCGAGCGTTTTGCCGCCGAGGCTTCATTGAAGCCGATATACGATCCAAAGGCCGAGCGGGTGCGGATGTAGGCGCCCCTTCCTTCTCCCCGTTCACGGGGAGAAGGTGACCCGAAGGGTCGGATGAGGGGCAGCGCTAGCCTCGGGGAATCCGGCGCTGCCCCTCACCTGCCTGCCGGCATCCTCTCCCCGTAAACAGGGAGAGGAAAGCTAATTTCAAAACGCCTGCAATTTCTGGCGCACCTGGCCAAGGAAAGCCGCGCGGCTCTCCGGCGTCGAGGCGTCCATCAGGTAGTGCGCCAGGAACAGCGTCTTGCAACGCTTCGCGCAAAGCGCGCGAATGCCGCGCAGAATGGTCTTGCGGCCAGGATGGCCAACCACGTGCGACCACCAGCGCGGTGCGCCGCAAGTCGTCACCACCGCGATCTTCTGGACATGGCCCATCAGCGGCGTGATCCGTCCGCCCGCGTCGAGCGAAAAGGCCACGTCCTTTGCCCAGACGCGGTCGAGCCAGCCCTTCAGCATCGCCGGCAGCCCATACCACCAGGTCGGATAGATGAACACGATCGCTTCGGCCCAGTTCAGATGCGCGATATGGGCGGCGAGTGCCGGATCGACCGGGGCGCGTTCATTGTAGTCGCGCCGCTCGCCATCGCGCATCACCGGGTCGAAATTCTCGGCATAGAGGTCGACCAGCCGTGCCTCGCACCCTTTCCCGGCGATGCCTTCAAGTGCGGCATCGCGCACGGCAGCGCAGAAGCTCTCCGGCACCGGATGGCAATAGACGACGAGTACCCGCATGCCTACCTCGCCGCCAAGCCTTTGAACAGAAACGTCTTTCCCGAGCGATAGTCGTAATCTGGATTTTCCCACGCGATCATCTTGCCGGGATTGAGCAACCCCTGCGGGTCGGCTTGCCGCTTGAAGGCAAGCTGGATGGCATCAGTCTGTTTCATGCCGCCCTCCTCCAGCGTGTAGCGGTGCGGGTTGAAGATCGGGCAGCCATTCTCCTCGAACAGCCGCACGATCTCGTCCAGCCGTTCCTCCGTGGTGAAGCGCACGAGATTGAGCCCGAAACAGGTGATGTTGCCGTCGAGACGCACGAATTCGAGGTGCGAAAAGACCTCTCCCGGGAACATCGCATCCATCTTTTCAACCAGTGCCAACTGGTTGGGGAACGGGTAGAGCGACTGCAGATAGGTGATCGACGGGTCGACCCGCAAAGCCCTCAGCGTCGTGTGGTTCCAGGCAAGCTCATAGGCCGGCGGCAGGCCCTTCTTGTCCTCGTCTCTTGCCGTCGCCGCATTGTAGGCGATTTCGCCGCCCTCGCGGCGGGTGAAGGCCAGGAAAGCATCGAGCGCATGCGGCGCGACCATCACCGCGCAGATGCTTTGCCCCTCACGCAGGAATTTCTGGTGCCGCTTGAAATAGAGTTGCGGCACGGGTGCGGCGATCGGCGTGATCAACTTGGTCAACAGCCCGTCCTGGCAGGCGAGCGCGTTGCCGTAGCGCGCCGCGCCCATGAAGCTGTCAAAGCCGACCAGCACGTCCACCCAGTCATAGGCGGCCGTCAGCGGCATCTCGACCTCGGTGATGATACCGTTGGTGCCGTAGGCGTGGGTCACCTTGTGCAGATCCTCGCCGGTCAGTTCCAGCACCTTGGGTTCCGCCTCCATGGTGACGACACGCAGCCGGATGATGTTGCCGAAGTCGCGCAAGCCGCCGAAATTGATCGATCCGACGCCACCCGAGCCGCCGGCGATGAAGCCGCCGATCGAAGCGGTGTTGTAGGTGGAAGGGTGCAGGCGCAATTCCTGCGCCGAATGGGCACGCGTCGCGCGGTCGATATCGGCCAGGATGGCGCCCGGTCCGCACACCACACGACCCGGAGAAATCGCAACGATTTCATCGAGTTCGGCGAGATTGAGCACGACGCCACCAGACAGCGGCATCGCCTGCCCGTAATTGCCGGTGCCGGTGCCGCGCGGCGTGACCGGGACGCCAAGGCGGTGGCAAGCGGCGAGCACGCGGATGACCTCGGCCTGCGTTTTCGGCGTCACCACCAGATCGCCGCTGACATGGTCGAGCTGCCGCTTCAGAACCGGGCTGTACCAGTAGAAATCGCGGCTCTTCTGCTGGACGATCTTCTCGTTGTCCTCGATCTTCAACCCATCGAGATCGCGTTTCAGCGCCGCAAGATCCATCATTCCACCATCAGTTCGTCGAGTTCGGCATAGTCGGGCAAGGCAGCGTCAACCGGTTTTCCCGCTCGGATGACGACGCGGTCGGACTCCGGCCGCGACAACAACTCGGTCCAGCTTCTTCCTTTGAAAACAATAAGATCGGCCGGGCCGCCGGCGGCCAAAGTGCCCGCGCTGTCCAAGCGCATCATCGCCGCCGGCGTCGCCGTCACCGCCTTCGGCCAGTCGCCGACCGGGTGGTCGAGATGCAGAATGCGTGTCGCCATGCGGTAGACTTCCAGCATGTCGAGATCGCCATAGGCGTAGAACGGATCGCGCGTGTTGTCGGAGGCGACCGCGACCGGAATGCCGCGCGCCTTCATTTCATGCAGCAGCGTCACCCCGCGCCAGCGCGGTGTCGTGCCATCCAGCCGGCGGTCCTGGAGATAAAGATTGCACATCGGCAGCGAGACGACGGCGATCCCGGCTTGCGCCACCTTGTCCAGGGTGTCGAGAACATCGCTGTCCGGTTGGCGCGCCAGCGAGCAGCAGTGGCCAACCAGGATCTTGCCCTGGAAGCGATGTCGAAGTGCGGCTTCCGCTATTCTTTTCAAGGAGATAGCGTCGACCGCGTCGGTCTCGTCGGCATGGAAGTCGAGGTCGAGATCATGCTCGATCGCGAGTTGGAACATCCGGTCGAGCAGCAGGTCGAGGTCGGGTACCATATAGGTGACGGCGCCCAGCATACCGCGGGCCGACGCCACACGCCGGGCCAGGCCGGCAAACCAGGCCGCGTCGCGGGTTTCCTCGATACCGACCAGGCAGACGGCCTGCAAGTCCATGATTCCGCGCCATTTTTCCCGCGTTGCCTCAAACACCGGCCAGGAGATCGCATCCTGGGGTGCTGCGCTGTCGAGATGCGTGCGGATGGCTTTGGTTCCGTGCGCGAAAGCCGTCCGCAATGCAAAATCCATGCGCGCCGACACGTCTTTTGCGCTCCAGCGCGTCGTTCTGTCGGCATTTGTCGCATGCAATGCGCCCGCAAAGGAACCGTCCGGATTGGGGCTGCGCGGCCAGATATGACCCTTGTCGAGATGGGTGTGGCAATCGACGAAACAGGGTAGAACGATGCGGCCCTTGAGGTCGATGGCGCCCGGCGAAGGCGACGGCCGATGGGCCGCGATCGACGCGATGCGGCCGTCGGCAACCGTGATATCGGCGCGCACGAAGCCGTCCGCGTCCGCTGGACCGTCCAGCTCGGCCGTCAGCGACAGGTGAAGGCGGGCGTTTTCAAGCACATAACTGCCAGATTGTGGGATCGGCAGCCTGCTCATGTCGCCGCTCCGCCGACCTTCGGCCAGCGCTTGGATGTGGAGAGAAACCGGATTTCGCGACGCGGTGAAAAAGTTTTGCGCTTGTTTGTCATGGCTTTATCGCGAAAGGGCTGTCGATGGCGGTCGGGATTTGTTCACCTGCCCCCTTGATGGTGCAGAATCCGCCTGAATTGATGCAAGTTCCCGCCAAAACGCGGCATCTGTCCGCCATCACGCCTCCTGCTTCAAGGCGCTCTCGTGCCAGCGACGCAGGACGAGATGCGACAGCAGCGACAACACCAGGAAAATGACGATGCCGGTCACCGAAATCAGGATCAGCGCCGCGAACAGGCGCGGCGCGTTCAGCCGGTAGCCCGCCTCGATGATACGCGAGGCGAGACCCGACGCCTGGCCCGACGTGCCGGCGACGAATTCGGCCACCACCGCGCCGATCAAGGACAGGCCGCCGGCGATCTTCAGGCCGCCGAGGAAATAGGGCATGGCGGCCGGCAGGCGCAGGTGCCACAGCTCCTGCCAGCGCGAGGCGCCGTTCAGCCGGAACAGGTCGCGCAGATTGCGGTCGACCGAATTCAGACCCAGCGTCGTGTTGGACAGGATCGGGAAGAAGGCGACGATCCAGGCGCAGAGCAGAAGCTTGGCGGTCTGGTTGTCGACATAGATGTTGATGAGCGGGAAGATCGCCACGATCGGCGTGACCTGCAAAATGACGGCGAACGGGAAGAACGACATCTCCACCCATTTCGACTGGGCAAACAGCACCGCCAGCCCCACCCCGCCGACGATGGCGAGCGCGAGGCTCAGGAAGGTGATCTTGAGCGTCACCCACAGTGAGGAGAACAGCAGCGGCGCATCGTCCTGCAGGGTCTGCAGCACCACGCCCGGCCTCGGCAGGATGTATTTCGGAATGTCGTTCCACACGCACAGCCGGTCCCACAGCCAGACCGAGACCACCATGATGGCGAGCGGCAGCACCCAGCCGCCGATCTTCTCCAGCCGTTGCTGGCGCACGCGCCGCGCTTCTTCCGGGTCGAGCGCCACCGGCCGCACCTCGAGCGTCGTCATCGCCGCGCCTCCGCCTTGGCGCTCATCGCCGCGCCCAGCACCTCCGATGCCTGCCGGCACAGAGCGGCATAGGCCGGCGAGGTGCGGAAGGCCTCGTCGCGCGGGTAATGCGCCTCCACCGCCATGTCGCGGAAGACACGGCCCGGCTGCGCCGCCATCACCACGATGCGGTTGGAGAGAAACACGCTTTCGAACACGCTGTGGGTGACGAAGATGGCGGTGAACCGCTCCTGCTGCCACAGTTCCAGAAGGTCGTTGTTGAGCTTGAAGCGGGTGATCTCGTCGAGCGCCGCGAATGGCTCGTCCATCAACAGAACGCGCGGCTTGGTGACCATGGCGCGCGCGATGGAGACACGCATCTTCATGCCGCCGGAAAGCTCGCGCGGCACCGCGTCGGCGAAGTTTTCCAGATGGACGCGCGCCAGCATCTCCATCACCGCCGACGTGGCCTTGAGCCGCGACACGCCGCGCAGCCGCAACGGCAGCCAGACATTGTCGAAGACGCTCGCCCAGGGCAGCAGGGTCGGCTCCTGGAAGACGAAGCCGACGCAATCGTCGCCCAGCGCCTTTTGCCATTCCAGCGCGCCGGACGTCGGCGTCGACAGCCCGGCGATCAGCCTGAGCGCGGTCGACTTGCCACAGCCGGAAGGCCCGAGCAGGCTGACGAAATCACCCTGGCTGATGGTGAGATTGACATTGTCGAGCGCGGTGACCCCGTTGGAGAACACCTTGCCGACGCCGCGCAGGTGAAGCAGCGGCGTGCCGCTGTCGATGCCCTCCCCGCGCATAACCGTCTGCTGCAACATCAGTGCCTTTCCGTGGATAAATGCTCATCCCTTCTCCCCTTGCGGGAGAAGGTGGCCGAGCCGAAAGCGAAGTCGGATGAGGTGGGCCGGACGGAGTGCGAACTTGCCACGCCTAGGCGGGCGACCGAACAGGACGGCAGGATTTTGAAGTGCATCGTTTCTTCCAACACCCCTCATCCGTCCCGGCACTGCGCGCCGGGCCACCTTCTCCCGCAAGGGGAGAAGGTGAAGCCGCACTCACTTCTTCAGATTGAGCCCGACGCCCTTGTTCACGAACTGCAGCGTATAGGCCTTCTTGATGTCGATGCCGGCGGGCAGAACCTTGGCCTTGACCATCTTGTCGTAGAAACTCTGCATGCGTTCGTCGGTCATGGCGCCGATGCCGAGCTTCTCGCTCTCGCCGGAATCGACGATGCCGTACTTCTTCATCATCTCGATGGAGAAGGCGATCTGCTCGTCGTTGATGTCGGGATTGTCCTTCTTGATGGCGGCGTTGGCGGCCTTGTTGTCGCCGTAGAGGTAGTTGTACCAGCCCTTGGCCGAGCCATCGACGAAGCACTGCACCACCTCCGGCCGCTTGTCGATCGTGGTCTGCATGGCCTCGATGGTGGTGGCGTAGGTGTTGAAGCCGTAGTCGGCGAGCAGGAAGAGGTTGGGCTGGAAGCCGCCCTCCTTGGCCACCGCATGCGGCTCGGAGGTGACGTAACCCTGCTGGACCGACTTCTTGTTGGCGATGAAGGCAGCCGGGTTGAAGGTGTAGACGGCGCGCTTGGCGGGATCGAAGCCGAACTCGGAGACCATCCACAGGAAGAAGGAGGTCGCCCCCTCGTCGCCGATAATGTACTGGTCGGCCTTCGGCAGGTCCTCCCACTTGTCCAGGCCCTGGCCCGGATGCGCCATGATGACCTGCGGCTCCTTCTGGAAGGAGGCGGCGACGACGCGCAGCGGAATGCCCTGCTGCACCGCGTCGAAGGCCTGCAGCATGTTGCCACCCATGTAGAAATCGACCTTGCCGGCCAACAGCAGCGGCCGGCCGCTGCCTTGCGGCCCGCCTTGCTGGATGGTGACGTCCAGCCCGCAGGCGGCATAGGAGCCGTCGGCCACAGCCTGGTAGTAGCCGCCATGTTCGGCCTGGGCCAGCCAGTTGGTGGCGAAGATTACCTTCTCGTTCGCCGCCGCCGTCGACATCCAGCCGCCAAGCAGCGCCGCCGCGGCCACCATTGTTCCTGCCAATACCCGTGTCATCGATTTCCCCTTCCATCCGCCCGCAACGGGCACAAAGACACCGTCGATCGATCACGCAAGACACATGCCACCCAACCGGTGGCGGCATTGCGCCGACGGTGCCAGCCTTCGACCCGTGACGTGAACCCGTGACCTGCAGCTCCTGTCGCCATCGTGCCCATTTTCCGGGCAGCTGTCCATCAGCGCTTCGTGTTGAAAGTAATGCCGGCAGTGCAAAAGCAGTGCTTGAACCAAGCCCCCGCCCGGCTCTAGTTTCGCCGCCTCGGATGCGTCGAGATTAGAGCTGGTCGGCCGACCTCGCCCGGGTCTCAACGCGTCCCCAAAAGGAGACCGCCATGTTCCGATATCTGATGCCGAAGACGATCAAGCCGCCATTCGCGCGCTACAGCCACGGCGTCGAAGTGCCGGCCGGCAAGCGGCTCATCCTGTGCGCGGGCCAGGTGGCGATCACCGCCGACGACCAAATTCCCGAAGGCGTCGAGGAACAGGCCGAACTCTGCTTCAAGAACATCGCCGCGGTGCTGGCCGAGGCCGGCCTTGGCCTGAACGACGTGGTGCGCATCAATGCCTATGTCACCGACCGCGCCTATCTGAAACCCTATATGGCGGTGCGCGACCGGACATTTTCGGACCCGGCGCCGGCCTCGACGCTGATGATCGTCACCGGTTTCGCCAGGCCCGAATTCAAGGTCGAGGTGGAAGTGATCGCGGCCGGGTGAGAAACGGAACCTTCCCCTTCTCCCCTTGCGGGAGAAGGTGGCCGAGCCGGGCGGCGTAGCCGCCATTGGCGAGGTCGGATGAGGGGTGCTGGACGGAACGCCATGGTAGGATGAAATGGGGTGAGAGATATGGAATTGAAATGCCTCGTTTCTTCCAGCACCCCTCATCCGTCTCGGCGCAACGCGCCGATCCACCTTCTCCCACAAGGGGAGAAGGGAAATGCACCACCCCAGCAACGATGCGGAGACTGACATTATGACGAAAAGACGCGTGTGGTGGGGCGACTACAGGACCACCGAATATGCCTCGATCGACCCGGAAACGACGATCGCGGTGCTGCCGGTGGCGGCGATCGAGCAGCATGGGCCGCATCTGCCGGTGTCGACCGACACCTCGATCATGAACGGCATGCTGGAGACGGTGATCGCGCGCCTGCCGGCCGATCTCGACATCCGCATCCTGCCGGTGCAGGCGGTCGGCAAATCCAACGAGCATCTCGAAGCGCCGGGCACGCTGACCTTGCCGCCGGCGACGCTGATCGACGCCTGGACCGAGCTCGGCCTCTCCATCGCCCGCGCCGGGGTGAGGAAGCTCGTCATCGTCAACTCGCATGGCGGCAATGAAGAGATCATGGGTATCGTCACGCGCGAGCTGCGGGTGCGCGAAAGGATGTTGGCGGTGAAGACGAGCTGGTCGCGCTTCGGCCGCCCGGCCGGGCTCTACAGCGAGGCGGAAGACCGCTGGGGCATCCATGGCGGCGACTACGAGACCTCCATGATGCTGCATTTCCGGCCCGAGCTGGTCGACATGGGCAAGGCCGAGAATTTCGTCTCGAAGGTGGTCGAGGCCGAGAAGACGTTTTCGCTGCTGCGCCACACCGGCACCCATGCCTTCGCCTGGATGTCGCAGGACCTCAACCCGCATGGCGTGGTCGGCGAGGCCGCCAAGGCAACCGCCGACAAGGGCCGGCAGACCGCCGAACACCAGGCCGACGGCTTCATCACGCTGCTGAAGGATGTGCGCAAGGCGAGGTTGGATGAGTGGGTGAAGTAAGAGGCGCCTTATCTCCCCCCTTGCGGGGGAGAAAGCGATTTCAGCATCTTAGCGAGCACGCCCGCAGGGCGGCGCAGCTAAGTGCTAGAAATCGCAAGAGAGGGGATTTGCCGGCAATGCGTCAACCGGTCAGACCGTTACATCGTGGTTTTGCCCGCTCTATGCGCACTGATGCGACCAAGGCCGAGAACATGCTTTGGCAGGCCCTGCGCAACCGCCAACTCAACGGCCTGAAGTTCAAGCGACAGGTGCCGCTCGATGGCTACATTCTCGACTTCGCCTGTTTCGAGGCCAGGCTGATCATCGAGGTTGACGGCAGTCAGCACGCGGAACTGCAGCGGGATACAGTCCGCGATCGACATTTCGAGACGCGGGGATTCGGCATCTTGCGTTTCTGGAACGAGGAGGTGGAGAGGAACCTCGACGCGGTCTGCGGGGCGATCTTGCAGGCCGCCGACGGTCGCGGCTGAATATCCCCTCTCTTGCGATTTCTAGCACTTAGACTGCGCCGCCCTACGGGCGTGCTCGCTAAGATGCTGAAATCGCTTTCTCCCCCGCAAGGGGGAGATAGAGGCGCCAGCACCCTACCCTTCAATCTCCAGCTCGAACGGCACGCCCTCGAAGGCATCGGCGCCGCGGCCGATCGAGGCGATGGCGGCGACCATGCGGCCGTCGCGGCCAAGAATGTGGTCGGCCACGGCGACGAGGCGCGGATTGGGCGTCGCGGAGGGAGAGAGAAAGCGCAGCGTCCTGGCCAGTTCCAGCTCGTCGCGCTTCGGCGCCAGTGCCGCGGCGATGATATAGGCGGAAGCCGTCGAGCGGCTGATGCCGGCATAACAGTTCACCACCAGCGGCCGCGCGCGGTTCCAGCCCTCGGCGAAGGCAAGCAGCGCGCGCACATGCTCCTCGCCGGGCAGCGTCATGCCCTCCTGCGCCTCGGCGATGTCGTGCATGACCAGATGCAGATGGTTTTCCGGCCGGATCGCGGCGGGGCGCAACATGTCGGTGCCGGCGGCAAGCAGCGACAACAGCCGCTCGGCGCCGGCGCGGTTGACGGTGGCCTCGACCTTGGAGAGCGGGCAGACGATGATCATGCGCGGATCCTGTTTTGGCGAGCTTCGCCCGTCGCGGCCCAACCGGCAAGGGCGGCTTCGAGGCGGCGCCACTCGTCCTCGTTGCCGGGCAAGCCGGACCGCAGCGCATGCGGGCGCTGCGCGAAATGGCGCAAAAGGATGCCTTGCCGGCCGAGCGCTTCGAACAGGCCGGGCGCGCCGGCGAAATCGAGATAGCGGAACAGCGTCGTGCCGCCGGCGACCGTAACGCCATGGTGGGCAAACAGCGCATCGAGCCGCGCGGCATCCTCAGCCAGCCGCTGCCGCATCGCCTGCTGCCAGGCAATATCGCCGAGCGCCGCGATACCGTATTCCAGCGTCGGGCCTGCCACCGCCCATGGCCCAAGCTGGCTGTCGAGTAGTGCGGCCGTCGCCGTGTCGGCGAGCGCGAAGCCCAGCCGCACGCCGGCGAGGCCGAAGAATTTGCCGAAGGAGCGCAGTACCACCAGCCCGCCCCGCCCAATGTCGCCGGCGAGGCTGTCCTCGCGCGGGCCGACATCCATGAAGGCTTCGTCGACCACCAATAACCCGCCTTTGGCTTTCATCCGGGCGGCGAGCGCCAGCAGATCGTCGCGCGCGACGACGCGGCCGTCGGGATTGTTGGGATTGACCAGTATGGCCAGATCAGCCTCGGCAAGCGCCGCGAAATTTGTCACTTCGGCCACCTTATGACCGGCGACGGCGGCGGCGCGCGCGTGTTCGGCATAGGTCGGCGACAACACCAGCGCGCGACCGGGCGCCACCAGCGAGGCGACACGCGGCAACAGGATCTGGGTGCCAGGTGCTGCCACCACATTGGCCCGCGCCGGGGCGCCATAGGCGGTGGCGGCGACAGTCGCCAGCTCGGCCGACCTCGCCGCCTCCGGCAGTCTGGTGAAGGCGGTGGCGGGCGGCTCGAAAAGCGGATAGGAGTGCGGATTGATCCCGGTCGAGAGATCGACGAACGGTTCCGGTGCGCCAGGAAACAGCGCCCGCGCCCGGCCGAGGCTTCCGCCGTGATCCACCGCTGCAATCGCCTCGCCTGGAAGCCGCATGTTCGCCCTGACCGCCTTTCTGTCGCTGCTGATCGAATCTCGGCTCGGCTATCCCGACCGGCTGTTCCGTGCCGTCGGCCATCCGGTGACCTGGATCGGCGCCCTGATATCCTGTCTCGACCGCGGGCTCAACCGCGCCGCCGACAGCGACGCCGCGCGTCGCATGGCCGGCGTCTTTTCGCTGCTGGTCATCGTCATGGTGCCGGCAACCATCGCCCGCCTGGCCGAGACGGCGCTTTTGGCGCTGCCGCTCGGCATTGTCGCGGTGGCGCTGCTGGCGAGTTCGCTGCTGTCGCAGAAGAGCCTGGCTGCCCATGTCGAGGCGGTGGCGGACGCGCTGGACTCGGGCGGGCTGGCGGCCGGCCGCAAGGCGGTCTCCATGATCGTCGGCCGCGACCCTGAAAAACTCGACGAGGCGGCGGTCGGCCGCGCGGCGATCGAAAGCCTGGCCGAGAATTTCTCCGACGGCATCGTCGCGCCCGCCTTCTGGCTGGGCATCGGCGGGCTGGCCGGCGGCGTCGCCTACAAGGCCGCCAACACCGCCGATTCCATGATCGGCCACCGCAGCGAGCGCCACGAGGCCTTTGGCTGGGCGGCGGCGCGCTTCGACGATCTGATCAATTTGCCCGCCTCGCGCCTGACCGGCCTTTTGATCGTCGCTGCCGCCTTCTTCGTCAGGGGTGCCGACTCGGCCGAGGCCTGGCGCGCCATGTGGCGCGACGCGCGCTTTCACCGCTCGCCCAATGCCGGCTGGCCGGAAGCCGCGATGGCAGGTGCGCTGGGTCTGGCGCTCGCCGGTCCACGCTCCTATGGCGGCGTGCTGGTCGAAGGCCGCCATATGGGCGAAGGCGGCCGCACCGCCGTCACCAGCGCTGACATCCGCCAAGCGCTCCGGCTCTATTGGGCGGCCGACATGCTGCTGATCGCGCTGTTCGGGGTGGTGGCGCTGGTGCTGTGGTAGGCGACGGCGGTCTTCCTTCTCCCCTTGTGGGAGAAGGTGGCCGAGCCGAAGGCGAGGTCGGATGAGGGGTGTTGGCCGGAGCGCAACTTACCCAAACCAGGATAGCGCCGAAGCAATTCTATTCTCGCGCCGTCTCGTTTCTTCCAACACCCCTCATCCGTCTCGGCGCTACGCGCCGATCCACCTTCTCCCTCAGGGGGAGAAGGGAAGTAAAGGTGCCTAAAACTCGATGCCCTGCTGCGCCTTCACGCCGGCGGAAAAGTGGTGCTTGGTGGCGCCCATTTCGGTGACGAGGTCGGCGGCTTCGACCAGCGACGGCTTGGCGTTGCGGCCGGTGACGACGACATGCAGCCCCTCGCGCCGGCCCTTCAGCGCCGCCACGACACGGTCGAGGTCGAGATAATCGTAGCGCAGCGCGATGTTCAATTCGTCCAGCACCAAGAGGCTGATCGACGGGTCGACCATCAGTTCCTCGACCTTGACCCAGGCGGCTTGCGCCGCCGCGACGTCGCGCTTCAGGTCCTGCGTTTCCCAGGTAAAACCCTCGCCCATCGAATGCCACACGACGCGCTCGCCGAAAGCCGCGAAGGCCTCGCGCTCGCCGGTGTGCCATTTGCCCTTGATGAACTGCACAACGCCGACGCGCCGGCCGTAACCCAGCATGCGCAGCGCCAGGCCGAAGGCGGCGGTGGTCTTGCCCTTGCCGGGCCCCGTGTTGACGATCAGCAGGCCTTTTTCGATTGTCTTTGCCGCCACCTCGGCGTCCTGCACGGCCTTGCGCTTGGCCATCTTGGCGCGATGGCGCTCGGCTTCCGCCTCGTCGATCCCGGTCATGTCATTTCACCTTGAGCGGCAGGCCGGCAACCGTCAGCACCACTTCACTGGCGACCGAGGCGACCTGCTGGTTGAGACGCCCGGCGGCGTCGCGAAAACGGCGGGCCAGCGCATTGTCGGGCACGATGCCCAGGCCCACCTCGTTGGAAACCACGAACCATGGGCCGCGCGGTTTGGCGAGCGTGGCGACAAGGCGCGCGCATTCGGCCTCGACATCGTGTTCGGCCAGCATGTGGTTGGTGAGCCAGAGCGTCAGGCAATCGACCAGCACCGGCCGCCCCGACGGCAAACTCGTGAGCGCGCCGACAAGGTCGAGCGGCGCATCGAGCGTTTCCCACCCTTCGCCACGGCGGGCGCGGTGATGGGCGATGCGCTCGCGCATCTCCTCGTCATAGGCTTGTGCGGTGGCAATGTAGGTCCACGGCGCCGGCAGCGCTGTAATGAGTTTTTCGGCATGCGCGCTCTTGCCCGAGCGCGCACCGCCGATGATGAAGCAAACGCTTTGCCGATCAGGCAAAGCTGTCGCGAAGGTTCGACGCCTGCCCGGTGAAGCGACCGCGCACGATGCCGACGACGGCGCCGAGCACCAGCCAGAACACCAGATTGGTGATGGTGACCGCCACCACGAACTGGTGGTGCAGGCCTTCCGGGATCGGCGTGTCGTAGCTTGCCGGCTGCGGCGCGCCGACGATGTGCGGCGCGACGATCAGCGCGACCGCCAGGATCGTCAGCGGCAGCGAGCGGCGGAAGGCGATCAGCGCCAGGCCGATCGCCGTTGCCACCACCGTTGCCACCCACCAGATCTGCCGGGGCAGAAGGTCGGCGGCGGGCATGGCCGGCAGTTCCGGCGGCAGGCCGAGGCCCGGCGCCAGCGTGAAGACGGCAAAGCCGGCCAGACCCCAGAACACGCCCTGGCGCCAGTTGCCGATGCCGCCGGCGAATTCCGAGAAGGCGACAAGGATCAGCGCGAAGCCGATGCCGGTGACGATATTGGAGACCACGTTGAAGGAGAAGCGCTCGGCGCCATCGGCGGGCGCCCAGCCTTCCTCTTCGGCCGGAGCGGCGGCGGCCGGGGCCGGCGTGCTCATGGCGGTGGTGGCCGCGCCGGCATCAGCCGCGGGAGCAGCCGGCGCCGGATGCTCGTGACCGCCGCCGGCCTGTTCATAGACCTCGGCCTTCAGGATCAGCGGAACGGTGGCATAGGCCTGCAGGCAGGCGAGCACGATGCCGGCCAATAGCCCAGCGATCGCCGCGACGAACACGACGTTGCGAAAAACAGACATGGTGGGTTCCCCCTGGTTAGTGGCAGGGGAACGCCATCGAGTGGCGTGCATCGTGGGCGGCGTTGTGCACGGCCTCGATATGCGAGAAGCCAGTGAAGCCGACGATGAAAATGCCGAGCAGGCCGGCCAGCGCCAGTTGCAGGAAGCGCGACTGCGAGGAGGTCGAGGCGCCGAGGGAAATGGTTGCGGTATTCATGGTCTGTCCTTTCGCCCTCCACCCGAGGGCATTGCCATCATTGCTGTCGCCGGCAGGTCTCCTGGCTTGCGGATCTGCGCCCTTCTCCACCTTCCCGAGGCGAACCTCAGTGGCATTGGAGAGGACTACCGCTCACAGTTGCGGGGGCAGCCACGGTTTCGGACGGACATTTTCTTCCCTCCCCACCGTATTCCCTCTTGGTCCCGAAGGGACCGACGACATCGTGGACTATAGGGAGAATTGCGCCGCCCGGCAAACCAAATTCCGCCATCGGTGGATGCAGAAGCGTCATCGTGCGGACCGGGCGCCATCCCTTCTCCCCTTGCGGGAGAAGGAAAGGCGCTCGCTACATCGACTTCGGCAGGTAGCGCCAGGTGACAAGGCCGCAGACGGCGGCGAGGCAGCCAAGCGTGGCGAAGACCGAGCCCAGCCCGAAAAAGGCCAGCACCACGGAATAGACCAGCGGCGGCGTCAGCTCCGAAAAGTCGAGATAGGTGCGGTAGACGGCCGCCATCTGCGGACGCTCATAGGTGCGCACCGAGCGCATGAAGGCGGTGGAACCGATGGCATCCAATGCGATGGTGAACAGGGCGCCGACCAGCAACAGGCCGGCAGTGGCGAGCGGCACGAGTTCGCCGATGGCGCCGGCCAGCCAAAGCGATATCGCCATCCCGGCAAAGGCGAGCGTCATCACGTTGCGGGCGCCGTAGCGTTTGCCCGCCCTGCCCCAGAAGATCGCCAGGAACAGCATCGCGTTGCCGGCCGAAACCAGCAGACCGCCAGCCAGCTTGCCCTGGCCGGTGATGACCATGAACAAGGGACCGTAGACGAAGAAGGTGGTCCAGTAGCAGGAGCGGCCGAAGGCGATCAGCCAGGCGAGCCTCAGCCGGGGCTGGCGCACGAAGCGGCCGATATTGGCGAGCGGATTGATGGGTCGGCTCTTGCCCGGCACGATCATCGGGTTGTCGCCCAGCCGGTAGTACCAGAACAGCGCCAGCAGGCAGAGCGCGAACACCGCGACCGCGCCATGCGCGGCATAGATGCCGTAATGCGTGTAGAGGAAAATGCCGAGCGTCGGACCGGTGGTCCAGGCGATCATCGACCACGCCATGCGCAGCGACTCGGCCTGCATCAGGTCCGCCTTGCGGATATGATCCATGATGTAGAGGTTGAGCGTGATCGACAGCGCGCTCGCCCCCATCACCCGGCACAGCATGCCGAAGATCTGCCCCGGCAAGGAATGGGTGACGAAAAACAGCGAGCCGATGGCGAGCAAAAGCGCGCCGGCGGTGTAGACCCAGCGGCGCGCGAAGCGGTGGATCAGCATCGGCATGAACAGCGTCGCCGACAGGCCGAGCAACGAGACGATGGTGTAGAGGATCGACACCGTCTGCTCGTTCTTCAGGATCTCGTAGGCCTGGATGGGAATGACCGAGGCGATCGTCGCCCGGGCGCAGGATTCGATCGAATAGAGCGAAGCGAAGGTGCGCGCATCCGCCGGCGGTACGGCCGGTAGCCAGATGGGATGGCGGACATGCGTGGACATGAATTCTCGAATTCGCGACTCGTGAAGGAAATCTGCGTCGGCGACGCTCAGGCCAGTAGCAGGAAACCGACGCACTCGTGCCCGATTGCGAAGCCGGCCAACGGGTTTGCGCGATTTGGCACAATGAGGTCTTGCACCGCCTCGTTCCTTGCAGCCCACTCACCCGTCTCGGCGCTGCGCCGAGCCACCTTCTCCCGCGAGGAGGAGAAGGGAAAGCCCTCGCCTCGCCATTCTTGTTTCACCCGCATCCATGCTAGGCATGGCCCAGTCGCAATTTCAGAATCCCGCCGCATGAGCCTCGAAACCTCGACCTCCCCCTCCCGTCGCATTCCGCTGATCGACGTCCTGCGCGGCGTGGCCTTGCTGGCGATGGCCAGCTACCACTTCACCTGGGATCTCGAATTCTTCGGCTATGCGAGCCTTGGGCTGACCGCGCACGGCCCGTGGAAGATCTATGCGCGCTGCATCGCCTCGACCTTCCTGTTCCTGGTCGGCGTATCGCTGCTTCTCGCGCATGGCCAGCGCATCCGCTGGCCGGGTTTCTGGAAGCGGCTGGCCATGGTGGCGGCGGCGGCGGCCGCGATCACGCTGGTGACCTATTTCGCCACGCCGGGAAGCTTCATCTTCTTCGGCATCCTGCATCAGATCGCGCTCGCCAGCCTGCTCGGCCTTCTCTTCCTGCGCCTGCCGGCGCTGGTGACGCTGGCGGCGGCGGCGCTGGCGATCGCCGCCCCCTTCTATCTGCGCTCGCCCGTCTTCGACCATCCGGCGCTGTTGTGGGTCGGGCTGTCCACGGCCGATCCGCGCTCGAACGACTATGTGCCGCTGTTTCCCTGGTTCGGCGCGGTGCTGGCCGGTATCGGCATAGCCAAGCTTGCCAAGGCCGCCGGCCTGTTCGAGCGGCTGGCGCGCGTCTCCACCGGCCAGGCGCTGAACCCGCTCTCCTTCATCGGCCGGCATAGCCTCGCCTTCTACCTCCTCCACCAGCCGGTTCTGATCGCCTCAGTGTGGCTGTTCGCACAAATCTGGCCGGCACCGGCGCAGGACCCGAAGATCGGCTTCCCCAAAGCCTGCCAGGCCTCCTGTCTCGAAAGCCGCGACGCCGCCTTCTGCGTGCGCTATTGTGGCTGCATGCTGACCGCGGTCGAGAAGGACGGCTTGCTGGCCGGCATCATGAAGGGCGACCCGTCGGCCTCGACCAGAGCCCGCATCGGCGACCTGGCCAGCACCTGCACCGCCCAGACCGATGACGCTATGAGTACGGGAGAGCCGCAATGACCGACACCGCCGCACGCCTGCCGTTTCCGCTGCCGCCGGTCATCTTCCTGGTCGCGCTGATTGTCGGCATCGGGCTGGACATCGTCTACCCGCTGCCCTGGTTCGGCGACGTTCTGGGCGACATCCTGTTCGGCTTCGGCTGGCTGGCGGCGCTCGGCGCGGTGGCTTTGTGGTTCACCGCCATCCGCATGATGTTTCGGGCCAAGACCCCGCTGAACCCGGTCGCCATGCCCACCCAGCTGTTGACCGGCGGTCCGTTCGGCATCAGCCGCAACCCGATCTATCTGTCGCTGGCCACACTCACCATCGGCATCGCCCTGATTACCGGCAATCCCTGGCTGATACCGCTCGCCTTCATCGCCGGCTTCGTCACCCAGAAAGCTGTGATCGAACGCGAGGAAAAGACGCTCGCCGGCAAATTCGGCAAGAAGTATCACGACTACTCTAAGCGCGTACGCCGCTGGATATGAGCTGGCGACTACGCCCGTGTGGCTAGTCACTCACAACTCACACTATTCAAGCGCGGAGCATATTAGGCAGCCGCAACCTGTCGCGCCGTCATTCCCGACCTCGTGAGGGAGCGAAGCGACCGGAGAGTGTCGGGAATGACGGAAATCTCGGCCGGCTGCCCGAAATCAGGTGGCTCCGGGATCAGCCAGCCCGTTCGATGCGGATGACCTGCGGCTTGTCGGTGAGGTGGCCGTCCTTGGTGATGCCCTCGACCGCCTTACGCACCGCCGCTTCCGTGGTTTCATGGGTGACGAGGATGACGGTCTTCTTCTCGGCCGCTTCCGGCCCGACCGCGTGCTGCACGATCGATTCCAGCGAAATGTCGTTGTCGGCCATGCGCTTGGCCACCGCCGCGAAGACGCCGACGCGGTCGTGCACGGTGAGGCGGATGAAATAGCCGCCGGCGTGGCTGCGCATCTGCGCCTTCTTGTAGGTCTTGAGCTCCTTGGCCGGGCGGCCGAACACCGGTCCGTGCTGGAAGCCCGGGCGGCTCTTGGCGATGTCGGCAAGGTCGCCGACCACCGCGGACGCCGTGGCATTGCCGCCGGCGCCGGGGCCGGAAAGCAGCAATTCGCCCAGAATGTCGGTCTCGATCGCCACCGCATTGGTGACGCCGTGCACCTGCGCGATCACCGAGGCGGTCGGCACCATGGTCGGGTGCACGCGCTGCTCGATGCCGCTTTCGGTGCGCTGGGCCACGCCCAAGAGCTTGATGCGGTAGCCGAGTTCGGCGGCGGCGCGGATGTCGGCCTGGCTGATGTTGGAGATGCCCTCCAGATAGATGTCGTCGGCCGCGATCTTGTTGCCGAAGGCCAAGCTGGTCAGGATCGCCAGCTTGTGGGCGGTGTCGTTGCCCTCGATGTCGAAGGTCGGGTCGGCTTCGGCATAACCCAGACGCTGGGCGTCCTTCAGGCATTCCTCGAAGGTCAGGCCCTCGGCTTCCATGCGGGTCAGGATGTAGTTGCAGGTGCCGTTGAGGATGCCGAACACCCTGGTGACCGAATTGCCGGCCATCGCCTCGCGCATGGTCTTGATGACCGGGATGCCGCCGGCCACCGCCGCCTCGTAGTTGAGCAGCACGCCCTTCTTCTCGGCGATCTCGGCCAGCGCCACGCCATGCTTGGCGAGCAGAGCCTTGTTGGCGGTGACCACATGGCGGCCGGCCTCGAGCGCGGCCTTGACGCTCTCACGCGCGGCGCCCTCGTCGCCGCCGATCAATTCGATAAAGACGTCGATCTCATTCGAGCGGGCGAGATCGACCGGATTTTCGAACCACGAGACGGTGGAAAGGTCGACGCCGCGGTCCTTCTTGCGGTCGCGCGCCGAGACGGCGGTGACGGTGATGGTACGGCCGCACTGGCGGGTGAGCTCGGCCGCCTTTTCGGTGAGCACGCGCACCACAGACGCGCCGACGGTGCCGAGGCCGGCAATTCCAACACGCAAGGATTCAGCCATGATGGACGGCCCCTCTTTCTCGATCTTTCAGGATGATTGGCGGCAGGCAGCTCAGCGATGCGCCGCCAGCGGCACCACATTGTTGGGCTGCTTGGCGACGGTCGCCAGGAACTTCTTGATGTTGCGGGCCGCTTGCCGGATGCGATGCTCGTTCTCGACCAGCGCCAGGCGCACATAGTCGTCGCCGTGCTCGCCAAAGCCGATGCCCGGCGCCACCGCCACGTCGGCGTGCTCGATCAGCAGCTTGGAGAACTCCAGCGAGCCGAGATGCTTGAACGGCTCGGGGATCGGCGCCCAGGCGAACATCGTCGCCGCCGGTGCCGGAATGTCCCAGCCGGCGCGGCCGAAAGCGTCGACCATCACGTCGCGGCGCTTGTGATAAACGTCGCGCACTTCCTCGATGTCGGTTCCGTCACCGTTGAGCGCGGCGGTCGCCGCCACCTGGATCGGCGTGAAGGCACCGTAGTCGAGATAGGACTTCACCCGGGTCAGCGCGGCAATCAGGCGCTCGTTGCCGACGGCAAAACCCATGCGCCAGCCGGGCATGGAGAAGGTCTTCGACATCGAGGTGAACTCGACCGTGCAGTCGATGGCGCCCGGCACCTGCAGCACCGAGGGCGGCGGATTGCCGTCGAAATAGATCTCCGAATAGGCGAGATCCGACAGGATGATGATGTCGTTCTTCTTCGCGAAGGCGACGACATCCTTGTAGAAGTCGAGCGTCGCGACATAGGCCGTCGGGTTGGACGGATAGTTGAGGATCAGCGCCAGCGGCTTCGGGATCGAATGGCGCACGCCGCGCTCCAGCGCCGGAATGAAGCTGTCATCGGGCTTGGCCTGCAGCGAACGGATGACGCCGCCCGACATGATGAAGCCGAAGGCGTGGATCGGATAGGTCGGATCGGGGCACAGGACCACGTCGCCCGGTGCGGTGATGGCCTGCGCCATGTTGGCGAAGCCTTCCTTGGAACCGAGCGTGGCGACAACCTGGGTATCGGGATTGAGCTTCACGCCGAAACGGCGGGCATAATAACTGGCCTGGGCGCGGCGCAGGCCCGGAATGCCGCGCGAGGAGGAATAGCGATGCGTGCGCGGATCGCGCACCACTTCGCACAGCTTGTCGACGATGGCCTTCGGGGTGGGAAGGTCGGGATTGCCCATGCCGAGATCGATGATGTCGGCGCCACGGGAGCGCGCGCTGGCCTTCAGGCGATTCACCTGCTCGAAGACGTAGGGCGGAAGACGGCGGACCTTGTGAAATTCTTCCATGTCAGTTCCAGCGATCGAGGGGCGCGCTTGGCGGCGCCCTATATACTCATTTGCAATTCGGGTCGAGGGCGGGGTCGCACTTGGCGCCGATCTGCTTCAGCGCATCCTTGGCGTGATTGGCCTTCAGCGAATCGAGCTGTGCCGCGTCCGCTGCCGCGGTCGTGTCGCCGGGGTTCGCCTGCGCCGTCGACTTGGCGGCGGTGAGCTGCGCCAGCTTGGCGTTCTTCTCGTCCTCGGTGAACTGGGTCGCCGCGTTCTGCGGCCTGAGGTTGAGGTTGGGGAAGGAACCGGTGTCCTTCGGCCCGGTCACCGGGCCGTCCGACAGCGCCACGGCATTCTGGTTGCGCGTGCTGGAGCAGCCGGCAACGGCAAGGCTGCCGAAAATAGCGGCCGCGAGCGCCAGCCGACCGGCGGCGCCAAGAACCTGACCAACACGATCCGTCATTTCACCTTCCCGCAATGGCCGGCCAAGGTCATCCATTTGATAGATTCCGACCCTATTGCCTATTGGCTCCTATTCGACCTTGCATGATACTATGTCAAGAAAACGCTTTCGGGAGGAGCTGCTTAAGTCATGGCCGACAGACCCGATGCAGGCAAGACGGACACTGGTGATGGCGCTTCCGTCGAGCAGTATCTGGTAAAGGACCCCGAGCGCTTCGCGCTCAACATGGCCCGCATGATCGAGCAGGCCGGCAAGGCGGCTTCCGCCTGGGCCGAGCCGCGCGAAAAGGGCGAGGTGCGCGACAGCGTTGCCGAGCCGATGGCCGACATGGTCAAGACCTTCTCCAAGCTCACCGAATATTGGCTGGCCGACCCGAAACGCGCGCTGGAAGCGCAGACCCGGCTGTTCGCGGGTTACATGAGCGTCTGGGCCAACGCCATTCAGCGCGTCGGCGGCGTCGAGGACGAGGCTGCTGGCGTCAAGCCCGAGCGCGGCGACAAGCGCTTCCAGGACCCCGAATGGGGCAAGAACGCCTTCTTCGACTTCCTGAAACAGGCCTATCTGGTGACATCGCGCTGGGCGAACGACCTGGTCGAGCACGCCGAGGGGCTGGACGAACACACCCGCCACAAGGCCGGCTTCTATGTGAAGCAGGTGTCCAACGCCATCTCGCCTTCCAACTTCATCCTGACCAATCCGGAGCTGTTCCGCGAGACGGTGTCCTCGCATGGCGAGAACCTGGTGCGCGGCATGAGGATGTTCGCCGAGGACATCGCCGCCGGCAAGGGCGACCTGAAGCTGCGCCAGGCCGACTATTCGCAGTTCGAGATCGGCCGCAACATCGCGGTGACGCCGGGCAAGGTGGTCGGCCGTTCCGACGTCGCCGAGATCATCCAGTACAGCCCCTCGACCGAGACGGTGCTGAAGCGGCCGCTGCTGATCTGCCCGCCATGGATCAACAAATTCTACATCCTCGACCTCAACCCGGAAAAATCCTTCATCCGCTGGGCGGTCGAGCAGGGCCACACCGTCTTCGTCATCTCGTGGATCAACCCCGACGAGCGCCACGGCACCAAGAACTGGGAGGCCTATATCCGCGAAGGCCTGCAATATGGCCTCGACATCGTCGAGAAGACGACCGGCGAGAGGGAGGTCAACGCCATCGGCTATTGCGTCGGCGGCACGCTGTTGGCGGCGGCACTTGCGCTGCTTGCCCAGGAAGGCGACGACCGCATCCGCTCGGTCACCTTCTTCACCACCCAGGTCGACTTCACCTATGCCGGCGACCTCAAAGTGTTCGTCGACGAGGAGCAGGTGGCCGCGCTGGAACAGGCGATGCGCGGCAAGGGTTTCCTCGACGGCACCAAGATGGCGACCGCCTTCAACATGCTGCGCTCGGGCGACCTGATCTGGCCCTATGTGGTCAACAACTACATGCGCGGCAAGGAGCCCCTGCCCTTCGACCTGTTGTACTGGAACGCCGATTCGACCCGCATGGCGGCGGCCAACCACTCCTTCTACCTGCGCAACTGCTATCTGGAGAACAATCTCTCGCAGGGCCGCATGGAGCTTGCCGGGCGCACCGTCTCGCTCTCAGACATCACAATTCCGGTCTACAACCTCGCCTCCAAGGAAGACCACATCGCGCCGGCCCGCTCGGTCTTCCTCGGCTGCCAGTATTTCGGCGGCCCGGTCGAGTATGTGATGGCCGGCTCCGGCCATATCGCCGGCGTCGTCAACCCGCCGGCGCTGAAGAAATACCAGCATTGGACCGGCGACAAGCCGGTTGGGCGATTCGAGGACTGGCTGGCCGCCGCCACCGAGAACCCGGGCTCCTGGTGGCCCCACTGGCAGCGCTGGATCGAGGCGATGACCGACGACAGGGTGCCCGCCCGCATCCCCGGCAAGACCTTGGAACCGCTGGGCGACGCGCCCGGCAGCTATGTCAAAGTCCGAGTGTAACAATCTGTAATGTGTGGTGAGTTGACCCGCGCGTCAAAGCGGGCGAAATGAGCACGTCAATCACAAAGTTGACGCAAATCACGCAGGCCAGCACGATTTCATAAAAACGCTTGCGGATTTGTCACAGGTCTCGTTTCCGATCGCGGAAACTCGATCATTCGGCGACGCCCCGCGCGTCGGTAAAATGACGGTTCGGATCGGTTAGCGAGGGGGAATTCGGATTTGAGCACAGACAAGCCGCGCCTCGCGAAGGGAGAACGCCGCGCTATTGCGGCGGCATTGTGCTCGCTGCTGCTGGCCTCGTGCACCTCCACTGGCGAACCGGTGCTCAACGTCGCCTCCCCTGCCTACAACAACACCGCCCATGCCGGCCCCACGACCGCGCCAGGGGCTGCAACCGTCGAGACCGCCGCCGGCCCCGCTCTTGCCGCCACGGGCCCGCAGGTCGCGGCGGGCCAGCAAACGGCCCCGCAGCCGCTGATGGCATCGACCGGCGACACCATGCTGCCCGACCAGGTCGCTTATCTGCCCACCGCCAAGCCTGGCACCCACCCCTTCCCGCTGACGGTTCCCGCCGACGCGCAGACAATCGCCGGCAACACGCCGCAGCAGCTCGTCGCGCCCGCGCAGACCGAAGAGCAGACCGCCGATGCCGCCGCCAAGGTGGCCGCCGGCAGCGCCGCCGTGCTGGCCCAGAAACCGGCAAGCCAGACGGCGCAGGCCGCCCAAGGCCAGACGCCTGAGATGAACCATCCGGTCTACGTCACCGCCGGTGAAATGCCGGCAGCGCCGGCCAAGTCCGAGAAGAAGGGCTTCCTCGCCTCGCTGTTCGGCTCGTCGCCGGCCAAGGCCGCACCGGCAGCCGCCAAGGCGCAGCCCGTGACGCCGGCCGCGCAGCCGGCGCAGGCGCTCATCCCCGAGCAGAAGTCGGCCAAGCCGATCATCACGCTGGCCTCGGCCACTGCCGGACAGAAGCAGGCGATGCTCGCCTCCGTCGACGGCGCCTCCGCCTTCAACGGCCTGCCCGGCGTGCGCAAGACCGCTCTGTTCGAGATCACCCGCCGCTCCGGCACCTATGACGAGAGCGACGTCGACCTGAACGAAAACGATAGCGGCGCCTATCAGGTGGCTTCGGCCGCCGGCATGGCCCGGCTGGCACCCAACGGCCTCTTGAAGCAGACCGAGAGCGTCGATGTCGCTTGCCTCAAGCCCTCGCTGGTGCGCGTTTTGAAGCAGATCGAGGGCCATTACGGCCGCAAGATGGTGGTCACCTCCGGCTATCGCAATGAGGACCGCAACCGGCAGGCACGCGGCGCCAAGAACTCGCTGCACATGTATTGCGCCGCCGCCGACATCCAGGTTCCCGGTGTCACCAAATGGGATTTGGCGACCTATGTGCGCTCGCTGCCCGGCCGCGGCGGCGTCGGCACCTATTGCCACACCGATTCGGTGCATGTTGACGTCGGCCCCGAGCGCGACTGGAACTGGCGCTGCCGCCGCCGCGGCTGAGCCGGATATAAGACACAACCGACAGGCATGAGAGTTCAGCGCGCCCCTTCGGACGCGGCAAGGCACACTCCAGCACTTTGCCCTGGCGCATGACCCTTTCTCGAAATCGATTCCGATCTTGGCGGCATACGCCCATTCGAACGGGCCGAGGAACGCAGCGCGATTCGCAAACCTCGGTCGCCGATCGCAACCGGACACCTGCCGGCTAGGGTAACCGGCGCCCACGCAGGCAAAAGCGCGTGGCCTTGCCCCGCCCTAGCAGCCGAATCTCCGGGCCTTGCCAGCCACGATTTTCGCCCGAGCATGCCGCCTGCACGGGTTTCATGGGCCCAAAAGCTCGTTTGCGGCATCCATTGGGGACGGATTACCCTGCAAACACCGGGGTTTAGGCTCGGCAGGCGAGGCTTTCTCCGCAAAGCATCAAAAAAATGCAGAAAGCCGGTTTTGACGGGTTGCCCGCCGCCCGCATCGCCACTATAAGCCGCCTTGGCTGCGCCCATCGTCTAGCGGTTAGGACACCGCCCTTTCACGGCGGTAACAGGGGTTCGATTCCCCTTGGGCGTACCAATTTCCTCACAAGATGAAACCTTCAGCGACCTATCGTTTAGGTCGTTTAAAGCGGCGCACCAACACGGCTTTGGTGTCCCGGAGCCGGACTTCCTTATCCTTCACAGTCACTTGCTGAACGATGAGGCGGGCAACGGCCTGCTGAACTCAGGCAGGCCGTTGCGGAGTTTGTCGGAAGGCAGATGCGATCGCCTGTCGATTTTCCGGGTCTATCGAAGGCACGTTGTTGGCATTGATAGAGCGCATGGCCTACGACCCAGTGCAAGGCGCAAACTGGCTTTGCGCCCGAGATCTCGGCCGCCCCATACAGCCCCGTGTTAGTTGGAAACCGGGCTACCTCTGACGATTTCGGTCAACAACGGCTTGTTGAATGCCAAACCTATGATCCAACTGGTTCCCTTCCCGCTGTCGGCTCTCCTTTCCGGTCAATCGATGCTTCGGCCCCAATCAATCGAGCTTTCACCAAACCGTAGATGGCGGGAATGACGATCAGCGTCAGGACGGTTGACGATATCATGCCGCCGATCATCGGCACGGCGATGCGCTGCATCACCTCGGAACCCGTCCCCGTGCTCCACAGGATGGGAACCAGCCCGGCCATGATGGCGACGACCGTCATGATCTTGGGCCTCACGCGCTCCACCGCACCCAGCATGATTGCCTGGTGAAGATCGGCGCGTGTGAACGGCCGCTTTTCCTCGGCGCATTCCTGCTTCAGCTCGGTCACGGCCTGTTCCAGATAAATGAGCATGACCACGCCGGTCTCGGCGGCGACACCGGCAAGCGCGATGAAGCCGACGGCGACCGCCACCGACATGTTGAAGCCCAGCCACCACATCAGCCAGACCCCGCCGACGAGCGCGAATGGCAACGAGGCCATGACGATCAGCGTCTCCGTCAACGCCTGGAAGTTGATGTAGAGCAGCAGGAAGATGATCAGCAGCGTTACCGGAACGACGATCTTCATGCGTGCCTCGGCGCGCTCCAGATATTCGAACTGACCGCTCCAGCCGATGCTGTAGCCGGGTGGCAGCCGCACCTCGGCCGCGACCGCCTTCTGCGCATCGGCGACATAGCCGCCAAGGTCTCGTCCGATGATGTCGACGAAGATGTAGGTGGCGAGCTGGCCGTTCTCGGTGCGGATCGACGTGGCTCCGCGCTTGAGCTCCACCTTCGCCACCTCACCAAGCGGCACGGCGCCACCACCCGGCAGCGGCACCTGCACGTCGGTCTCGATCGCGACCGGGTTCGACCTCATGTCCCGCGGATAGCGGATGTTGACACCGTAGCGCTCGCGACCTTCCACCGTGGTGGTCACGGTTTCGCCACCGAGCGCCGTCGCGATCACATCCTGCACGTCGCCGACCGACAGCCCGTAACGGCCGAGCACCTGCCGGTCCGGGACGATGTCGAGATAATAACCGCCGACGACGCGCTCGGCATAGGCGCTCGACGTGCCCGCAACAGCTTTCAGGACGCGTTCGATCTCGCGCGCAACCTTTTCCATCCCGGCAAGATCGGGACCGAACACCTTGACGCCGACCGGCGTGCGGATGCCCGTGGAAAGCATGTCGATACGGGCGCGGATCGGCATGGTCCAGGCGTTGGACACGCCGGGGAACTGCAACGCAGCGTCCATCTCGGCTTTCAGGCTGTCGATCGTCACACCGGCGCGCCACTGATCCTTGGGTTTGAGATTGATGATGGTCTCGAACATCTCCGTCGGCGCCGGGTCGGTCGCGGTCGCAGCCCGCCCGGCCTTGCCGTAGACCGTGTCCACCTCCGGGAAGGATTTGATGATGCGGTTCTGCATCTGCAGGAGCTCGGCCGCCTTGGTCACCGACAGACCGGGCAGCGTCGTCGGCATGTACATCAGCGTGCCTTCATCAAGGCTCGGCATGAATTCGGAACCGAGCTGGCGCGCCGGCCAAACCGAGACGGCGAGCACCAACAGGGCGAGCAGGATGGTCGGCAATTTCGCGCGCAGGACAAGACGGATCACCGGCCGGTAAAGCCAGATCAGCAGGCGGTTGATGGGGTTCCTGTGCTCGGGAATGATGCGGCCGCGCACGAAAACCACCATCAAGGCCGGCACCAGCGTGACCGACAGCAGCGCTGCCGCAGCCATGGCAAACGTCTTGGTGAAGGCGAGCGGACCGAAGAGCCGGCCTTCCTGCGATTCCAGCGTGAAGATCGGCAGGAAGGAGACGGTGATGATGAGCAGACTGAAGAACAGTGCCGGCCCGACCTCGCTTGCGGCATCGATCAGGACCTGCACGCGCGGCTTGCCAGGTTCGGCCCGCTCCAGATGCTTGTGGGCATTCTCGATCATGACGATGGCGGCATCGATCATGGCGCCCACGGCGATGGCTATACCGCCGAGGCTCATGATGTTGGAGCCAAGCCCAATGGCCTTCATGCCGGCGAAGGCGATGAGGATGCCGACCGGAAGCATCAGGATGGCCACGAGCGCGCTTCTCAGGTGAAGCAGGAAGACCACGCAGACCAGCGCAACGATGATGCTTTCCTCGATCAGCGTCCCCTTCAGCGTCTCGATCGCTGCCTCGATAAGGTGCGAGCGATCATAGACGGGGATGATCTCGACGCCCTTGGGCAGGCTTGATGCCGCATCGGCGAGGCGCTGCTTGACGTTCTCGATGACGTTCAGCGCATTGGCGCCGAAGCGCTGCATGACGATGCCGGAGGCGACCTCCCCTTCCCCATTCAGTTCGGTAATGCCGCGCCGTTCGTCCGGGCCGATCTCGACGCGGGCGACGTCGCGCAAGCGCAGCGGCACGCCCTGATCGGTCTTCAGGACGATATCCTCGATATCGGCCGGCGACTTTATGTAGCCGCGCCCGCGCACCATGAACTCGAATTCGGAAAGTTCGAGCGTGCGTCCGCCGACGTCACGATTGCTGGCGCGAACGGCATCGCGCACCGCCGCCAGCGAGAGCCCCTGGGCGCGCAACCGCAGCGGATCGACGACAATGTTGTACTGCTTGACGAAACCACCGACACTGGCGACCTCGGCAACGCCTTCAGCCTTCGAAGCGACATAACGCACGCTCCAATCCTGCAGCGCGCGCAGTTCGGCGAGCGTCATTTCCTTGGCGACGACGGCGTATTGATAGACCCAGCCGACCCCGGTGGCATCCGGCCCCAGGCTGGGCGTGACACCCGGGGGCAAACGCTGGGCAGCGGCATTCAGATATTCAAGCACCCGGCTGCGCGCCCAATAGGGATCGGTGCCGTCCTCGAAGATCACATAGACGAAGGAGACGCCGAAGAAGGAAAAGCCGCGCACCACCTTGGACTTCGGAACGGTGAGCATGGCCGTGGTGAGCGGATAGGTGACCTGATCCTCGACGACCTGCGGTGCCTGGCCGGCGTAGTCCGTATAGACGATGACCTGAACATCGGAGAGATCGGGAATAGCGTCGAGAGGCAGCGTCTTCAGCGCATAGAACCCGGCGGCGACCGCAAACAGGGTGCCGACGAAGATCAGGACGAGATTGCGGGCCGACCATGCGATAAGCTTGGCGATCATGGCTTGACCTCCTCGCCGGTCATGCCACTCAACGCGGCTTTCAGATTGCTTTCGGCGTCGATCAGGAAATTCGCGGCAACCACCACCTTGTCGCCGGATGCAACGCCGGCGCGGATTTCGGTGAAGCCGCCGCCTTGCCGGCCAACCTCCACCGCGCGCGGTTCGAAGCGCCCCTCGCCCTTGTCGACGATGACGACCTGCCGGGTTCCCGTGCTGATCACGGCGCTGTCGGGAACGGCAACGACGCGGTCGTCGGAACCGCTGGCGATCTCGACATCGGCATACATGTCCGGCAACAGCACGCCATCGGGATTGGCGAGCTCGATCCGCACCTTGGTCGTGCGGGTCGCTGTCGCGACCTGCGGATAGATCAAGGTGACGCGGCCGCCGAATGTCCGGCCAGGCAGGCTGCGCAGCCGCACCGTGGCCGCGGCCCCGACCTTGACGGCGCCGAGCTGATATTCGGGAACATCGGCGACAATCCAGATCGTCGAAATGTCCGCGATGCGGAACAGCACGTCGCCCGACGCTGCCTTCATGCCCTCGACGGCGTTTCGTTGAAGCACGATACCGTCGCGCGAAGCCCGCCAGGTGATGGAGAGCGGTACTTTTCGCGTCTGCTCGATTTCGGCGATCGCATCGGGCGGAACGCCGAGATTTTCAAGCCGCTGGCGCGCACCGCCCAAAGTGCTGTTGTGCGTGGCGGCGCCGAGATCGTTGAGGAACTGCGCACCAGCCGCCGCGATTTCGGGCGCATAGAGCTGGAGCAGCGCCTGCCCCTTGGTGACCCGATCGCCGGTCGTGACCTCGGCGACCTTGTTGACGAAGGCGTCCGCACGCGTGCTGACAACGGTAACGCGCCGCTCGTCGAGCTGGATGGTCCCCGGCACGCGCACGCTGGCGACAATGGCCTTGTCGACCGCTGTCGCGGTGCGCACGCCCGTCTGCTGGAGCCTACCCACGGCGACCTTGATCGACGAGCCGCCCGCCCCCTCGCTCTCATAGACAGGGATGTAGTCCATCCCCATCGAATCCTTCTTCGGGGTGGGCGACGTGTCCGGCAGCCCCATGGGGTTGCGGTAGTAAAGGACGCGGCCTTTGTCCGCGCCGGGAGTTGCCGAAGCTGCCTCCTTCACTGGAGCGCCGGTGTCGAGGCTGACGTCCTCGCCGGCATAGACCGCGAGAAATTCGCGGCCGTCGGCTGTCTTGCGTGGAGCGGCCGAATAGAATGGCCGCCCGTCCGGATCACGGTAGTAGATCACGCGTCCGGTCTTTGCTGCACCGCCTGCTTCCGGCGATGCATTGGCTGGCTCCATCTCGGAAACCAACCGGGCCCAGCCAGGCAGCGCGAGATCGCGACGGCCTGCTTCATAACCACCGATCCCGGCCGCCAGAACGGCAGCCGGGACGAGGCTCATCGCGAGTGCCCGCTTCATGGCAGGACCTCGACGACGAGCTTGTTTTCAAGCGTGCCGGTCTCGCCCTGCACTTTCGCGACGAGTGACAGACGCCATCTGCCTTCCATGCTCAGGGCCGCCTCGAACTT
The DNA here is from genome assembly GCF_052115345.1 of Mesorhizobium sp. 2RAF21. Taxonomy (NCBI): domain Bacteria; kingdom Pseudomonadati; phylum Pseudomonadota; class Alphaproteobacteria; order Hyphomicrobiales; family Phyllobacteriaceae; genus Mesorhizobium; species Mesorhizobium sp. 2RAF21. The sequence continues at coordinate 175,992 of NZ_JBFRGM010000004.1, read as the reverse complement.
GTAGGTTCCAGGCTCGGCCGATGGCAGCGGCTTGATGGGCGCCGCCATCATCTCCATGCCGTCGGGCGCCATGTCGATCCGCTGCGCGAAGACCACGGCATCCGGAACAGGCGAGCCGTTTCGTTTGTCGACCAGCCGGACCGCGACCTCGACCTTTTGCCCCTGTTTCACGCTTTTCTGGATGAGCTGGAATTCGTAGTCGGTGACGGCGGCATGGGCCGCTGTCGTCGACTGCGTCCAGACAAGGCCGATCGTCATCGCGGCAGCGATGTATTTGTTCACTGAAGTTGTCATTTGGATATCTCATAACGTTCGTTGAACGCGCAAATGCGCGGCGACGCGCGCCGTGAGGCAATCACGGCCCGCGAAACTCGGCCTTAGAAGAGCCGATGGCGAACGTCAGGATCGGGGTGGTGGATGGGGTGGCGAAATGGCCGTCACCGCCAAAGCGGCGTCATCCCATCGAACAAGCAGATCCACCATTTCCAGACGGGTGCCGCCGAAATCAGTCAGTAAGGATGCATTGGCAAAACACTTGGCCACGCAAATTGCCGCCAGCGGGCACGACTTCTGGCAATCGGGAACCGGCGCTTTCTGGTCGGGGCAGCACGGCATGCCGTCGGACATGCCTGACATTTCCGCCATCCCACCCATCGCCGCCGACGGGCTCGCCATCGGCGCAAGGATGAGGCCGACGACAGCGAAAACCCAAAGCAGGCGGGAGAAGGTGTTCAAGAACTGCACTTGGCCATTCTTTCACTTCGCTCGGCGTGAAAAAAGGTCTTCGTTCGCAAATCCGGTCATGCCGGCGGCGATTGTCGGAAAAGTAAGCTCCGCGACAACGCAGGTTGAGGGTCCCTTGCTCGAATGGCGACGCGCTGTTCGAACAGAAAGACTTATGGTGTCCCTCTTCATTTTCGGATCCCTCATCGTCGCGGCAAGCTGCGCCAACGCCGCGTCTCAGCTATTACTTAAAAAATCAGTTTCAAGTAAATACAAAAATTCATACAAAATTCTTACATTAAATACGAACATAGATTTAAGTTTACTTTTCGTCGCCGCCTTGTGTTTCGCAGTTTCCATTTCGATATACATGTATCTTTTGCGACACCACGATGTAAGCATCGTTTTCTCTTCGATGGCACTGACCCAGGTTTTGGTCTACGCGCTCTCGCGCCTTGTACTTCGGGAAAAAGCCTCCTCTTACCGGCGCGCCCTGGGAACAGCGGCCATCGCCATCGGACTTGGCCTCATGGTTGCCAGCGACATTTCGCCCTAGGCGACGCGAGCTTACGTTCGCCGGGCAGTTCCGTCGCACGAAAAACCGAAGGTCAGCTCCGGCCTCGTCAACCAAACTTCATGAAGACGGAACTCGTTGCTCCAAACGTCATCACCTCGAAAGGTTCAGGCTGCACGCCCGGCATCTCCATGCCCGGAGAACCGGCTGGCATGCCGGCGACGGCAAGGCCCTTGATAGCGGGCCGCTCGGTGAGCAATCGGCGCAGTGCTTCGGCTGGAACATGGCCTTCGAGCACATAGCCGTCGACAAGCGCGGTGTGGCAGGATTGCAGCGCTTCGGGGATTCCCATCTGCGTCTTGAGCTTTTCAAGGGCGGTGTCCTCCACGATCTTGACCGGGAAGCCGGCCTTGCGGATGTGGTCGGCCCAGGCTCCGCAGCATCCGCAGGAAGGATCCTTATGGACGGTGACCAAAGGCCGCGTGGTCGCCCTTGCCTGTGAGGCAGCCAGCATCGCAGTCGTCGCGAAAAGAAATAGTCTGCGGTTCATCGTCGTCTCCTGTGCCTTTTCGCAGGCTGCCTGCATCGGGCCGGCCCAAAAATTCAGTCGCCTTCGCGGGGCTCAGCAAGCGAGCCCCGCGAAGGCTTTTCAGTTTTCAGTATAGCTTACTTGGCTTTTTCGATCTTGGTCACGGTCAGGCGGCCGTTGACGCGATCGGCCTCGAACTTGACCTTGTCGCCGACCTTGACGGCCTTGAGCGCGGCCGGATCAGCGACCACGAACACCATCGTCATGGCATCCATCTCCAGATTGGTGATCGGGCCATGCTTCAGCGTGACCTTGTTCTGGGCCGTGTCGATCTTGGTTATCTGGCCGTCCACGGGCGCGGCGAAAGCGGAAGTGGCGAGGGCCAGAACAAAAGCCGCGGTGGTTACGATCTTACGCATTGGGTTTCTCCTTCAGTTGCGTTGGGTAGTCGGATTGTGTCGTCTTCACTTGACGACGATGGTGCCGGTCATGCCGGCTTCGCGGTGGCCGGGGATGAGGCAGGAGAAGTCGAACTCACCCGCCTTGGTGAACTTCCAGACGATCTCGCCGCTTTTCTTCGGCGCCAGACGCTTGGCGTTCGGATCGTCATGTTCCATGTCGGGGTTCTTCTGCATCTGCTCGCCATGCTTGAGGTTTTCGGCAAGCGTGCCGAGCACCAGCTCGTGGTCGAGCTCGCCATTGTTGCGCAGCATGAACTTCACCTGCTCGCCCTTCTTGATCTCGACGCGGTTGGGCAGGAATTCCATCTTGCCGTCAGCTTCGCGCATGACGACCTGCACCACGCGCGCCGGCTTCTTCGGGTTACCGGGCTCGCCATAGGCGCGTTCGCCGTCGTGGCCGGGGTCCGCGATGGCGGCCGCAGGCCACGCCAACATAGCCAGGACGGCAATGAGGGTTCGGGATTTCATGTCGTGTCTATCCTTAGCGATTGTTGTGGGCGTTCTTGGGGGAGGATTGCCCGCCGGGCTTCACCACGGTGACTTCGGCGGTTTTTGACCTGTCGAAGGCGGGCGTTTCCTGACGCGCCGCCTGTTGGGTCTGTCCGGTCCACTCATAGGAGACCGTACCCGACGGGTGCTGATACCAGCCGGGGTCCTTGTAATCCCCGGCGGCCAGCCCTTCGCGAACCTTGACCACCGAGAACATGCCACCCATCTCGATCGGGCCGAACGGACCGAAACCGGTCATCATCGGCAGCGTGTTTTCGGGCAGCGGCATTTCCATTTCGCCCATGTCGGCCATGCCGGCGGTGCCCATCGGCATATAGTCGGGCACCAGGCGCTTGATCTTCTTGGCCACCTCCTTCTTGTCGACACCGATGAAGGTGGCGAGCTCATGCCCCATGGCGTTCATGGTGTGGTGCGACTTGTGGCAATGAATGGCCCAGTCGCCCGGGTTGTCAGCCACGAAGTCGAAGGCCCGCATCTGGCCGACCGCGCAGTCGATGGTCACTTCCGGCCAGGCCGCCGCTTCCGGCACCCAGCCGCCATCCGTGCACGAGACCTTGAAATCGTAGCCGTGCATGTGGATCGGATGGTTGGTCATGGTGAGATTGCCGAAGCGCACGCGCACCTTGTCACCCTTGCCGACCACGAGCGGGTCGATGCCCGGAAAGACACGGCTGTTCCAGGTCCACATGTTGAAGTCGGTCATCTCCGCCACGCGCGGCACATAGGCGCCCGGCTCGATGTCATAGGACGACATCAGGAAGACGAAGTCGCGGTCGACGCGGCGGAAGGCCGGGTCCTTCGGATGCACGACGAAGAAGCCCATCATGCCCATCGCCATCTGCACCATCTCGTCGGCATGCGGGTGGTACATGAAGGTACCGCTCTTCTGCAGCTGGAACTCGTAGACGAAGGTCTTGCCGACCGGGATGTGCGGCTGGGTGAGACCGCCGACGCCATCCATGCCGCTGGGCAGCAACTGGCCGTGCCAATGGATGGTGGTGTGTTCCGGCAGTTTGTTGGTGACGAAGATGCGCACCTTGTCGCCTTCGACCGCCTCAATGGTCGGTCCCGGCGACTGGCCGTTGTAGCCCCACAGATGACCGACCATACCGGGCGAAAACTCACGCACCACCGGCTCGGCGACGAGATGGAACTCCTTCCAATCGCCGTTCATGCGCCAGGGCAACGTCCAGCCGTTCAGAGTGACGACGGGGTTGTAGTCCGGCCCGGTTTTCGGCACGAGCGGCGGCTGCATGACGGCCTCCGTCATGGTCGGCGCTTCGGGCACCGAGGCGAAAGCAGTACGCCCCGAGACAGCGCCGGCGCCAAGCAGGGTCATGGCACCGGTGGCGCCGAGGAAGTTGCGACGGGACACCGTCATGTCTCTTTTCTCCTTGGGGTCACTCATCGCCGCCTCCCGAACCGCCGCCGATGATGGCGCTCTGGTAGTCGACGCCGGCGAGCAAGGCGTCGCGTTGCGCCTCGATGGCCGCGACATTGGTCTCGATGCCCTCGCGCGTGGTCGTCAAAAGCTCGAACACGTCGATCAGCATGCCGTTGTATTGAAGCTGGGCCTCTTCCGAGATCACCTTGCGCAGCGGAATGATGCTGCCGCGGTATTGGCGGGCGATATCGTTGGCGGCGCGATAGGCAAGAAGTGCCGCGCGCGCCTCGGACCGGATGTTCACGGCCTTTGCCGCGAAGCGGTTGACCGCTTGCATGTAGGTCTCGGCATTGCGCCGCCTGGTGGTCTCGCCCAGATCGAAGATCGGGATCTCCAGTTCGAGGTCGAGCACCCCACCCTTCGGATAATCCTTCTCGACCTCGCCGTGATCGTTCTTCGTGCGCTCGAAATTGGCGAAGCCGGCGAGCTGGAAGGCCGAGACGTATCGCGTCGCGTTGTCGAGTTTCAGCTGGCGGGCCAGCGCATCCAGCTCCAACCGCGCCGCGATCAGATCGACACGCTTGCGGATCGCCTCCGTCTCGGCCTGATCGGATGTCTGCAGTTTCTTCGGCAGGCCAGGTAGCCTGTCCGGGATCTTGTAGGCCGCATCGGCGCCCCACAGGCCGAGTTCACGCGTCAGCGCTTCGCGCGTGACGCCTGCTTCCAGCCTGGCCGTAGCAAGCTGGCTCGACGTCTCCGCGTTGAAGGCCCCTGCCCGCGCCTGGTCGAGCTTGGTGGCGGCACCGGTCTCGCCCAGTTTGCGGGTGAGGTCCGCCGCCGCATCGGCTGAAGCGCGCGCGCGCTCGAGATAGGCAACGCGATGTCGGGCGGCGACGGCCTTGTAGTAAGCCTTGCGGGCATTGGCGGCCTGGCGGAACGTCGCTTCGACCGCGCGGTAACGCGCCGCCTCGAATTCCTTCTCGGCGATCGCCTTGCGCGCCGGCAGGGTGAGCAAGGACAGCAGCGAGCCGACAACGCGCCGTTCGATTTCGAGCGATCCTTCCCGCAGCGTGCCACCGAGCGAAATGCTCGGATTGGGCGGCAGGCTGGCTTCGACGAAGGCCGCTTCGGATATGCCGAGCGTATTGTATTCGGCTTGCAGGTTTCTGTTGCCGAGCAGAGCCACCTGGACGGCGCTGTCGGCTGACAACGGCTTGGCCAGAAGTGCCTTGACGCGAGCGTTGGCCGCCTGGGCGTCGGCCTTCGAAGCGATCTTCACTGCGTTGGCGCCGAGTGCCGACGACACCTGCGCGCCGACCGGCGACATGCCACCATCCTTGGTGAAGGAAGCGCAGCCAGCGAGTGTCAGAGCAAGCAGGCTGATACCGCCCAGCCTGGCGAATTGCCACGAAATACGTTGGCCTGCGGGCGGATTGGAAGCGACAAGGGAGATGGGCACGGTCATTTGCCTTTCTCCTTGGGGGCGACCTGTCGGTTGCTGCCGGCCCAGGATTTCGGGGAGACCGGCCGGTAGTCGGTGGTGCCGGCAAGCACCGGCGTATAGCGCACGGGCGGCACGGGGACGCCGGCGTCAGCAGGCGACGCTCCAGCGCCGACCTCGGGCAAGGCCGTGCAGGCTGACAGGATGATGGCAGGCGCCATCATGAAGAGAGACCTCATGAATTTTCCTCAACAACGAAGATGAATGGGTTCGCGCCGGCCCCGCGGACCAGAAGTCCGACGTGGCCATGCACCGATCGACAGGAGGCGCTGCAACGGGTCCGGTGCCGTGAGAACACCGAACAGGCCGCAGCAAATCGGCGCGCGATCCTGCGCGAGCGTCGTTGGGACGCTCGTCAAGGTCGATGAGAAATCAGGGAATGGCTCTAGATGCGGGGAAATGTCCGCCTAGTGCGCGATGACCCGGTTCTGCGCCGACGCCTCAGGCGCGGGCCAGCCGGGGTGGGCGTTCGAGCCGCACGGTGGCGGCACCTTCCAGCTCGTCGGTCGGCTGGCGATGCTCGACCTGCCAGGTCGCAAAACTGACCGGCTCGACGCATGCAAAGGAAAGGATCGCGGTATGACAGGCCATGGCACAGCAGGTCTGCGCCAGATCCTGCGGCTGGTGATGCGAACCGCCACAGCCTTGCGCACCGTCCTGGCAGGCATCGCGGTCAGCGGCCTGTTGGCCAGCGCCATGATCATGCGCACCTGCTGCGTGGTGATCACCAGCGGATGATTGCGTGGCTGCTATCCCGCCAGTCGTCGGCAGCCCGGCGGCGGCACTCCAGCCCGTGCTGGTCACGGCAACCGCCACCACCATGAGCGCAATCGCCAACGCCCTGCCCGCCCTTGCCATCAAGGGAAAAAGGCAACGCGAGACGCTCACAATGGCTTGGCGAACTGTCATCAGGCGTGGTTCCAGCGATCCCGACTTCTCACCTCAACACTGAGGTACGGACATCGGCGTACAAGGCCGCGGAACAAAAAGTACAGGCCTGGTCCGGTGCGGGCCAACAAGTTTCTTTATACATTTTTGTATAGGTCTCATGCTGGCAGAAATCATCCGCTGGTTTTCCATACGTGCGGGTCTCGCACGAATCGCAGTCAAGCCGGATATGGCGCGACTTTTGGAGACGATCCGTCGGCGCGTCAAGCGCAAGACTGCCCGTCAGGAATGACGCCAAACAAACTCCGGCAATTCGCCGAAACGAGAATCACAAAATTGTAAGTCGGGCGGAAAGGGACTGTGAGGTCGCACGCCTAGCCTCTGATCGTCGGGCTCCCAAGACGCCCGCCTTCGAAAAGAGGACTGACCATGAAAACCACCGTCGTATATGCGCTGCTTATCGCGGCTGCGATGACCTCGAGCGCGCTTGCCAACAGCGGATCGAACCCCACAAGCAATGGCGTCGACAAGATACTGCAAGGTCATGGATCGAGCGGCGACACGGCGAAGTCGACCTCCAATCCCGATGTTTCCTACAGGGTTCTCGCCAATGGCGACATCGAAAAGGCCAACAGCCGGTACAATCGTGTCGAGATCACCAAGCCGTCCTGGTGGCTCGGCATGAGCCCGCGCCAGCGCGACAGTTGGGCGGGCCGATAACGGTCGCCGTGACATTCGGCCCGTATCCTCCCACGGCGCCGTTCCAACGCATGGGAGCAATCCGCAGGCGGCCAGCCGGCGGATTGCTCCCGAATGTCGTTCATTGGAAATCGCGGAATGCCCGCGACGTTCCTGTTGATATCACCCTCCACCGGAGGTCGCCCGCTGATGCAGGCCACATCAAACGGCCGTCACCAATCCGTGATCGCAAACCAGAATCCGCCAATCTGGCGACCCAGATTGAACACAGTTATCCCGGAAGCCGGGGGCCGTCATCGGAATCGCCTCCCGGGCGAAGACCCGCGATGACGCAAATGTGGCAGATGCGTAGGAAATGCAGAACATGACGAAATCCGTCTCCGAACACTCGGCGAAAGTTCGTGCCGTTGGTTCTCGGCGTTTCTAGCCGGGAATACAGCCCCGGCGCCAACGCCGGCACGGCAGCGCCACCGCAGACGGCGTCGAGCGGGAACACCCGCCGGTCCAAGGTTTCATTGAGACAGGGCTGTTCTGGCTCCGCCGGCAGCCCACCTAATTTCGAGGTCATCCACGCCCGGGTAACCCAGGCCAGATGAGAGCCTTTGCAATGAGAATTCTCCTAGTCGAAGATGATGAGCAGATCAGCCAGTATATTGAAAATGGCCTAAAATCCTCCGGTCACGTCACTGACGTGCTGAAGGACGGACGCGATGCGTTGCTGGTGGGATTGCGGGAGCCATACGATGTGGCGATCGTTGATCGCATGCTGCCGGGGCTCGACGGGTTGTCGCTGGTTCGGGGCTTGCGCGGCGCCGGTGGCAAGGTGCCGGTCATTTTCCTGACCTCCATGGGCGGGGTCAACGATCGCGTCGAAGGTCTCGAGGCGGGAGCAGACGACTATCTCGTGAAACCCTTCGCGTTCTCCGAACTCCTGGCACGCATCAATGCGCTGAACCGTCGCCCGCCTATCGCCGCCGAAAAGGCGAAGTTGCGCGTCGCCGATCTGGAACTCGACCTGTACAGCCGGCTGGCGCACCGGGGCGGCACGATAATCGAACTTTTACCGCGCGAGTTCGCCCTGCTCGAACTCCTCATGCGCAATGAAGGCCGCATCCTGACCAAGACGATGCTGCTGGAGCGCATCTGGAACTTCAATTTCGATCCGCAGAGCACGGTCGTGGAGACGCATATCAGCCGGCTGCGCGCCAAGATCGACAAGCCATTCAACCCGCCGCTGCTGCACAACACCCGCAACACCGGCTACAGCATCCATGGCCAGCGCTAGCATTGCGCGGAGCACGTCGCTCCGGCTCGCCGCCTTCTACACCTTGTTGTTCCTGCTCTCTTTCCTCGGCGCCAATGTGGTGGGCTACAACATGGTCGCCACCTATCTCTACGAGCGCCTCGACGCCAATGTCACGGAGCGCTTCAGGGAAATAGCCTCGGCTTACGACACAAGCGGCATCGACGGTGCGGTCGCCATGGTGCAGAGCCATGGTCCGGCCATCCGCGGCCAGGAAACGCTTTATACGCTGAAGGACGCCGACAATGTCGTTCTGGCCGGCAACATCGATATGGCCGATGTGCCGCCCGGCTTTTCCACGCGCGCTCCGACAAGCCACAATCGGCCCCTCGCCAACTACCGGCTCTACCGAAAGGCCCTTGGCAACTACGATTTGACGGTTGGCATAAGCTACGACGACACCAACCGGTTGCGCCGGATCGCGCTGGTCAGCTTCGGCTGGGCGACGGCCATCGTCCTGGCTGCCGGCCTTGGCGGCGGCGCCGTGCTGGCATTTCGCACGCGCCGACGAATCGGCCGGCTGTCCCAGGCAATGAAAGCCGTTGGCGCCGGCGAGCTCTCCAGACGCCTGCCGGTTTCCTCGCGCCGCGATGACATCGATACGTTGGCGATGGAGGTGAACGACGCGCTCGGGCAACTGCAGGCCAGTGTCGCCGCCATGACGCAAGTCACCACCGACATCGCCCATGACCTCAAGACACCGATAGGCAGGCTGTTTCTGACGCTGGAAACCGCGCTGGAATGCGGCGATCACTCGGCCACGAGACCGCTTCTTGAAAAGGCGATGGAGGAAGTCACCCGCATCACCGGCACTTTCGAAGGATTGCTGCGCATATCCCAGATCGAATCCGGTGCGCGCCGGTCGCGATTTGCCCAGGTCAATCTTGCCGAGCTTGTCAGCGATATCCACGACATCTATCGCGATATCGCCGTCGACGCCGGCCGGCTGCTAGACCTGAGCGACGATCATCACGACGTCCCGTCATGGGTGTGGGGCGATATCGACCTGCTCAAGCAGATGTGCGTCAATCTTCTCGTCAACGCGATGCGCCACACGCCGCAAGGCGCGCGGATCGTCATCGGTGTTGCCGCCGAAGCGGACGCCCTCATCCTCATCGTCAGCGACAACGGCCCGGGAATTCCAGAGGAAGAGCGAGACAAGGTCTTCAAGCGCTTCTATCGCCTGGAGAAAAGCCGGACGACCGAAGGCACCGGGCTTGGGCTTAGCCTCGTCAAGGCGATCTCGGACATGCATGGCGCGGTCATAACACTGACGGACAACAGACCGGGCCTCGTGGTCTCGATCGCTTTTTCGAAAGCATCCTAGGATCGGGCGAAAAAAATCCGCCCGTGGAGGTCAGGCACACGGGCGGATAGTTAGGCACGCATTTGGCAATGCATCGTCATTGAGACGCCCCTATCTACGACCGTGGCTTTGAGCCTGTTTGAGATGGAATATACAAATCCGCAAACGTGACAGGCGACAGGTGATCAACCTCTTCGTCCCGCAAACCCGTCTGCGAAAACGAACCGTCGGAAGCCGGCAAATTATGTGGCGAGCCGGCAACACCTGCATCGCCACGGCAAAACCCAAGCCCAGTCTTGCAGATATGTAAACTTCGTGTTCGCCGCCGGAAAATCCCCTGCCCGCAGATCAATTCGACCGCACCGAGAACCGGTCCGGCAAACTCGAATTGAAAAGGTGGGAAATGAGAAAATCTCTAATGTTGGCCGCGCTTGCCGCGTCGACGGCAGGCATCGGCAGCGCCTATGCGGCCGACCCGACGGTCATTGCCGAACCCGAGCCGGCGGAGTTTGTGAAGATCTGCGACGTTTACGGCGTCGGGTTCTTCTACATCCCCGGCACGGAAACCTGTCTGCGCCTTAGCGGTTATGTTCGCTACGACATCGGCGTCGGCAAAAATCTGGGTTCGGATGTCGACGGCGACGGTCTCGGCGACACCTACTACAAGCGCGCTCGGTTCGCCTTGAAGACGGACGCGCGCAGCCAGACGGAACTCGGCGAACTCCGGGCCTATGCCCAGATCAATTTCGACCGCGACACCAATGGTTCGATCTGGAACTACAATACGTTCGGCTCGCCGGTCGCCGACAACCTCTACATCAACCACGTCTACATGCAGCTCGGCGGGTTCCGGGTGGGCATGACCGATTCCGTCTTCACCACATTGACCGACTATGCCGGCAACGTCATCAATGACTGGCTGCTCGGCTACGGTCCGTTCCGCACCAACCAGATCTCATACACCTACACGGGCGGCAACGGCTTTGCCGCGACCGTCGCCCTCGAACAGGGTGCCGGCGGCTACACGATCGACAACTACGTGCCGCATGTCGTCGGCGGCGTGTCACTCACGCAAGGCTGGGGCCGCGCGATGGCCGTCGCTGCCTATGACAGCGTCAACGAGGTGTGGGCGGGCAAGGCGCGCGTCGACGTCAAGGTCACCGACATGGTCACGCTGTGGGCGATGGCCGGCTACAAGTCCGACAAGAACGTGCCGAACTACTACGGCAACTGGGAAGGCTCATGGGCGGTTTGGGGCGGCGGTACGGCCAAGGTCAATGAAAAGACCAGCCTCAACATGCAGTTGGCCTATGACGCCGGCAAGGAATTCGTCGCCGTGGCGAATGTCTCGCGCGAGGTGGTACCCGGTTTCTATGTGACGCCTGAACTCGTCTACACCAGCAAGATTGGCTACATCGCCAACGGCAAGGGTTCAGTCGGCGGCTTCCTCCGCTTCGAGCGCGATTTCTAAGTTCGCTACATGATTTACGGCCCGCAGCTCTCTAGAGCCGCGGGCCATTTTCCTGTCGCCGCCACCCGCAAGGGAGGTGCAAGCAAACGCGTCGATTTAGATAAAGGTCGATAGAGGGTTGTCCGGAGCATCTGCGGACAGCATGTCAAACTTCGCCAGCCAAAATACACCAAAAGGTTGAATCTGAAGATGTCGGCGACGAACGATATTAAGTATCAATATTAGTACATAAAAATGTTATTTATCACTAATATAGAGTTTTCTAAACTTAAATAACCTATACTTTTTCTACATTTAAACATTGCTTGCCTTTCACCTCGTGGCTAATAGTTCCTTGGCAGGGACTCACCACAGGTTGAAGGAACATCCATGAGGCGCGTTCGGCACCGGGTCATCTGGTCGACAACATTCTTGAGCGGTATTGCGGGACTGTCTTCGGGCGTTTTGCTCGTCCCGACTGAAGCCTTGGCGAACTGCACGACCACCGGCGGCGTCACCACTTGCGACACGACCAGCCCCAATCCCTACACGACGCGCGTCGGAACCGGTCAGAGCGACAGCAACCGCACTATTACGGTCAACAGCGGCGCGACCGTCAACACCACCAACAACAACGCCATCAGCCTCGGCGACAACGCCAACATTACCGTCAACGGGACGGTCAGCAACACCGCCAACACCCCCAATGGCGGCGGCACGGCAGGCACCGGCAACAACACGGTCGAGTTCAGGAGCAACAGCACACTCACCATCAACAGCGGCGGCTCCATCATCGCCTCCGGCACATCGACCAACTCCGAAGCGATCAACCCGACCGGCTTCGGCAACACCATCCTCAACTACGGGCTGATCCAGGCCACCAACAGTGCGGCGATCTGGTTCGAGGACAGCTTCACGGGCGCCAAGAACGTCGTCGACAACTACGGCACGATCCAGAGGGTCGGCGGCGGTGCCGTGATGGGCAGCAGCGGCAATTCCGGCATCACCTTTTACAACCGCACCGGCGCGAAGATCCTCGGCAACCTCTCCTTCAGCGGCGGCAATGACGATCTCATCTTCGAGGCCGGGTCGACCGCGTCCGGCGGCATCAATGGCGGTGGCGGCGTCAACAATCTCACCTTGCAGGGTGCGGCGGGATCGAACGACACGCTGCCCGGCAGCATCACCAATTTCAGCACGCTGACCAAGGACGGACTTGGTCAGTGGACCGTATCCGGCAGCCTGAGCGGCTTCACCATCGTCACGGTCAAGAACGGCGTGCTGGCGCTGACCGGGAACAATGCCGGCTACACCGGCAACCTGGTCGTCAATCCGACCGGCATCCTCGAGGCGCGGGCGCAAAGCCTGCCGACAAAGACGCCGGCCTCCGCCAACGTCAACAATGTCCAGAATGACGGGCTGGTACGTTTCACCCAGACCGACAACGGCACCTATACCGGCCAGATCACCGGCGCGGGCTCAGTGGTCAAGCTGGGCGCCGGCGTTTTGACGCTGACGCCCGCGGCACCCGCCGGCAACACCTTTCTGGGCGGGCTTTCGATCAACCAGGGGACGGTGGCGGCTGCCGCCGACAATGCGCTGGGTGCCGCCTCCGGTGGGCTCACCTTCAATGGTGGCACGCTGCAGCTGAACAGCAGCTTCGATCTCGCGAACAACCGTGCCGTCACGCTGAATTCGGCCGGCGGAACCATCGACACTCAAGGTTTCCAGTCGACAGTCAATCAGGGCATCACCGGCTCCGGCTCCCTCACCAAGGCCGGTTCCGGCACGCTTGTCCTCAACGGGGCCAACAGCTACGCCAGCGGCACGGTCATCAATGGCGGCGTGGTCCGGGTTTCCAACGACGGCAATCTAGGTGCTGCGTCCGGCGGCATCACCTTCAATGGCGGCACGCTGCAGCTCAACAGCAGTTTCGACCTGAACAACGGCCGGGCGATTACCCTCAACACGCCTGGCGGCACCATCGACACGCAAGGCTTCCAGTCGACGGTCAGCCAGCCGATCACCGGCGCCGGCGCGTTCACCAAGGCGGGAAGTGGCACGCTGACGCTGACCGGCGCCAGCACTTACAGCGGCGGCACGACGATCTCGGCCGGCACGTTGCAGCTCGGCAATGGCGGTGCTTCCGGCTCGGTTCTCGGCAATGTCACCAACAACGGCACGCTGACCTTCAACCGGTCCGATGCGTTCACCTTCGGCAACACCATTTCCGGCAGCGGCGCGGTCCAGCAGATCGGCTCGGGCATCACCACGCTCACCGGCACCAACAGCTACGCCGGAACAACCATCGTCGCTGCCGGCACGTTGATCGTCAACGGCGACCAGACCGCCGCCACGGGCGCGACGACGGTCAATGCAGGCGCCACCATCGGCGGCACCGGCATCATTGGCGGCAGCGTGACTGTGGCGAACGGTGCCACGCTGGCACCCGGCAATGTCGGAACGGTGCCCGGGGCATTGACGATCAAGGGTTCGCTCGGGCTCAACCAGACCTCGAACCTCAATTACAATTTCGGCCAGGCCGATGTCGTCGGCGGTCCCTTCAACGACCTCACCACGGTCGGCGGCGACCTGACGCTCGACGGCAAGCTGAACGTCAACCTGACGCCCGGCGGCTCGTTCGACCCCGGCATCTATCGCATCATCAACTATACCGGCGCGTTGACCAACAACACGCTGGACATCGCCAGCCTGCCGCCCGGCACGCCGCCGAACACCTTCTTCGTGCAGACCTCGGTGGCCAAACAGGTCAACCTCGTCAACACGGCGGGCCTGCAGCTCAATTTCTGGGACGGCACCCTCGGCCCGAAGAACAATGGCGCGGTCAATGGCGGCAACGGCACCTGGCAGAATGCCGGCGGCCTGGACAACTGGACGGATCAGCCGGGCACGGTCAACGCCCCCTGGAACGACAGCGCCTTCGCCGTCTTCATGGCAACGCCCGGCACGGTGGCGGTCGACAACGGCAATGGCGCTGTGCGCGCCGCCGGCATGCAGTTCGCCAGCGACGGCTATGTCATCCAGGGCGGCGTGCTGACCCTGGTCGGCTCGCCATCCTCGACCATCAGGGTCGGTGACGGCACTGCAGCCGGCGCAGGCTATACGGCCACCATCAATTCCGTGCTCGCCGGGACGACCCAGCTGGTCAAGACCGATCTCGGCACGTTGGTGCTCAACGGCGCCAACACCTATACAGGCGGCACCGCCATCAATGGCGGCGTGCTGCAGGTGTCGAACGACGGCAATCTCGGCGCGGCCAGCGGCGGACTGACTTTCAATGGCGGCACGCTGCGCCTCGGCGCCAGCTTCGACCCCAACACCGGTCGCGCCATTACGCTGAATGCGCCGGGCGGCACCATCGACACGCAGACCTTCCAGTCAACGGTCAGCCAGGCGATCGCCGGCGCCGGCTCGCTCACCAAGACGGGAGCCGGCACGCTGACGCTGACCAACGCCAACAATTACAGCGGCGGCACGACGATCTCGGCCGGCACACTGCAGATCGGCAATGGCGGCACCTCCGGCTTCATTTTCGGCGATGTCACCAACAACGGCACCCTCGCCTTCAACCGCTCGGATACGATGACGTTCCCCGGCGTCATCTCCGGCACCGGCGCCGTCCAGCAGAACGGCACCGGCACCACCGTGCTCCTCAGCGACAGCAACTACAGTGGCGGCACGACGATTTCGGCCGGCACGCTGCAGCTCGGCAATGGCGGCACCTCCGGTTCCATTATCGGCGATGTCACCAACAATGGCACGCTCGCCTTCAACCGCTCCAGCGCCTTCACCTTCGGCGGTGTGATTTCGGGCGCGGGCGCGATCCAGCAGATCGGCTCGGGCGTCACCACGCTCACCGGAACCAACAGCTATACCGGAACAACAACGGTGGCGGCCGGCACGCTGATCGTCAATGGCGACCAGACCGCCGCCACGGGCGCAACGACAGTCAACACGGGCGCCACCATCGGCGGTACCGGCATCATCGGCGGCGACGTGACAGTGCTCGATGGCGGCACGCTCGCGCCTGGCAATGTCGGTACCACCCCCGGCACCTTGAACATCAAGGGTTCGCTCAACCTCAACCAGGCCTCCAACCTCAATTACAATTTTGGCCAGGCCAATGTCGTTGGCGGCCCGCTCAACGACCTCACCACGGTCGGCGGCAATTTGACGCTCGACGGCAAGCTGAACGTCGACCTGACGCCCGGCGGCTCCTTCGATCCCGGCATCTATCGCGTCATCAGCTATAACGGTGCGCTGACCAACCATGGGCTGGACATCGCCAGCCTGCCGCCCGGCACGCCGCCGAACACCTTCTTCGTGCAGACTTCGGTTGCTCAACAGGTCAACCTTGTCAACACCGCCGGCCTCCAACTGACCTTCTGGGATGGCGATGCCGGCCCCAAGAACAACGGCGCGGTCAATGGCGGCAACGGCACCTGGCAGAATGCGGGTGTACAGGACAATTGGACGGAACAGAGCGGCGCGCTCAACGCTCCGTGGCAGGACAGCGGTTTCGCCGTTTTCATGGCAACGCCAGGTACCGTGGCGGTCGACAACGGCAATGGCGCGGTACGCGCCACCGGCATGCAGTTCGCCAGCGGCGGCTATGTCATCCAGGGCGGTGTGTTGACGCTTGTTGGCTCACCGTCCTCCACCATCAGGGTTGGCGACGGCACCGCAGCCGGCGCTGGTTACACCGCCACAATCGATTCCGTGCTCGATGGCGCAACCCAGCTCGTCAAGACCGATCTCGGCACGCTTATCCTCAACGGTGCCAACACCTACAGCGGCGGCACTGCCATCAATGGCGGTGTGCTGCAGGTGTCGAACGACGGCAATCTTGGCGCGACGACGGGTGGGCTCACCTTCACTGGCGGCACACTGCGCCTCGGCGCCAGCTTCGACATCGGAGCCCCACGTGCCATCACTCTCAATGCGCCCGGCGGCACCATCGACACGCAGGCCTTCCAGTCAACCGTCGGCCAGGGCATCACCGGTGCCGGTGCGCTCACCAAGACGGGAACCGGCACGCTGACGCTGACCGGCGCCAACACCTATAGCGGCGGCACGACGGTCTCGGCCGGCACGCTGCAGCTCGGCAATGGCGGCACTTCCGGCTCGATCGTCGGCAATGTCACCAACAACGCCACGCTCGCCTTCAACCGTTCGGATACGTTTACCTATGCCGGCGTCATCTCCGGCACTGGAGCGGCGCAGCAGAACGGCACCGGCACCACGGTGCTCACCGGAACCAACACCTATGCCGGCGGCACGACGATTTCGGCCGGCACGCTGCAGCTCGGCAATGGCGGCACTTCCGGCTCCATCACCGGCAATGTCACCAACAACGGCACGCTCGCCTTCAACCGCTCCGACGCGTTCTCCTTCGGCAACGGCATTTCCGGATCGGGCGGCGTAAGCCAGATCGGCTCCGGCGTGACGACGCTGACCGGTGTCTCCACCTATACCGGGCCGACCACGGTCGCCGCCGGCACGCTGGCCCCGGGCGCCGCCAACATCTTCAGCGCGGCCTCCGCCTTCTCCGTTCTTTCCGGCGGCACCCTGGCGTTGCAGGATCTCGACCAGACACTGGCCTCGCTCGCCAATGCCGGTACGGTCGATCTCGGCGGCACCAAGACCGGGACGACGCTCACCGTCGCCGGGAACTATCTCGGCAATGGCGGCACGGTCCAGCTTGCCACCCAGCTTGGCGGCGACAATTCGCCAACCGACAAACTGGTGATCAATGGCGACAGCACCGGCTCCAGCCTGTTGAAGGTGATCAATGCGGGTGGTCTCGGCGCGCCGACGGCGCAAGGCATCAAGCTTGTTCAGATCGACGGCGCTTCGAGCGGCAAGTTCTCGCTGGTCGGGGATTTCACCTTCAATGGCAGCCCGTCGATCGTTGCCGGCGCCTATGCCTATCGCCTGTTCCAGGGCGGGTCGTCGACGCCGGCGGACGGCGACTGGTATCTGCGTTCGCAGCTGAAGCCGACGCCACCCTTCCCACCCATCCCGCCGGGTCCGGATCCTGAGCCTGAACCCCAGTACAATCCGGGCGTTCCGGTCTACGAGGTCTATCCGCAACATCTGCTGGCCATGAACGGCCTGCCGACCCTCCAGCAGCGCGTCGGCAACCGCTACTGGAGCGATGCCGGCGCCAATGTCGTGGCGCAGGGCGCGGACGCGCCGGCACAGAACCCGGCGCCGGACGGCGTCAATCCGACCTATACCGAGAACCGTGCCTTCTGGGGACGCAGCGAAGGCTCGCATGCGAGCATCGATCCGGCGGTCTCGACCAGCAATGCCAGCTACGACCAGAACATCTTCCGCCTGCAGGCCGGTCTGGATTTGCTTGTGGCGGAAAACGAGGCGGGCCGACTGCTCGGCGGCATCACGCTGCATTATGTCCACGGCAAGACCGACGTCACCGCCCCCAGCGGCGATGGCAGCATCTCCACCGACGGCTACGGCTTTGGCGGCACGTTGACCTGGTACGGCAATGACGGGTTCTATGTCGACGGCCAGGCGCAAGTGACCTGGTACAACAGCGATCTCGCTTCGTTCACCGCCGCCCGGTCGCTGACTTCCGGCAATGACGGTTTTGGTTACGCCTTGTCGCTGGAGACCGGAAAACGCTTCCAGGTCGGCGAAGGCCTGACGCTGACCCCGCAGGCACAGCTGATCTATTCGCGTGTCAACTTCGACAGCTTCGTCGACCCGTTCGGGGCCGGCGTGTCGCTTCAGGACGGAGACAGCCTGCGCGGCCGGCTGGGCCTTTCGCTCGATCGCGAAAACTCATGGACCGCGGAGAACGGCACACTCACCCGCAGCCATGTCTACGGCCTCACCAATCTGCATTATGAATTCCTGCAGGGCACCCGCGTCGACGTCGCCAGCGTCGATTTTTCGAACCGCTCCGACAGATTGTGGGGCGAAATCGGCCTCGGCGGCTCTTACAACTGGAACGACGACAAATATTCGATCTATGGCGAAGGTTCCGTCGCGACCAGCCTCGCCCATTTCGGCGACAGCAACACGATCAAGGGCTCGCTTGGGTTCAGGGTGAAGTGGTAATGCGAACGGCCGGACTGCAAAGTCCGGCCGATATCGTTCGCGCTATTTGGTCGGACCGGCTCGCGACATGGCTGGGCCTGGGTCTTCGGCGGTTACCTAGCCTTCTTACCCCTCACATCCGCATCAGCAAACCGCCGTCGACGGCGAGTTCGATACCGGTGATGTAGCTTGCAGCGTCCGACAACAGAAACAGCGCCGCGCTGGCCATGTCCTGCGGCGTGCCGATGCGGCCGAGCGGCGCGTAGTTGGCGACGGCCTGGCGTTTTTCCTCGGTGTCCCAGCGCGCCTGCAGCGGCGTCAGCGCCATGCCGGGGCAGATGGCGTTGGAGCGGATGCGCTCGGCCGCCAGTTGCATGGCCAGCGACTTCGACAGCGCGCAGACGCCGGCCTTCGAGGCCTGGTAGGCATCCTGGGGAGCCGGGTCGCCGCGATACCACTGGATGGTCGAGAAATGCACCATCGCGCCGCCGCGGCCTGTCGAGCGCATCAGCGGCACTGCCGCCCGCGCGGTGTGGGCAAAGGATTTGAGGTTGATGTCGAAGACCTGGTCCCATACGTCGAGGTCCATGTCCAGCACCGACCTGTCGCGGCCGAACCACAACACGCCGGCGACATTGGCGAGATAGTCGACGCCGCCACGCGCCTTTCCGGCCGAACCGATCGCGTCGCGGACAAAGGCCTCGTCTGTGAGGTTGCCCTGCGCATAGGTCAATCGATCGCCATGGCCCGACAGCGACGCCGGGCGCTCCTTGACGTCGATGGCGGTGACCGCAGCACCGGATTCAAGCAGCGCCAGCGCGATCGCCTCGCCCATGCCGCCGCCGGCACCGGCAACGACCGCATGCCTACCGGTGAAATCGAACTCGATCATTAATACCCCCTCCTCTGCTGTCGGCCGTGCGCCGTTAAGCGGACAATAGGAGCGCGTGTTGAATCCATCAAGCCGGAATAGAAAAAATTTGCCAAAATGGAAAATAGCGATATCGTACCGGACATGAACCCTCCCATCCGGCGGATATCAAGACCATGAACCTGCGCACCGACATCCGGGCTTTTTCCGTTACATCTCCCGTCGACGGCTCCATCTATGCTCGGCGCAGCTATGCCGACGGCGCCGCCATCGAGGCGACGCTCGCCAAGGCGCGCGCGGCACTAAAACCCTGGCAACGGACGCCGCTGGCGGAGCGGCTGGCGATCCTGCTCAGGTTCGGCGAGGAGATGAAGGCGCGTTCCGCCGAGCTTGCCAAAATGGTGGCCTGGCAGATCGGCCGCCCGCTCTGGCAGGCCGACGAAACGCCGCGTCTGGCACTGGTCGGCCAACTTCTGGCCGACATCGCCGGCGAGACGCTGGCCGAGCGACCCTACCCTTCCGACGACACCATCCGCCGCTATGTGCGCCCGGCCCCCGGCGGGCTTCATCTTTCGATCTGCGCCTGGAACTATCCGACGGCGATGCTCGGCTATCTGGTGACGGCGCCGCTCGCCGCCGGCAATGTAGTGATCTTCAAGCATTCGCCGCAGACCCCGCTGATCGCCGAAGTGGCTGAAGAAGCTTTCCGCGCCGCCGGCGGGCCCGACGGCGTGTTCCAGAGCCTGCATCTAGACCATGCCGACGCCGAACGGCTGATCGCTTCCGGCGCCTTCAACGCGGTCAATTTCATCGGCTCGGTCAATGGCGGAAGGCGCGTGCACGCCGCCGCCGCCGGGACGTTCACCCAGGTGCATCTCGAACTCGGCGGCAAGGACCCGACCTATGTGCGCGCCGATGCCGATCTTGAGGCCACGGTGGCGCAGATCGCCGAAGGCACCTACTCCAATGCGGGCCAGTCCTGCTGTTCGGTCGAGCGCATCTATGTCGACCGCGCCGTCCACGACCGCTTTGTCGACGCGCTGGTGGCGGAGACTGCGAAATGGACGATCGGCCACCCGATCGAGGACAAGCCGATGGTGGGACCGGTGGTGCGCGCGACCGCTGCCGAGACCATCCGCGGCATGGCCGAACAGGCCGTTCGCGCCGGCGCGCGGCGCCTGATGCCGGAAACCGGTGCGCAAAAGGCCGCCTTGCTCGGCGCCGCCTATGTCGCGCCGGAAGTGCTCGTCGGCGTCGACCATCACATGCAGATCATGCGCGACGAACTGTTCGGTCCGATCGCCTGCGTGCAGGCCGTGGATGGCGACGAACAGGCCATCGCCCTGATGAACGACAGCGAATACGGCCTCAGCGCCTCGATCTGGACGCAGGACATCGACCACGGCACGGCGCTGCTAGACCAGGTCGAGGCAGGCACGGTCTACCTCAACCGCTGCGACCACGCCGATCTCTATCTGCCCTGGGGCGGTATCAAGAACTCCGGCATGGGCCGCACCAATGGCGGCGCTGGCCTTATCGAGTCGACGGCAGCGAAGTCCTATCATGTCCGCTCCGTCATCGCCTGATATGCGCCTGGAAAGACACGAGGCAGCAGCGCTGGCGGCAGCAGCCGTCGACTGCCTGCTGCCGCAGGCGGCGAGCCCTTATTTGCTGATCGCCGAGCATGCCGGCAACAAGGTACCGGCGCCGTGGCGCGACCTTGGTCTCACCGCGCCCTTTCTCGAAACCCATTTCGCGGTCGATATCGGCATCGACGCATTGACCCGGCGACTATCGCAGCGCCTCGTGGCGCCGGCGGTGATCGCGCGCTATTCACGGCTTTTCCTCGACTACAATCGACCCGTCGACGAATGGGATCACATGCGCCCAGACCTCGGCGGCATCCCGGTTCCGGGCAACCTCGATGTAAGCGAGGAAGATCGTGACCTACGCCGGCAGGTCGGCTGGGAGCCGCTGGAACAGGCGATCGCCGACGGCGCCGTCGACCGCAGGGCCCTCGTCTCGATCCATTCCTTCACGCCGGTGATGGGCGGCGTTCGGAGGGATGTCGATATCGGTATTCTGTGGCGCGAGCCGTCGCCCTTCGTCTCGGCCATGCTGGAAACGGTTCGCGAGAAGAGCAAGGCCGCCGGCCTCACGATGGGCGACAACGAACCCTACGATTGGCGCCAGGCGATCGGCTACACGTTGAACCGGCACGGCCTGCAACAGCAGCGGCCTTGCCTTTATCTCGAAGTGCGCAACGACCTGCTCGTCAGGCCCGACCGTCTCGAACAGGTGGTGGGCGTGCTCGGCGACAGTCTTTGCGAGATTGCGAAAACGCTATGGCCGGACCCCGCGATAGCCGTCTAAGCGCTGGACGCCCGGAAGCGGCCTCGCTACAGCTTGTCGAAATGGAAACACGACAGCCAAGGGCGCGGACCATGCAGGGCAATGTGGGATCCAAGATCCGGGACGCGCGCAAGCAGCACAACATCACGCTGCGCGAACTCAGCGAGCGCTCCGGCCTCTCGGTCTCGCAATTGTCCAAGCTGGAAAACGGCAAGGCGCGGCTGACCGTCGATGTCGCGCTCACCATCGCTGGCGTGCTGCACGTACCGGTGGCATCGTTCCTGTTCAGCCCGAAACCCGGCATGCAGGCCAGGCGCTCGATCACCCGTGCCGGCAGTGGCGTGCTGCACGAGGGCAACGCCATGGTGTTCGAGGTGTTGTGCAGCGACTTTCGCGACAAAACCAATATCTTCTGGCGTGTCACGCTGCTGGCGAAATCGTTCGAGGAAAATGGCGGTTGGCGTAGCCATTCGGGCGAAGAATTCATCCATGTGCTGAGCGGCAGCCTGGAGTTGCACACCATTCACTACGACCCGGTCGTACTGCAGCCGGGCGACAGCATCCTGTTCGATGGCGAGATGCAACACGCCTATGTTTCGGTCGGCGACGAGCCGGCGATCATGCTGATGTCGAACACGGTTCCCCGCGACAGCGTTCCACTCGCCTCGGCCGGCTAACCGATGCGCCGGCGGCCTTGCCGGCACGAGCCGTCGTCACCGATTTTCCTGAACCGGCACAAATACTTTTTCTAAAATGGAAAAAAATGCTTGTTATGGAAAAGTTGCGAGTCTAGCATCCTGATCACCTGCCGAAGGGAGCAAACAGCCCACGGCCGGAATGGGAGGCGAAACCGATGTTGTCGGTGGAGGCAGTCAGCAAGACATTTGGCGGAGTACAGGCGTTGCGCCAGGCTTCGCTGTCCTGCGCTTCCGGCGAAATCCTCGGCCTAATCGGCCCCAACGGCGCCGGCAAATCCACGCTCGTCAATGCCATTTCAGGCGTGCTCAAGCCCGACGCGGGCAGCATCCGGCTGGCGGACCAGGAGCTGACCGGGCGCGGTCCCGAACATTGCGCCCGCGCCGGCATCGCCCGCACCTTCCAGAACATCCGCCTGTTCAAGGAACTGACTGTCCGCCAGAACGTCGAGGTTGCGCACATCACCTGCCGTGACGTGCGCCCTGACGCCGCCGGTCGCATCGATATCGATGCGTTGCTTGAACAGTATGAGCTCGGCAGTGCGGCCGACGCCCCCGCCGGCACGCTCTCCTACGGCAACCAGCGCCGCCTGGAGATTGCACGCGCGCTGGCGCTTGGACCTTCGCTTTTGCTTCTCGACGAGCCGGCCGCCGGCCTCAACGAGAGCGAGTCGGAAACGCTGGCCGAGGCGATCGAAGCCATTCGCCGCGATTTCGGCTGCGCCATCATCGTCATCGACCACGACCTGCGCTTCATCAACCGGCTCTGCGACCGGCTCTGCGTCATGGACCAGGGCCAGGTCATCGCATCTGGCGACACCGTCGAGGTCTGGCGCGATCCGCGTGTCATCGAGGTCTATGTCGGGCAATCGCAGCCGTCGTGACGATCCAGACATCCAGGATAACAAGAACAAGGGAGGGTTCGGAAATGGACAAATTGACTTTGGGAGCCGCCGTTCTGACAGCGGGCCTGTTCCAGGCGGCACATGCGGGCGCTGCCGAGCTGAAGATCGGGCTGGCGGTCGCCATGACCGGCACCTACGCACCTTACAGCGAGGCCGAAGGCGCGCGCTGCATGGCCGACAAATTGAACAAGGCGGCAAGCCCCGGCGATCCCAAGATCGAGCTGATGATCGAGGACAACCGTTCCGATCCGCAGCTCTCGGTCTCGCTCGGCCAGAAATTCCTCGATGCCGGCGCGCAGGTGATCACCGGCGTTCCCTTCCCCGACGCGCTGATCCCGACAGCCCAGATCGCGGCGCCCTATGGCGCGACCGTCTTCTCCGCACCCAACACGCAGCTGGAGATGCAGCAAGCCGGGCTCGACAACTTCATCGCCGGCGCGGTGCCGGACCCGATCAACGCCGCCGCGACCGCCAATGCCCTCTATGGCAAGGGCGCGCGGACCGTGGCGCTGCTGGTTTCACCCGATGCCGGTTCCTATTCCGAAAAACTGCCGGAATGGTTCGGCGAGGTGTTCGAACACAGCGGCGGCAAGGTCGTGTCCAAGCTCAATTATTCCTGGGGCACCACCGACTGGTCACCGCAGATCGCCTCGATCAAGGCGCTGCCGCAGAAGCCGGACGCCATCCACATCTGCGCCGTGCTGCCGGATGTCGGCATCCTGATCCGGCAACTGCGCGCCAATGGCTATGATGGCTGGGTGACCGGTTGCGATGCCTTCGACGACAAGTCGCTGGAAGGCACGGTGGGCAATGCCGCGGCGCTCGACAAGGTGATGTTCACTACCCATGGCGCCACCGGCATCGACGGCCCGATCGATCACTTCCTCGCCCAGTGCAAGGCCGACGGCTACAAGGTCAACGGCATCTTCGACGCGCTCGGCGCCGACATGGTGCAGGTGAGCTACGAGGCCGCGAAGAAGGCGGGCACGACCGAGCCGGCGGCGCTGCGCGAGGCGATTCGCGCGCCCGGCGGTTATGCCGGCACCACCGCGCCGACCATCTCGTTCGCCGAAAAGAAGGGTTATCCGGTCAAAGCGGTGCCGGTCATGGGCTTCGCCAATGGCAAGCGCGTGCTGATTACCGATACGCCGCCAACCTACGTTCCGGCCCTGAAGTAACGGACAGCCATCGCCATGCAGAGCCGCGCCGCACCACAAGCCTGGACCACGCCGTGCTGACGGTCGAGAACCTCTCCGTCCGGTACGGCGCGGTCGCGGCCGTGCGCGAGCTTTCGTTGACCATCGGGCGGGGCGAACTCGTCGCCCTGCTCGGCCCGAACGGCGCCGGCAAGAGCTCGACCATCAATGCGCTGACCGGGCTGGTCGCCGCCACGGCAGGCCGGATGGTGTTCGACGGCAAGGACATAACACGCGCGCGCACCGAGGACCGCATCCGCGCCGGCCTCACCTCGACGCCGGAAGGCAGGCACATCTTCGCCAATCTGACGGTGGGCGAAAACCTGCGGCTCGGCGCCGCGACACGGCGCGACCCCAAAGGCGTGCGCCAGGACACCGAGCGTTTCCTCTCGCTCTTTCCCGTTCTTGCCGAACGTTACGCGCAGGCCGCCGGCACCTTGTCCGGCGGCGAACAGCAGATGCTCGCCATCTCGCGCTCGCTGATGTCGCGGCCGAAGCTGCTCTTGCTCGACGAACCGTCGCTCGGGCTGGCGCCGCGCATCGTCGCCCAGATCTTCGACTTCATCGGCCAGCTGAAAAACGAAGGGCTGACGCTCCTGGTGGTGGAACAGAACGCCACGCAGGCGCTTCGCTTCGCCGACCGCGTCTATGTCGTGAGTTCCGGTTCGCTGCGTTATGACGGTCCGCCTGCGAAACTCGCCGACGAACACGGCCTCCTCAACCTTTATCTCGGCGGATAGGCGCGTCATGGACTATGTCTTGCAGCAATTGCTCAACGCGCTGGCCTTCGGCGCGGAATATTCGCTGGTGGCGCTCGGCCTCGCCGTCGTCTTCTCCATCATGGGCCTGGTCAATTTCGCCCATGGCGAGATCATCGGCGTCTCCGCCTACAGCGTCTTCCTGGCGGCCGCACTTGGCCTGACCTCGCCATTCGTGGCCGTGCTGCTCGCCGTCGCCTCAGCGGCTCTGGCGGCAATCGTCTTCGAACGTATCGCCTTCCGCCCGGTGCGCTACGCCCCGACCACAACCGGCCTGCTCACCGCTTTCGGCGTTTCGATCGTGGTGCAGAACCTGTTCATGCTTCTGATCTCGCCAAAGCCGCAGTCAGTCTCGATCCTCAACGGCCTCAACCAGATGTGGTTCTTCGGCCCGTTCGCGGTGTCGTCGCTGCAGGTGCTGGAACTCGTTGTCTCCGGCCTCACCATCCTGGCGCTGGTGCTTTTTCTCAACCGCTCGACGCTCGGGCTGGCCATCCGCGCCGCCTCTCGCGACTTCGCCACGGTGCGGCTGATGGGCATTCGCGCCAACCGGGTGATCGCCACCGCCTTCGCCATCTCCGGCGCGCTGGCTGGCATCGCCGCCGTGTTCATCCTGGCGCGCCGCGGTTCGGTCTCGCCCGATCTCGGCTTTGGCCTGGTGCTGAAGGCCTTCGTCGCCTGTGTCATCGGCGGCTTCGGCTCACTGGCGGGTGCTGCCGCCGGCGGCATGTTGCTCGGCTTCATCGAGGTCGGCCTGCTGGTGGCGCTGCCGCAGGAATATGGGGGCTTCAAGGACGCGCTGACCTACGTGATCATCGTCGCCCTGCTTGTCTACCGGCCGGAAGGCCTGCTCGGCCAGCGCATCGAGCTGGGCGACAAGGAGATCTGAGGTGACCCAGAGCGCAGAGACCATGCTTTCGCGTCCGTCGGGCGAAACCACGCAATCCGGCCACGCCATGTTGCGCCGCTCGCTGGCCGGCGGTCTCGTCACCGCCCTGCCGGTCGTGGTGATCGGTCTTGCCGTGCTTGGCCTGGCGCCGGCCTACTACACCCATCTGGCGCTGGCCGCCTTCGTCAACCTGATCGTCGTCGTCGGTCTGCAGGTCTTCATGGGCAACAGCAACATCGCCAATCTCGGCCACAGCGCCTTTGTCGGCATCGGGGCCTATGGCGTCGCCATCCTGTCGACGCCGCTGGCGATGAAGAAATTGTCGATCCCCAACGCGCCGTTCGGACTGGCCCTCGTCGAACTCAACCCGCTGCTTGCCGCCGTGCTGGCCTTGCTGGCCGTCGGCATTCTTGCGGCAATCAGCGGCAAGATCATCAGCCGGCTTTCCGGCGTCGCCGCCACCATCGTCAGCCTGGCGCTACTGATCATCGTGCATTCGGTGTTTTTGAACTGGACCGACTTGTTCAAGGGTAACCAGGCGTTTTTCGGCATTCCGAAAGTGGTCGACCTGCCGGCGATGCTGGTGGCATCGGTGGTCGTCATCGTCATCGCCCGCCTTTTCAAGGACAGCCGCTGGGGCCTGCAGCTGAGGGCCAGCGCCCAGAGCCCGCAGGCGGCCGCCGCCTTCGGTGTCGATGCCAGGCGCCTGCGCCTCGGCGCATGGGTTCTTTCGGCGCTGATCTGCGGGCTTGCCGGCGTGCTGTTCGCCTATTTCGCCGGCACGATCAGCCCGAAACTGTTCTACTTCCAGCAGATCTTCATGACGCTGGCCATGCTGATCCTGGGCGGCATGGCGACGGTGACGGGCGCGGTGACCGGCGTCATCGTGCTTTCGATCGGCCTCGAATTCATCCGCAGCATCGAATCCGGCGTCACCATCGCCGGTGTCCAGCTGCCGCAGCTGCTCGGCCTGTCCGGCGTGGCACTGGGTGTGGTCATCGTGCTTTGCATGGCGTTCCGCCCCGGCGGCATCAGCGGGCGGCTTGAGCTCGACGAGCAGCTCTACAGGCTTTTCAGGCGCAATCCCCGCTAGGCGGCGCCGACATTTTTCAGGGTGGAGGATATACGGTGGAGTTTCAGGACAAGGTTGCCGACTACGGGCCGAAACTCGAGGCGTTGCAGCGCAAGCTGGCATTGGACGGCGTCGAGTTCATCCAGGTGCATACGGTCGACACCTCGGGCGCGTTCCGCTCGAAGATCACCCCCTTGAAGCTGTCGCCCTATGGCGAGGCGATCAACGCCATCCTTTATTGCGTCGCCCATGGCGACGGCCAGCCCATGGGCGACGTCGCCTTCGCCTCGCCGACGGCGAACGAGGAAAACGGCTTTCCCAACATCAAGGGCATCATCGACCCGGCAACCGTGGTGCAGCACGGCTGGAAACCAGAATACGCCTCGGCGATCACCTTTTCCTACATGCTGGACGGGGCGCCCTGCCCTTATGACCCGCGCGGCGTTCTGGCCCGCGTCGAACAGCGCGCCGCCGCGCTCGGCTACGAACCGCGTTTCGCGCTGGAATACGAATTCGGTATCTTCCACGCCGACCACGACCTGATGCGCGCCGGCCGCTATCGCGAATTGAAGCCATGGGGCCACTCGCTGACCAATTACGACCTGGTGCGCAGCGGCGAATATCAGGATTTCGCCGCCGAGCTGATCCGCCGCATGAAAAGCATCGGCATCGGCATCGCCTCGCTGGTCACCGAATACGGCTTTGGCATGTATGAATATGCGCTGACGCCGAAGACGGCGCTGCAGGCGGCGGACGACGCCATGCGCGCCAAGCTGCATCTGCGCGAGCTTTGCGCCGAACGCGGGCTGGTCGCCACCTTCATGACCCGCTTCCAGCCGCCCGGCAAGGAAAGCGCCTGCGGCGCCCACCATCATGTCAGCCTGTGGAAAGACGGCCAGCCGGCCTTCGCCGCCGGCCCCAACCGGCTGACGCCGGTCGCCGAGAAATTCCTGGCCGGCGTGCTGAACCGCATGCAGGAAACACACCTGCTGTTTCGGCCGACCGTCAATTCCTACCGCCGCTTCGATCGCGGCGCCTGGTCACCGGAGGACGTCGCCTGGGGCTTTGAGAACCGCACCGCGCCGATCCGGGCCATCACCACGCCCAATGACGGGGCATGCCGCTTCGAGCATCGCGCGCCCGGCGCCGACATCAACCCGTATCTGTCGGTTGCCGCTATCCTGGCGGCCGGCTGCGAAGGCATTGAAAAAGACCTGCCGCTGGAAGCGCCGGTAAGCGGCGACCTGGCCAAGCTGGACAAGCCGAAGCTGCCGCGCACGCTGAACGCCTCGATCGACGCCTTCGCCAACTCGGACTTCTGCGCCGAAGCCTTTGGCGAGGCCTTCCGCGACAATTACGCGGAAAGCCGCCGCGCCGAACAGGCCGCCTTCGAGGCCTGGCAGGCCTCGCACATCACCGATTTCGAGTGGCAGCGCTATTTCGTCAATTGACGCGCGATGAAGGAACTGCCCCGCCGAAGCGGGGCGGCGAACCCGCGATCAGTTGTTCGCGGGATGCGTCTCGGCTTCGTAGCAGAGCCTGAATATCCGCCACAGCGCGATCAGCGCCGGCGGCGCCATGATGGCGGCGAGCACCAGTTGCGGTGTTAGCCCGAGGCCGAGGATCGCCGACACCAGCCAGTGGATGGTGCCCAGCACGATGAGCAGCTTGGTGGACAGGAACAGCGCGGCGGCAGCCACGCCGAAGAGCGTATAGGCAGTCAACTTGGATTGCATCGGAAAATGCCCAAAAGGCGCTGCCGATACCGGCAGCGCGAACAAGGATCAGGGTTGAGGACAAAAGGCCTTGGCGGCCGCTCAGGCGGCCCGCGGCGGCGCCCTGATGCGGGCATGCGTCGAACTTTGCGCGGCACCCGGTGCTGAAATTTCGGCAATGGTCGAGCTATAGGGTGCCGGCAGCAGCAACACCGGCGCGTCGGGCACGACGGCATCGAAGGATTGCGGGGCCAGCCCATGCGGGCGTGAGGCGCGCGCGCCGGTCCAGGCCGGCGCATCGGCCTTGCCGGCAATGACGGCCTTCAGATCGGCACTGGGCGCCGATAGTTGAGCCTCGCCAACGCCGATGTCGAAGCGAGCAGGCGCCGGGCGCTCCAGGAGCAGCAGCGCCAGCAACAGGCAAAGCAGCCGTCCGAAATGGACGGCAAAACCGCTCGCGCTGTCCGGCCTTGTCAACATGGGATCATCGGTAGGCCAGGCAGCCGGCCGGTGCAAGCACGCATGGCTCCGACAAGAGAGCGCCGCCCGAAATAGTGCCGGTTTCAGGCATTGCGCGTTTGTTGGAAAAAGGCGGCGCGGCGGCCATCGTCGTCACGGCGATGACGCCAACGGGACGGTGCGGACCGCGACCAGAACGGGCGGCGCGCCGGATTTCAGGTGCTGACGCCGAGCTCGACCAGCCGCTCGACGCAGGATTCCTCGGCCTGGTCGAGTTCGGCCAGCGTCTCCTCGAGGTCGCGGCGCTTCTGGCGCAGGTCGTCGCGCTTTTCCTCGATGCGCTTGATCATCAGCTTCAGCTGGCCGACCTCGCCCGGCGGCTCCTTGTACATCTGGATGATCTCGCGGATCTCGGCGATCGCGAAGCCCAGCCGCTTGCCGCGCAGGATCTGGCGGACAAGATGCCGGTCGGAGGGGCGGAACAGCCGCGTGCGGCCGCGCCGAACCGGCGCAACCAGCCCTTCATCCTCATAAAAACGCAAGGTACGCGTCGAGATGTCGAACTCGCGCGTCAGCTCGGTGATCGTGTAATATTCCCGCATGGTCACTCCGGGCACAGGGGGCGAGATACGCCGTTGTCCGTCGTGCCGCCGCTTCACGGCTCATATCGCCAGAATCGAACAGCATGCGGGTCGACGGCAAGCTTCGCACGGCATTTACGTAAAAGTCAATTGTGGGCAAAATCACCAATTGTTTTCAAAGACGCGGGCGATTTCCAGCTAGCCCCCGCCCAGATGCAGCCACCAGGTGGCGAAGGAGAGAAAGGCCAGGAAGCCGATGACGTCGGTGATCATGGTGGTGAAGATCGACGAGGAAATGGCGGGATCGGCGCCCAGCTTGTCAAGAAACAGCGGAATCAGGATGCCGCCCAGCGAAGCCGCCAGCATGTTGACGATCATGGCGGCGGCGATGACCAAGCCGAGATCGATGTTGTGGAACCAGAGACCGGCCACCAGCCCGAGCAGCGTGGCGATGATGGCGCCGTTGAGCAAGCCGACCAGCACCTCGCGGCGGATGACGCGTCCGGCATTGTAGATATCGAGGTCGCGCGTGGCGAGCGCCCGCACCGTCACCGTCATGGTCTGGGTGCCGGCATTGCCGCCGAGCGAAGCGACGATCGGCATCAGCGCGGCAAGCGCCACCATCTCCTCGATGGTGGCGCCGAACAGGCTGATCACCGAGGCTGACAGGAAGGCCGTGCACAAATTGACCAGGAGCCACGGCACGCGCGAACGCGAGGTGGCGGCTACCGTGTCGGAGAGCTCCTCGTCACCGACGCCGCCCATGCGCAGGAGATCTTCCTCCGCCTCCTGCTGGATGACGTCGACGACGTCGTCGATGGTGAGCACGCCGACCAGCCGCTCGTTCTCGTCGACCACGGCGGCCGACAAAAGATCGTATTGCTCGAATTCGCGTGCCGCCTCCTCCTGGTCCATCGTCGCCGGAATGGCGTGGCGGGTCTCGTGCATGATCTCCTCGACCTTCACCGCGCGCTTGGCGCGCAGCACCTGGTCGAGGCCGATGGCGCCGAGCAGCTTGAAGGTGGGGTCGATGACGAAGATTTCGGAAAACCGGTCCGGCAGGTCGGTGTCGTCGCGCATGTAGTCGATGGTCTGGCCGACCGTCCAGAACGGCGGCACGGCAACGAACTCGGTCTGCATGCGCCGCCCGGCGCTTTCTTCCGGATAGTCGAGCGCGCGCCTCAGCCTGATGCGCTCGGTGAACGGCAGCTGCGAAAGGATCTCGTCCTGGTCCTCCTGGTCGAGGTCTTCCAGGATGTAGACGGCGTCGTCGGAATCGAGCTCCTGCACCGCCTGCGCGATCTGCGCGTTGGGCAGGTTGTCGACGATGTCGAGGCGGATCGCCTCGTCGACCTCGGTCAGCGCCGAAAAGTCGAAATCGGTGCCGAGCAGATCGACCAACGCCCGGCGCTGGTCGGGCAGCAGCGCCTCCAGCAGGTCGCCGAGCTCCGACTGGTGCAGGTCGCCGACTTCGTGTTTCAAGGTCAGCGTGTCGCGGTCGGCGATGGCGGCGCCGATATGGGCGACGAAAGCCGCGCGAATGACGCCGTCCTCGCCGTAGATGTCGGCGTGGAACTGGTCGTCCTGATGCTGCCCCTCAACCTGCATGATGTCCCCAGCGACGCTTTTCCGGGAAAGGATCAGCGTCCGGTTTAGAGCAAGACGATGCCGGATTGAAGCGGCGCGACTGCCGGAAAACGGCCCTGTTCCCAGCTTACGCAACGGCCGCCACGGGCCATATGCAAAGTCTGTTGCGGAACGTGCGATTATTGCCGCTTATGGCCTTGTTTCGCCGGAAACGATTTGCTACACGCCGCGAGCCGGTGCATTCCGGCTCCTACCACGGGCGGTCGTGGCGGAATTGGTAGACGCGCAGCGTTGAGGTCGCTGTGGGGCAACCCGTGGAAGTTCGAGTCTTCTCGACCGCACCATTCACCATCAGAAAACCCAGTATTTCCATGGCTTTCGGGCCATTTGTGTCCCACATTAAGACCATGCCTGGGACACATTTACTCGTTCCATAGCCTTCAGAGCGAGCAGCGGCGACGGTCGCTGTACGCCTCGTATGGCGGCTGGGACAATGGCCGGAACTGGACGTTGCCGTCGATTGCCGCCATATGATGGGCAGTCTTTCGAGAACATGATGACCGAACGCAGCCAGATAGCCACGACGTTCCTGCCCTTTGCCGGCTCCGCGCCGGTGGAATGGCGCATCGAACCCGGCCTCACCGCCTATCCCGACGCCCTGGCTTTCATGGAAGCGCGCGCCGAGACGATCCGGGCCGGCACCGCCGGCGAGATGGTGTGGCTGGTGGAACATCCGCCGCTCTACACCGCCGGCACCAGCGCGCAGGCGGCGGACCTAATCGACCCCGACCGCTTTCCCGTCTTCAACGCAGGGCGCGGCGGCGAATACACCTATCACGGCCCCGGCCAGCGCGTGGCCTATGTCATGCTCGACCTGAAGCGGCGGCGCGAGGATGTGCGCGCCTTCGTGGCCGCGCTCGAACAATGGATCATCCGCACCCTCGCCGCCTTCAACGTGAAGGGCGAGCGGCGCGAGGACCGCGTCGGGGTGTGGGTGGTGCGGCCGGACCGGCCCGCCCTGCCCGACGGCACGCCGGCCGAGGACAAGATCGCCGCCATCGGTATCCGCCTGCGCAAGTGGGTTTCCTTCCACGGCATCGCCATCAATGTCGAACCAGACCTCGCCCATTTCGGCGGCATCGTGCCGTGCGGCGTTTCCGACCACGGCGTCACTTCGCTGGTCGATCTCGGCCTGCCGGTGACCATGGCCGACCTCGACGTCGCGCTGAAGGCCGGTTTCGAGACCGTGTTCGGCCCTGCCGAGGCGGCCGAAGCCGAGCCGCAGCGCAAGGCCGGCTGAGCCAGCCCTACCCTCGCAGCATCCGTTTGATGGCTCGCAGGCCAGCACAGGGTGCTTGTTGCGACCGCAGCCTGTTGGCATGAGCCAGACGCAACTACTGCATCGGCCAGAAAATCGGAATCGATTTTCGGTAGGCCGATGCAGCAGAGTCAAAGTATTAGAGCGTCCTTTGCGCGTCCAATTGGACGCGCGGCGCTCTAGTCGACGCTCCGTGCCGAAGCTCTCACACGTCTGGCTCTGAGGGAGTTTCGCCTGCTGCCCGTACCGGTCCGGGCGTGTCGGCGATCTTGTCTTTCGCGGTCGGCAGCATCGCCGACCCGGTTCTTCACGCATGTCGCGGCCAGTTGGCCGCGACGCCTTCATCACATCGCACCGATCCACATTGCCATCGAAACGAGGAAGGCGCTCATGCACACAAGAGAGACGACATCCTGGATCAAATCAGTCATGGCTGGCTCCTGTTGTTAATATGTACGTAATTTGTTCTAATTTTGTTCCAAAGTCAACGCAGGAGAACGGCATGCCGGCCGATTCCGGATGGCCTCGAAAGGCAGGGTTAAGGAAAGGTTGATGTCGCCGGCCGCCGGTAACTTATCCCTGCTTTCCACCGGGGATGCCGGTGCACCGGGAAGCGAGCCCGACATCGCCCCTTCCGCCTCGCAGCGGAAGGGGCGGCGTGCACCGGGCAATTGTTGGCCGGAAGGGACCAGCTCCTGCCAACAGCGCGGCTATGCCGCGACCCGGGTGCAGGCTAGCGCCAGCAGGACAGGCCGTAGCGGCTGCCGTTCCATGTGGTCCAGCCACTCGAGCGCCCGCCAACCGGCTTGCGCAGAAACCAGCGATTGCCGTCGGCATGCCGGAAGTACACACCGCCGCCATCGCTGGGACGCGGATTGGTCAGCGGCACCCAGCGTGAACCGTTGTCGGAGAACGACCCCTTCCAGCGCACGCCGGAAGTGGAAGTGCAGACATCGCCGTCGCAGTTGGTCTGGGAATCGTCGACCACCACCCATTTCATCCGGGCTGGGCGGCCGTCGATGTTGCAGGACCAGTTGCCGCCCCACCAGCCAATGGCCTGGCTGGCGACGGCTGGTGCCGTGAGTGCTAGGCTCAATGTGGCGGCGCAGGCAGCGCCGAGAAGCGCTTTTGCCAATGTGGATGTCGATAGAGGATGCACGTCGTGCGGCACATGCGCCGCGGCCTTGTCGCGAGAAAGCATGACAGTTTCCCCCTTCAGGTTTCGTCGCAACGACGAACCTAGGAGAGACCTGCGTTGCGGTCTGTAACGGCGATCACATTGTCCGCAATGCCGGCGGAAACCAGCCGGCGGGCTTCAGCAGCCGGTTCTAAAGCGGCACCACCTTGCCTTCATTGAGCGTCACCCGGCGATCCATGCGGCCGGCAAGCTCGTGGTTGTGGGTGGCGATCAGCGCTGCCAGGCCGGACTGCCTGACCAGCGCTTCCAAGGCGTCGAAGACATAGGAAGCGGTGACCGGATCGAGATTGCCGGTCGGCTCGTCGGCCAGGAGCACCAGCGGCGCATTGGCGACGGCGCGCGCGATCGCCACGCGCTGCTGTTCGCCGCCGGACAGTTCCGAGGGCCGGTGCTGGGCGCGTTTGCCGATCTGCATGTAGTCGAGCAGCTGGGCGGCGCGCTTGGCCGCCTCCGGTTTCGACAGGCCGCGAATGAGCTGCGGCATCATGATGTTTTCCAGCGCCGAGAATTCCGGCAGCAGGTGGTGAAACTGGTAGACGAAGCCGATGTCGTTGCGGCGGATCGCGGTGCGCTCGTCGTCGGAGAGCCGCCCGCAGGCCTTGCCCGACAGGATGACGTCGCCGCCATCCGGCCGTTCGAGCAGGCCGGCCGTATGCAGGAGCGTCGACTTGCCGGTGCCTGACGGCGCCACCAGCGCCACCATCTCGCCCCGGTGCAGCGTAAACTCCGCGCCGTTGAGGATGGTGAGCTTGCGCGGCCCCTGCACATAGTGCCGTTCGACACTCTTCAGTTCCAGCACTGCCGCGGCCATTATTCGTACCTCAGCGCTTCGACCGGATCGAGCCGGGCCGCCCGCCAGGCCGGGAACAGCGTGGCGATGAACGACAGCACAAGCGCCATGACAACGACCGAGACCGTCTCGCTTGCATCCATCTTGGCCGGTAACTGGCTGAGGAAATAGAGCTCGGGATTGAACAGCACCGTGCCTGACAGCCAGGAGAAGAACTCGCGGATACGCTCGACATTGAGGCAGATGACGACGCCCAGCAGCACCCCGGCAAGGGTGCCGACCACGCCGATCGCCGCCCCCGTCATCAGGAAGATGCGCAGGATGGCACCACGCGTCGCGCCCATGGTGCGCAGGATGGCGATATCGTGCCCCTTGTCCTTCACCAGCATGACAAGGCCGGAAATGATGTTGAGCGCCGCCACAAGGACGATCAGCGTCAGGATCATGAACATGACGTTGCGCTCGACCTGCAGCGCCGAGAAGAAGGTCTGGTTCCGCTGGCGCCAGTCGGTCATGTAGATTTGCCGCTGCGCCGCCTCCTCCACCTTGGGTTTCAGCGCCTCGACATTGTCGGGATTGTCGAGATAGACCTCGAGGCTCTGCGCCTTGCCTTCAGAGTTGAAATACATCTGGGCTTCGGAGAACGGCATGTAGACGATCGAGGTGTCGTATTCCGACATGCCGACCTCGAAGATCGCCGTCACCGGATAGCCTTTTAGGCGCGGCGTCGTGCCGAGCGGGCTGACGTCGCCTTCGGGCGAGATCAACGTGATGGTGTCGCCGAGCGCCAGGCCGAGATTATCGGCCATACGCCGGCCGATCGCCACGCCGCCGGCGGTGTCGAAGGCAACGATCGAGCCCTGCTTGATGTTGTTGGCGACCAGCGTGACCTTGCCGAGATCCTCGCCGCGGATGCCGCGCACCAGCGCGCCGCCGCCCGAACCGACATTGCCCTGCGCCAGCACCTGGCCCTCGACTAGCGGGATCGCGTATTTGACGCCGGGTACGCCGTTGATGCGCTTGGCGAGCTCGGCATAGTCCTCCAGCGGCATATCCACCGGCGTGATGATGAGATGGCCGTTGATGCCCAGAATGCGCGACAGAAGCTCGGCGCGGAAACCGTTCATCACCGCCATGACGACGATCAGCGTCGCCACGCCCAGCATGATGCCGAGGAAGGAGATCGAGGCGATCACCGAGATCACCGTTTCCTTGCGCCGCGAGCGCAGGTAGCGCCAAGCCACCATGCGCTCGAAACCGGAGAAAGGTCCGGCGCTCGCCGCCTTGACCGCCGCGCTCTCGCTCATCCGGCAACACCCAGGCGCTTGAGGGCGGCAGCCAGCGGCAGCGTCTCGCGCTCGCCGCTCTTGCGGTTCTTGATCTCGACCTCGCCGGCGGCGACGCCGCGCGGCCCGACGATGAGCTGCCACGGCAAGCCGATCAGGTCGGCGGTGGCGAATTTGCCGCCCGGTCGCTGGTCTGTGTCGTCATAAAGCACGTCCTTGCCGGCGGCGGTCAGCGCTGCGTAGAGCTCGTCGCAGACGCGGTCGCAATCGGCATCGCCCGCCTTCATGTTGATCAGGCCGATGTCGAACGGCGCCACGCTTTCCGGCCAGATGATGCCGGCCTCGTCGTGGCTGGCCTCGATGATGGCGGCGATGAGGCGCGTCGGGCCGATGCCGTAGGAGCCCATGGAGACGTTGTGCTCCTTGCCATCGGGGCCCTGCACCTTGGCACCCATCGGCTTGGAATATTTGTCGCCGAAGTGGAAGATGTGGCCAACCTCGATGCCGCGCGCCGAGAGGCGCTCGCCGTCGGCGATCTTGTCCCAGGCGGCCTCGTCATGCATCTCGTCGGTCGCCGCGTAGGGCGTCGTCCATTCCTGCACGATGCCGGCGATTTCGGCATCGTTGCCATAATTGACGCCCTCGCCGGGCACGGGCAGCGACAGGAAGTCCTTGTGGCAGAACACCTGGCTCTCGCCGGTTTCGGCCAGGATGATGAACTCATGGCTGAGGTCGCCGCCGATCGGGCCGGTATCGGCGCGCATCGGGATCGCCTTCAGGCCCATGCGAGTGAAGGTGCGCAGATAGGACACGAACATCCGGTAGTAGGCCGCCTTGGCGCCCTCATAGTTGAGGTCGAACGTGTAAGCGTCCTTCATCAGGAATTCACGGCCGCGCATGACGCCGAAACGAGGACGCACCTCGTCGCGGAACTTCCACTGGATGTGATAGAGGTTGAGCGGCAGGTCCTTGTAGGACTTGACGTAGGAGCGGAAAACCTCCGTCACCATTTCCTCGTTGGTCGGCCCGTAGAGCAGCTCGCGGTCCTGGCGGTCCTTGATGCGCAGCATCTCCTTGCCATAGGCGTCGTAGCGACCGCTTTCGCGCCACAGCTCGGCCGACTGGATGGTCGGCATCAGGATTTCCAGCGCGCCGGCGCGATTCTGCTCCTCGCGGATGATCGCGCAGACCTTGTCCAGGACGCGCTTGCCGAGTGGCAGCATGGTGAAAGAGCCCTGTCCCTGCTGCCGGATCATGCCGGCGCGCAGCATCAGGCGATGCGAGACGATTTCGGCCTCGCGGGGGTTCTCTTTCAGGATGGGCAGGAAGTAGCGCGACAACCGCATGGATGGGTCCGTAAGTGAGGAAGGCCGCGCCGGAATCGGTGCGCGGCGGGCTTCAATGCAAGGGCTTCATAGCCATTTCATGGCGGAATGGAAACCCGCGCGGCCCGTGGCAATATCGCGCCGGGAACGGCTGAGGGTTTGCTAGGCGAGGAACGCCGTTTTATTGTGCAATGCAGCACATGAAACAGGCTTCCGATGAAAAATTTCCCGTGACATTTTCATCGGCGCCAGTCTAAAGTAATTGAATAACCGAGAGGACGGAGCGAAATCTGTTCTCCTGCGCGGTCAAAGTCTTGGGAGGATGCGATCTAGGCGCGGTAACTCGCAGCCGCCGGAAACGGAAAGCAGATCGGACGCGTTAAAATTGCAAGGCCTCGTGCCTTGCATTTTTTTTGGGCAATCAACAAATTGCATGTGCCGGCTGATGCACACTATCAAGCCGGCTCAAGACTATTGGTGACGCGCTGCGATCGTTTTCCGAAGCTGTGCGGCGTTCTCCCCGTCTCTCTCGTCTCGGTCTTCCACTGCCCATCTCGCCTGAAGCGTGGCCTCCTCGCCGCTGCTTCAGGCGCTTGCACACCGAGGTGTAGGCGATCGCGGCGCGACGCACTGTGAACGGCTTCACACTTGTTCGTGATCGTCGTGGGAAGGCAGACGCCAATTTTCCGCTGCATCGCAGCAAAACGAGCGTTTGGCACCGGCGGCGGCCTGGAAATTAAGGCAGGCCGCTAGGTGAAGCTGGGCAGGATCTGCGGGATGTCGTCGACCGTGTAGCCGAGCCCGGCGGTGACGCCATAATAGGTGGCGAGCACGATGAACGCCCACACCGTCGTCCACAGCAGGATGTAGAAATAGCGCGGCCGCTTCGGCGCGCTGGCGGTGGTGCCCAGCACCACCTCCTCCTGCTCGTCCTGCCGGCGGAAGGAGAAGGGCAGAATGGCGAACAGCGTGATCCACCACACCACGAAATAGACCGCGACCATCGAGATCCAGTCCCAGGCGGTAAAGCTTCCTCCGGTCATGACTGCTCCAACTCCACAAGCGTGCCGGAAAAATCCTTCGGATGCAGGAACAGCACCGGCTTGCCGTGCGCGCCGATCTTAGGGGTTCCATCGCCCAACACGCGCGCGCCCGACGCCTTCAGGCGATCGCGCGCGGCGAGGATGTCATCCACCTCATAGCATATATGATGCATGCCGCCCGACGGGTTTTTTTCCAGGAAGGCTGCAATGGGCGATGCCTCGCCCAGCGGCTCAAGCAACTCCACCTTGGTGTTACCGAGATCTATGAACACCACCGTCACCCCATGCTCCGGCAGCGCCTGCGGCGCCGTCACCCTGGCACCGAGAGTGTCGCGATAGGTGGCCGCCGCCGCACCGAGATCGGGCACGGCAATGGCGACATGATTGAGACGTCCAAGCATGGAAACTCCACGGCAGTCGGCAGTCGGCAGTCGGCAGTCGGCAGTCGGCAGTCGGGACGGAATGCAATTTGCCTGACAGTAGCAAGCAACCTTCAATGTCGACTGCCGATCGCCTACTGCCTACTCCCTTTTCACCGCGTCACAAACACCGTCACCAGCGGCTTCTTGCCCCAGGTCTCGTTGGCGGCGGCGCGTACGGAGCGGCGAACGGACTCCTGAACCAGGTCCAGATCCTTTCGGCGCTGGCGCGGTATGGAGTCCACCGCACCAACTGCCGCATCGAGCATGATGTCCTCGAGCAACTCGCCCGAGGCATCCGCCTCAGCGACGCCGATGGCGACGAGATCGGGGTCGCCGGCGAGTTCATATTTGTCGTCGAGCACGACATTGACCGCGACATGGCCGGCGAAGGACAGTTTGCGACGGTCCTTGATGCCCATCGCCTCGTCGCTGCCAACCAGCTTGCCGTCCTTGTAGACCCGGCCGAACGGCACCTGGTCGACGATTTCGGCCGCCCCCGGATAGAGCCTGAGCATATCGCCGTCACGCACCTGCGCCACCTGGCGGATACCGGACATCGACATCAGGGAACCCTGCGCCACCAGATGCGCAGCCTCGCCATGCACCGGCACGCCGATGGCCGGCCGCACCCATTCATACATGCGCTTCAGTTCGCTGCGGCGCGGATGGCCCGACACATGCACCAGCGCATCGCCATCCTCGATGATCTTCATGCCGAGATCGATCAGCCGGTTCTTGATCTCCAGGATCGCCTTCTCGTTGCCGGGAATGGTGCGGGAGGAGAAGATCACGGTGTCGCCGGCGGTGAGCGCCACCGACTTCATCTCGTCGCGCGACAGCTTGGCGAGCGCCGCCAGCGGTTCGCCCTGGCTGCCAGTGCAGATGACGACCAGGTTCTCGCGCGGAATGAAGCCGTAATCTTCCTCGGCGATGAATTCCGGCAGGCCGTCCATGTAACCGAGTTCACCCGCCACATCGATGGCGCGTTTCAGCGAACGGCCGAGCACCAGCACCTGGCGGCCGGCGTCGCGCGCAGCGCGCGCGATCGCCACGATGCGCCCGACATTGGAGGAGAAGGTGGACACGGCGACGCGGCCCTTGGCCTCCTCGATCAGCTTTTTCAGGCTTTCGCCGACAGCCTGCTCGGAAGGCGAATCCCCTTCCCTCAGCGCATTGGTGGAATCGCAGACCAGCGCCAGCACGCCCTTGTCGCCATAGGCGCGGAAACGCGCCTCGTCGGTCATCGGGCCGATGGACGGCGCCGGATCGATCTTCCAGTCACCGGTGTGGATGACGGTGCCGACCGGCGTGGTGATGGCCAGCGACATCGGCTCGGGGATGGAATGGGCGACCGGGATCGCCTCGATCTCGAACGGACCGATCGTGAATTTCTCGCCGGCGCGGTAGATGGTGACCGGGATCTTCGGCGCGTTCTGCTCGCCCTGGCGCTTGGCCTCGAGCAGGCCGGCGCCGAACGGCGTCATCCACACCGGCGCCTTCAGCTTCGGCCAGATGTCGTGCAGCGCGCCGTAGTGGTCTTCATGGGCATGGGTGATGACGATGCCGCGCAGCTTGGCGAGCTTGTCCTCGATGAAGCGCGTGTCGGGCAGGATCAGGTCGACGCCGGGATGGGCGGCATCGGGAAAAGTGACGCCGACATCGATAATGATCCACTCGCGGTTGTTCGCCGGACCATAGCCGTAAAGGGCGAAGTTCATGCCGATTTCGCCAACGCCGCCCAGCGGCACGAATACGAGCTCGGCGTTGTCCGCTTTCGCCATCCAGTCTCTCCTTTTGCCACAATCCGGCGCGACCGCGCCGTGGCGGCCCTATTGTGCCCCGGCCGAAGCCACCGCGCCGAAATGCACGTCGCCGGCGGCGACCGTAATCATTTTGCCTGCACTATCGCGGATCACGAAACGGCAATCCTCGTCAATGGTCTCGAAGGTACCACGCACCACATTGCCGTCGATCCTGACGGCAACCTCGCCGCCAAGCCCCGCGGCGCGCCTGAGCCAGCGCTCGCGAATGGCGGTCAGCCCGCGTCCCTCGGCCCACAGGCCGGCGTTTTCGCTCCAGGCGTCCGACAGCGCCAGGAACAGTGTTTCGGCGTCGCAATTCGCCCCCAGCGCCTTCAACGAAGTGGCGGGGTAAGGCAGGTCTTCAGGATGGGCCACGACATTGACGCCGATGCCGACGGCCACGCCGAAACGGCCGCCGTCCAGCATCGCCGATTCCAGCAGGATGCCGGAGAGCTTCGCGCCGGAGGCCAGAACGTCGTTCGGCCATTTCAGCTCGAAACGGTTGCGCCCCGCGCCGGCTCCGTCGAGCCCGACCGCGATGCGCCCCTTGGGCACCACGGCGTCGAGCGCATCTGCCAGTGCCAGCCCGGCGACGAAGCCGAGCGTTGCCGCCATGCGCAGCTCGCCGGTGGTGACTACAAGCAGGGTCGCGGCAAGATTACCTTCCAGCGTCGCCCACACCCGGCCACGCCGGCCGCGCCCGCTTTCCTGTTTCTTGGAGACGATCCAGAGCTTGCCGGGATCGCCGGCGCGGGCACGATCCAGCGCCAGCGCGTTTGTGGAGCCGACGCTCTCATGCGCCTCGAGGCGAAAGCCTTGGGCTTCGACAGTGGGTGCGAGACGGAAGCTCACGACGAAAAAACCTCTTCTCCCCGTTCACAGGGAGAAGATGCCGACAGGCAGATGGGGAGCGGCGCAAACCCGACAAGGACGGCCTGCCCTTTTCCTACCGGACCCTTCGCAGGCTGAGGGCGTTCGAAGCTCGAAAGGCCAAGCAATTGGCTTTTCATGCGCTGCGCGCGCCGCTTCTCACCCATCAAAAGAACGTCTTTGCCGCAGCTTGCGCGTAGGTGCTAATCGGACCGCCGATCAGCACATAGAGCAGCACGAAGGCGCCGGAGAGGCCGAGCACCAGGCGAAGCTCGCCGGCCATCGGCTGGAAAGCGCCGACCGGCTCATCGAACCACATGAGCTTGATGATGCGCAGATAGTAGAACGCACCCACCACCGAGGCCAAGACGCCGATGATCGCCAGCGCGTAGAGATTGGCGTTGATGGCGGCCAGGAACACGTACCACTTCCCCCAGAAGCCGGCGAGCGGCGGAATACCGGCCAGCGAGAACATCAGAATGGTGAGGATGGTTGCCATCATCGGGTTGGTCGACGACAGGCCGGCCAGATCGCTGATCTGTTCGACATTCTGGTCGTTGCGGCGCATCGCCAGGATGAAGGCGAAGGTGCCCAGCGTCATCACCAGATAGATCAGCATGTAGATGACGACGCCGCGCACGCCGGCTTCGGAATTGGCAGCAAGGCCGACCAGCGCGTAACCCATATGGCCGATCGAGGAATAGGCCATCAGGCGCTTGATGTTGGTCTGGCCGATGGCCGCGAAGGCGCCCAGCGCCATCGAAGCGATGGAGATGAAGACGATGATCTGCTGCCAGTCCTTGGCGATCGGCTCGAACGCACCCATGGTGACGCGCACGACGAGTGCCATCGCCGCCATTTTCGGCGCCGCCGCCAGGAAGGCGGTGACCGGGGTCGGCGCGCCTTCATAGACATCCGGCGTCCACATGTGGAACGGCACGGCCGAGATCTTGAAGGCAAGGCCGGCCAGCACGAAGACCAGACCAAACACCAGGCCCAGCTGGCGTCCGCCATGGCTGAGCGCATTGGCGATCGCCTCGAAGCCGACATTGCCGGTGTAGCCGTAAACGAGCGAGATACCGTAGAGCAGCATGCCGGACGACAAAGCGCCGAGCACGAAATACTTCAGGCCTGCCTCGGTCGAGCGGACATTATCGCGGTTGATGGCGGCCAGCACATAGATCGCCAGCGATTGCAGCTCGAGGCCCAGATACAGCGCGATCATCCCGTTGGCCGAGATCATCAGCATCATGCCGAGCGTGCACAGAAGGATCAGCACCGGATATTCGAACTTGTCGAAGCGTTCGGCCTTGGCGAAGCGCACCGACATGATCAGCGTGACCGCCGAACCGACCAGCGACAACAGCTTCATGAAACGCGCGAAGGCATCCTGCACGAAGGCGCCACCATAGGCGTTGCCCTCGCCCGTGACGAACAGCATCCAGCCGCCGGCGACGATGAGGATGGCCACGGCGAGCCCGCTGATGGCGCCGCTCGACGCCTCGCGCGAATAGGCGCCCACCATCAGAAGGACCAGCGCGCCGATGGCGATGATCAGTTCCGGCGTCGAGAGCGAAAGGCTGGAGAGAAGATCCGGTGTCATGATGCTCTACTCAGTGCGCCGCCGCGGTCTGCGCGGAGCCGATGGATGCGGTGACGTTGGTGACGAGCGACTTGACCGAAGCGGCCGTCGCGTCGAAGACCGGCGCCGGGTAGACGCCGAAGAAGATGACCAGGATCACCAGCGGATAAAGGATCACCTTCTCGCGTGGCGACAGGTCGAGCATGCTCTTGAGGCTGTCCTTGGTCAGCGCGCCGAAGATGACGCGGCGGTAGAGCCACAGCGCATAGGCAGCCGACAGGATGACGCCCGTGGCGGCGAAGAACGCCACCCAGGTGTTCACCTTGAAGGCGCCAATCATGGTCAGGAATTCGCCGACAAAGCCTGAGGTGCCCGGCAGGCCGACATTGGCCATGGTGAAGATCAGGAACGCGGTGGCGTATTTCGGCATGTTGTTGACGAGGCCGCCATAGGCGGCGATCTCGCGGG
The DNA here is from genome assembly GCF_052115345.1 of Mesorhizobium sp. 2RAF21. NCBI lineage: Bacteria > Pseudomonadati > Pseudomonadota > Alphaproteobacteria > Hyphomicrobiales > Phyllobacteriaceae > Mesorhizobium > Mesorhizobium sp. 2RAF21. The sequence continues at coordinate 132,457 of NZ_JBFRGM010000004.1, read as the reverse complement.
TGTGCAGGCGGTCGTAGATGACGCCCACGCACAGGAACAGCGCGCCCGAGACCAGGCCGTGCGACAGCATCTGGAAGATGGCGCCCTGGATGCCTTCCTGGTTGAGGGCGAAGATGCCCATGGTGACGAAGCCCATATGCGCCACCGACGAATAAGCGATCAGCTTCTTGATGTCCTCCTGCATCAGCGCCACCAGCGAGGTGTAGATGATGGCGATGACCGAAAGCGTGAACACGAAGGGTGCGAAGAACTCGGACGCCAGCGGGAACATCGGCAGCGAGAAACGCAGGAAGCCGTAACCGCCCATCTTCAGGAGGATGGCGGCCAGGATGACGGAACCCGCTGTCGGCGCCTCGACGTGTGCGTCAGGCAACCAGGTGTGCACCGGCCACATCGGCATCTTCACCGCGAAGGAGGCGAAGAAGGCGAGCCATAGCCAAGTCTGCATGTTGGCTGGGAAGTTGTGTGTCAGCAGCGTCGGGATATCGGTGGTGCCCGCCTGCCAGAACATCGCCATGATGGCCAGAAGCATCAGCACCGAGCCGAGCAGCGTGTAGAGGAAGAACTTGAACGAGGCATATACGCGCCGCTTGCCGCCCCACACGCCGATGATGATGAACATCGGGATCAGGCCGGCCTCGAAGAAGACGTAGAACAGCACGATGTCCATTGCGCAGAACACGCCGACCATCAGCGTTTCCAGGATCAGGAACGCGATCATGTATTCCTTGACGCGCTTCTCCACCGAGGTCCACGACGCCAGGATGCAGAGCGGCATCAGGAAGGTCGTCAGGATGACGAACAGCATGGAAATGCCGTCGACGCCCATGTGGTAGGAGATGCCTGAATCCAGCCAGCCCATCTTTTCCACGAACTGGAAGCCGGTGCTCGACTTGTCGAAGTAGAACCAGATCGGCAGCGACACCAGGAAGGTGACGATCGTGGTCCACAGCGCGATGGCGCGCACGTTGCGGCGCCCCGCATCGCTGTCGTCACGAATGAACAGGATCAGCAGCGCGCCGACGAGCGGCAGGAAGGTGACCGTGGAGAGGATTGGCCAGGTCGACATCAGAGCATCATCCAGGTGACGAGTGCAGCAACGCCGATCAGCATGGCGAAGGCATAGTGATAGAGGTAGCCGGTCTGCAACTTGACCACGCGGTTGGTGACATCCACCACGCGGGCCGAGACGCCGTCGGGGCCGAGACCGTCGATGACGGCGCCGTCGCCCTTCTTCCACAGGAAGGTGCCGAGGCGCTTGGCCGGCCGCACGAACAGGAAGTCGTACAACTCGTCGAAGTACCACTTGTTGAGCAGGAAGGCATAGAGTCCGCGATGGCGCTGCGCCAGCGTCACCGGCATCTCGGGCGAAGAGATGTAGAACTTCCAGGAGACCAGGAAGCCGACCACCATGGCGACGAACGGCGCCAGCTTCACCCACACCGGCACGCCATGCATGTCGTGCAGGATATGGTTGTCGGGCAGCGTGAACAGCGAGCCCTTCCAGAATTCGGCATAGGCTTCGCCGATGAAGTAGTCGTGGAACAGGAAGCCAGCAGCCAGCGCGCCGGCCGCCAGGATGAACAGCGGCACTAGCATCACCGGCGGCGATTCATGGACATGGTGCATGACGTCGTGGCTGGCACGCGGCTTGCCGTGGAAGGTCATGAAGATCAGGCGCCAGGAGTAGAAAGAGGTGAAGCAGGCGGCGATCACCAGCAGCGCGAAAGCGAAGATCGCCATCGCATTGTGACCGACAAAGGCCGATTCGATGATGGCATCCTTGGAGAAGAAGCCGGCCGTGCCGATGACGGTCGCCGGGATGCCGACGCCGGTCAGCGCCAGCGTGCCGATCACCATCATCCAGTAGGTGGTGGGGATCAGCTTGCGGATGCCGCCCATCTTGCGCATGTCCTGCTCGTCCGACATCGCGTGGATGACCGAGCCGGAGCCCAGGAACAGCAGCGCCTTGAAGAAGGCGTGCGTGAACAGGTGGAAGATTGCCGCGCCATAGGCGCCAACACCGAGCGCCACGAACATGTAGCCGAGCTGTGAGCAGGTCGAATAGGCGATGACGCGCTTGATGTCGTTCTGCACCAGGCCGACGGTGGCCGCGAAGAAGGCGGTGATGGCGCCGACCAGCGTGACGACGGTAAGCGCGGTAGCCGACAGTTCGAACAGCGGCGACAGGCGCGCCAGCATGAACACGCCGGCGGTGACCATGGTGGCGGCATGGATCAGCGCCGAAACCGGCGTCGGGCCTTCCATGGCGTCCGGCAGCCAGGTGTGCAGCGGCACCTGCGCCGACTTGCCCATGGCGCCCATCAAGAGAAGCAGGCAGACGACGGTGAGCGCCGCACCCTTGTCCAGCGCATAGCCGAGGAAGGTCAGCACCGTTTCGCCATGCGCTGCAGCGGTGGCGGCGGCGTCATGGCCGGCCGGCGCGAAGGCGGCGGCATTGGCGAAGATGGTCGATAGGTTGACCGAGCCGAACAGCACATAGACGCCGAAGATGCCGAGCGCGAAACCGAAGTCGCCGACACGGTTGACGACGAACGCCTTGATGGCGGCGGCATTGGCCGACGGCTTCTTGTACCAGAAGCCGATCAGCAGATAGGACGCGAGACCAACGCCTTCCCAGCCGAAGAACATCTGGATCAAATTGTCCGACGTCACCAGCATCAGCATGGCGAAGGTGAACAACGAAAGGTAGGCGAAGAAGCGCGGCCGGTTCGGATCGTGGTGCATGTAGCCGATCGAATAGATGTGCACCAAGGCGGATACGGTGTTGACCACAACCAGCATGACGACAGTCAGCGTGTCGATCCGCAGCGCCCAGGCGGCGTCGACGCCGCCGGACTGAATCCAGCGCATGACCGGAACGGTGAAGGCTTCGCCCGAGCCCAGCGCGACCGTGAAGAAGGCCACCCAGGACAGAACCGCCGAGATCACCAGGAAACCAGAGGTGATGTATTCCGATGCCTTGGCGCCCAGCGAATTGCCGAACAGCCCGACGATCAGGAAGCCGATGAGGGGAAGAAAGACGATGGCTTGGTACATGATTGCCCCGTTAACCCTTCATCATGTTCACGTCTTCGACCGCGATCGAACCGCGGTTTCGGAAGAAGACGACCAGAATGGCAAGACCGATCGCCGCCTCGGCCGCCGCCACCGTCAACACGAACAGTGCGAAGACCTGGCCGACGAGGTCGCCCAGCGCCGCCGAGAAGGCGACGAAATTGATGTTCACCGCCAGCAGGATCAGTTCCACCGACATCAGGATGACGATGACGTTCTTGCGGTTCAGGAAAATGCCGAACACGCCGAGCGTGAACAGGATGGCCGAAAGGGTGAGGTAATGTCCGATGCCGACGGTCATCTCAGATACCCTTCCCCGTCTCGACTTTCTTGATTTCGATGGCGGTCGCCGGCGTGCGGGCGACCTGCTCCGCGATCGACTGCCGCTTGATGCCCGGCTTGTGGCGAAGCGTCAAAACGATCGCGCCGATCATGGCGACGAGCAGCACCAGGCCTGCGATCTCGAAGTAAAAGAGATAATTCGTATAGAGAATGTCGCCGAGTGCCGCCGTGTTGGTGCGGGTGGCAAGATCGGGCGTCTTCTGCGTGATGGTGGTGGCGAGCTGCGGCGCGAAGGTGTAGCCGCCCAGCACCACGATGAGCTCCGCCGCCAGGATCAGCCCGACGAGCGCGCCGATCGGCGCATATTGCAAGGCACCGCTTTTCAGTTCCGCGAAGTCGACGTCGAGCATCATGACGACGAACAGGAACAGCACCATGACCGCGCCGACATAGACGACCAGCAGGATCATCGCCAGGAACTCGGCGCCGGTGAGCAGGAACAGCCCAGCCGCGTTGAAGAACGTGAGGATGAGGAACAGCACCGAATGCACGGGGTTGCGCGACGAGATGACCATGAAGGCCGACGCCACAGCGATAAAGGCGAAGAGGTAGAAGAAGGCCGCCTCTAGTCCGTTCAGCATAGGGGTTCCCCCAGGTTCCTGTTGGGCAAGGCTGGCGCCCTGCTCCATTCTTTTCGGCCTCGCCCCGCCTCCGGTTGCGAAACCGCGTTGTCCTTAGACGAGCCGTTGCGGCGCGTCCATCTTTCAAAACTCACCGGTAAGGTGCGTCCAGTTCCATGTTGCGCGCGATCTCGCGCTCCCAACGGTCGCCGTTGGCGAGCAGCTTTTCCTTGTCGTAATAAAGCTCCTCGCGCGTCTCGGTCGCGAACTCGAAATTCGGCCCCTCGACGATGGCGTCCACCGGGCAGGCTTCCTGGCAGAAGCCGCAATAGATGCACTTCACCATGTCGATGTCGTAGCGCACGGTGCGGCGGGTGCCGTCATTGCGCCGCGGACCGGCCTCGATGGTGATGGCCTGCGCCGGGCAGATCGCTTCGCACAGCTTGCAGGCGATGCAGCGTTCCTCGCCGTTCGGATAACGCCGCAGCGCATGCTCGCCACGGAAGCGCGGGCTGATCGGCCCCTTCTCGTGCGGGTAGTTGATCGTCTCCTTCGGCGACACGAACTGGCGCATCGACAGGAAGAAGGCGCCGACGAAGTCCTTCAGAAGCAGTGCCTTGGCGGCCTGAGCAAGAGCGGACATGTTCCTATTCGCCTCCAAATAATGCCGGTCCGCCCTGCCAACCGATGAACACACCGCCGAGCGCGGCCAAGGCCGGTAGGATCCAGAAGTAGCGACGGAGCTGCTGTGCAGAAAGCCCGTGATTCATTCCTACATTCTCAAGCCACGTGGTTTTATGGAGCACCAACCAGATCAACAAAATTCCCAGTTCCAACCAGAAAACGGCAACGATCGCACCCAAAACATTCGGGGACATCACGCCCCCCCCGTGAGTTTCAGGAACGCGGCAGTCGCCACCACCATGAACAGCGAGATCGGCAGGAACACCTTCCAGCCCAGACGCATCAGCTGGTCGTAGCGGTAGCGCGGCACGAATGCCTTCACCATGGAGATGAAGAAGAACATCAGGCAGACCTTGAGGACGAACCAGATCACGCCCGGCACCCAGGTGAAGGGTGCGAAGTCGAACGGCGGCAGCCATCCGCCCAGGAACAGGATGGTGGCCAGCGCGCACATCAGCACGATGGCGACATACTCGCCCAGGAAGAACAGCAGGAACGGCGTCGACGAATATTCGACCATGTGGCCGGCGACGAGTTCCGATTCCGCCTCGACCAGGTCGAAGGGCGGCCTGTTCGTCTCGGCCAGCGCCGAAATGAAGAAGATCACGAACATCGGGAACAGTGCCAGCCAGTTCCAGTCGAGGAAGGTGTTGGGCAGGCCCAGACGGGTGCCGAGGCCATCATGTTGCGACAACACGATGTCGGTGAGGTTCAGCGAGCCGACGGTGAGCAGCACTGTGACGATGACGAAGCCGATGGAGACCTCGTAGGACACCATCTGCGCCGCCGAGCGCAACGCGCCGAGGAACGGGTATTTCGAGTTCGACGCCCAGCCGCCCATGATCACGCCATAGACTTCGAGCGAGGAGATGGCGAAGACGTAGAGGATGCCGACATTGATGTTGGCGATCGCCCAGCCATTGTTGACCGGGATCACCGCCCAGGCGGCGATGGCAAGCACCGCCGAGACCAGCGGAGCGAGCAGGAACACGCCCTTGTTGGCGCCGGACGGAATGATCGGTTCCTTGAAAACGAACTTGAACAGGTCGGCGAAGGCCTGCAGCGTGCCCCACGGACCGACGACGTTCGGGCCGCGACGCAGCTGCACCGCCGCCCAGATCTTGCGGTCGGCATAAAGGATGTAGGCCACGAAGATCAGAAGCACGACGATCAGCACGACCGACTTCAAGAGGATCAGCAGCGCCGGCAGCACGTAGAAGGAGAAGAAGCTGTCCATGGTTTATTCCGCTGCCTGCCTGAAGCCGTTCTTCGCGAGCGCCGAGCATTCGGCCATGACCGCGGAGGCCCGCGCGATCGGGTTCGTCATGTAGAAGTCCTTCACCGGCGAGGTGAAGGCCGCCTTGTTGAGGCGGCCGCCGAGCTTTGCCACCTTGGTGACGTCGCCCGCTTCGCCTGCCGCGATCTGGTCGACGCGGGCAAGGTGCGGATGCTCGCCATAGAGCTTCTGCCGGAGCTGCGCCAGCGAATCGAACGGCAGCTTCTTGCCCAACACGTCCGACAATGCGCGCAGGATCGCCCAGTCCTCGCGGGCATCGCCCGGCGCGAAACCGGCGCGGTTGGTCTGCTGCACCCGGCCTTCGGTGTTGACGTAGGTGCCCGACTTTTCAGTGTAGGCCGCCGCCGGCAAGATGACATCGGCGCGGTGGGCGCCGGCATCGCCATGCGTGCCAATATAGACGACGAAACCGGAAGCCTTCGCCAGATCGAGTTCGTCGGCGCCGAGCAGAAACAGCACTTCGCTGTCGCTCAAGATGCCGGCGGTGTCCTTGCCGCCCTCGCCCGGCACGAAGCCGATGTCGAGGCCGCCGACGCGGGCAGCCGCGGTGTGCAGCACCGCAAAGCCGTTCCAGCCATCCTTCACGGCACCGACAGCCTGCGCCAGCTTGGCCGCCTGGCCGAGCACGGCAGCGCCATCCGAACGCGACAGCGCACCCTGGCCGACGATGATGAGCGGGTGTTCGGCCTTCTTCAGCGCCTGGAAGAATTTGCCATTGCCCTCGGCCAGATCCTTCAGCGTGTCTGGACCGGCGCCCAGCGCCTCATAGTCGTAGCGTGTGTCGCCGACCTCGCCGATCACGCCGACCGGCATATTGCCGGCGCGCCAGCGCTTGCGGATGCGAGCATTCAGCACCGAAGCTTCGAAGCGCGGATTGGTGCCGATGATCAGCACGGCGTCGGCGTGTTCGATGCCTTCGATGGTCGGGTTGAAGATGTAGCTGGCCCGGCCGAGCGACGGGTCGAGCGCTGCGCCATCCTGGCGACAGTCGATGCCAGCGGAACCCAGCGACTGCACGAGCTGCTTCAGCGCATACATTTCCTCGACAGCCGCCAGATCGCCGGCGATGGCGCCGATCTTCTCCGGTGCAGCCTTGGCGACGACATCTTTCACTGCTGCGAACGCCTCGGCCCAACTGGCGGGAGCCAGCTTGCCGTTCTTGCGCACATAGGGCCGGTCGAGGCGCTGCGTGCGCAGGCCGTCCCAGATGTAGCGGGTCTTGTCGGAAATCCACTCCTCGTTCACCGCTTCGTTGACGCGCGGCAGGATGCGCATGACCTCACGCCCACGGCTGTCGACGCGGATCGCCGAGCCGACCGCGTCCATGACGTCGATCGATTCGGTCTTGGTCAGTTCCCACGGCCGCGCCGTAAAGGCGAAGGGCTTTGAGGTCAGCGCGCCGACCGGGCAGAGGTCAACGACGTTGCCCTGCAGTTCCGACGTCATCGCCTGTTCGAGATAGGTGGTGATCTCGGCATCCTCGCCGCGGCCGATCAGACCGAGCTCGGAAATGCCGGCGACTTCGGTGGTGAAGCGGACGCAACGCGTGCAGTGGATGCAGCGGTTCATCACCGTCTTCACCAGCGGGCCGATATATTTGTCCTCGACCGCGCGCTTGTTTTCGTGGAAGCGCGAGGAATCGACACCGAAGGCCATCGCCTGATCCTGCAGGTCGCACTCGCCGCCCTGGTCGCAGATCGGGCAATCGAGCGGATGGTTGATGAGCAGGAACTCCATCACGCCTTCGCGCGCCTTCTTGACCATGGGCGAATTGGTCAGCATTTCCGGCGGCTCGCCATTCGGGCCGGGGCGCAGGTCGCGCACGCCCATGGCGCAGGAAGCCTGCGGCTTGGGCGGGCCGCCCTTCACCTCGACGAGACACATGCGGCAGTTGCCGGCGATCGACAGCCGCTCATGGAAACAGAAGCGCGGCACTTCCGCGCCCGCCGCTTCCGCCGCCTGCAGCAGCGTGTAGTGGTCGGGTACCTCGATGTCTTTGCCGTCGACCTTGAGCTTTGCCATCAATTGCTCCCGGCGTCTTTCGCCGTCTTATATGCCGCGAACAGATCAACGACGCTGACGCCGTTGATCTCCATTCCGGCGATCTGCGCATTTTCGATCTTTACGTTGCTCATGTTCACATCGGTGAACAACGTATTGGAAAGATTGACGTCTTCCACCCTGGCGTTGGCCAGGTTGACGTTGTGAAACTGCGTGTTCGACATGTTGACGTCGTCGAAGCACGAATTGGTGACGACGGCGCCGCGAACGTCGAGCACATCGCGCATGTCATGGACTTGCATCGCCGTCGCCTCCCTTCGCTCAATCGTTCGTCTTGGCGGCCAGAGCCGCCGCTTGCATCAGCCAGCCGTCGCGTTCGACGCGGCCCTTGAAGCCCAGATAGTCGTCAACCCAGGCGACCTCGGCCGACGTCCAGCCGGCGATCTGCGCATAGGTCCAGACGCCCTGGCCGTTCAGCACCTTTTCCAGCTTCGGGCCGATGCCGGTGATCGCCTTGAGGTCGTCTGGCGTCGCAGGCTTGTCGACAGCTGCCGGCTTGCGGAAATCCTCCGGCATCACGGCGACCGTCGGCGCAACGGGAGCCGGCACTTCGGCAACCGCGATCTCGGCGGGTGGCGCTTCCTGGATAGGCTCGGCTATCGGTTCGGCAATTTTCTCGGCAACCGACTGCGCTTCGGCGATCAGCTTTTTGGTGGTGGCGCGTGCCCTCGCCGCGGGAGCCTTGGCGGCCGTATCTGCGCCCTCGCCGGCAAAACTTTCGACACTGCCCGGGAAATCGTCCAGAACCGGCTGCAGCAGGCGTTGCGAAACCTCGGCCGCGCCGGTCAGCGCGCCAACCCACAGTCCGAAGGCATGGCTGGCCAGGCCGACGCCGAGCGCCGACATCGCTGCGGCTCCGGCGACCGGATGCGCGAACAGATTGACGGCGTTGGCCATCTCCTGCGGCATCAATTTGGTCAGCTCTTGGTTCATGGTCTCGAAATCGTTCACGTCAGGCACTTCGCGATCGGGGGTGGGAAACATCGATGGCCTCCTAAGCCGCTTCGTTCCGTATGCCCTGCTCTTGCTGCCGTTTCCTGTTCAGCAGGGCTTGCGCCCCTGTTCTCTCATTGTCTTGTTACTCTGCCGCGACGAGAACCGGCTCGGCGCGATGCGCATTGCGGGTGAATTCGTCGATGCGCCGCTCGATCTCCGGGCGGAAATTGCGGATCAGGCCCTGGATCGGCCATGCGGCCGCGTCGCCCAGCGCACAGATGGTGTGGCCCTCGATCTGCTTGGTGACGTCGAGCAGCATGTCGATCTCGCGCTTCTGCGCCTCGCCGCGCACCAGCCGCTCCATGACGCGCCACATCCAGCCGGTGCCCTCGCGGCACGGCGTGCACTGGCCGCAGCTTTCGTGCTTGAAGAAATAAGCGAGCCTGGCGATCGCCTTCACGACGTCGGTCGACTTGTCCATGACGATGACGGCGGCGGTGCCGAAGGACGACTTCTTCTCGCGCATGCCGTCGAAATCCATGATGGCATCGGCCATGTCCTCGCCCTTGATCACGGGGCAGGACGCGCCGCCGGGGATGACGGCCAGCAGATTGTCCCAACCGCCGCGGACGCCGCCGCCGTGCTTTTCCACCAGTTCGCGGAAGGTGATGCCCATCGCTTCTTCGACGGTGCACGGCGTGTTGACGTGGCCGACCAGCATGAACAGCTTGGTGCCGACATTGTTGGGACGGCCGATGGACGAAAACCAGGCAGCGCCGCGACGCAGGATGGTCGGCGCCACCGCGATCGATTCGACGTTGTTGACCGTGGTCGGGCAGCCATAGAGGCCGACATTGGCCGGGAATGGCGGCTTCAGGCGCGGCTGGCCTTTCTTGCCTTCCAGGCTTTCGAGCAGCGCGGTTTCCTCGCCGCAGATATAGGCGCCGGCGCCGTGATGGACGTAGATGTCGAAATCGTAGCCGTTCTTGTTGCCCTTGCCGATCAGCTTGGCCTCGTAGGCCTCGTCGATGGCGCGCTGCAGCGCCTCGCGCTCGCGGATAAACTCGCCGCGCACATAGATGTAGGCGGCGACCGCGCCCATGGCGAAGCCGGCAAGCAGGCAGCCTTCGACCAGCGTGTGCGGGTCATGGCGCAGGATATCGCGGTCCTTGCAGGTGCCGGGCTCGGATTCGTCGGCGTTGACGACCAGATAGCTCGGCCGGCCATCACTCTGCTTGGGCATGAACGACCATTTGAGACCCGTCGGGAAGCCGGCGCCGCCGCGACCGCGCAGGCCCGACGCCTTCATCTCGTTGATGATCCAGTCACGGCCTTTCTCGATCAGGCCCTTGGTTCCATCCCAGGCGCCGCGCGACATCGCGCCGGCCAGCGACTGGTCGAAGCGACCATAGATGTTGGTGAAGATGCGGTCCTTGTCCTGAAGCATTGATCGTCCCTCAGACCGGTTTCTTGCCGAACACGCGGATGTATTCCTCGACCCCGCCCTTGGCGAGCGCCTTGGCCTGCTTCACCCAATCCTCGCGCTCGATGCGGCCGTGGAAGGCAAGATAGCCGTCGACCCATACGCGTTCGGCCTTCTTCCAGGACGCGACCTGGGCGTAGGTGAAGATACCCAATTCATGCAGCGTCGCCTCGATCTTCGGCCCGACGCCGGAGATGAGCTGGAGGTCGTCCACCGCAGTCGGCTTCTCGATGCCCTTCGGCCGATCCTTGTGATCGAGCGAGGGCTTGGCCGGCGCGGCTGCTTTTTTCGGTGCCGCAGCCGCAGCCTCGGTCTTCTTCGCGACGGGCTTTGCTTCGGCCTTCGCCTTGGCGGGAGCCTTCGGCACGGCTGCGACCTTCGCCGGCTCGGCCACCTTGGCTGGCTCGGCGGCAACGGCCGGTGCTTCCTTGGCGGCTTTCGCGGCCGCCTTGGCTTCCTTGTCGCGTGTCGTCTTGAGGATGGCCTTCTCGTCAGCCAGCGCGGAGAAGCCGCTGATCGGCGCCGAGAATATACGGCCGTTCTGCGGGCCGACCGGCACATCCGCGCCCTTGCCCGCTTCGAAGGCGTCGATGATCTCGGCCAGACGTTCCGGCGTCAGATCCTCATAGGTATCCTTGAAGATCATGACCATCGGCGCGTTGACGCAAGCGCCGAGGCATTCGACCTCTTCCCACGACAGCGTGCCGGTTTCATTGGTGTGGAACTGGTCGTGATGGATCTTGGAACGGCAGACGTCCATCAGCTCTTCCGAGCCGCGCAGCATGCAGGGCGTGGTGCCGCAAACTTGGATGTGGGCACGCGTGCCGACCGGCTTCAGCTGATACTGCGTGTAGAAGGTGGCGACTTCCAGCCCGCGAATGAAGGGCATGCCCAGCATCTCGCAGATCGATTCGATCGCGGCCTTGGTGACCCAGCCTTCCTGCTCCTGCGCAATCATCAGGAGCGGGATGATCGCCGACTGCTCGCGGCCCTTCGGATATTTGGCGATCCACTTCTTGGCCGACGCCGCATTCGCCCTGTTGAAGGCGAAGGAAGCTGGCTGGACGCTGGCATCTGCGAGACGACGGACTGACATTTAGCGATCGACCTCACCAAACACGATGTCGAGGGAGCCGAGGATGGCGGTGACATCGGCCAGCATGTGGCCGCGACACAGGAAATCCATGGCCTGCAGATGCGCGAAACCGGGCGCGCGCAGCTTGCAGCGGTAGGGTTTGTTGGTGCCGTCGGAGACCAGGTAGACGCCGAACTCGCCCTTGGGCGCTTCGACGGCCGCATAGACCTCGCCGGCCGGCACGCGATAACCTTCGGTGTAAAGCTTGAAGTGATGGATGAGCGCTTCCATCGAGCGCTTCATCTCGCCACGCTTCGGTGGCACCACCTTGCCGTCGACATTCGACACCGGACCGGTGCTTTCCTTGCCGAGCAGAAGGTCGATACACTGGCGCATGATCCTGGCCGACTGGCGCATCTCTTCCATGCGGATGAGGTAGCGGTCGTAGCAGTCGCCGTTCTTGCCGATCGGAATATCGAAGTCGAGCTCCGAATAGCACTCGTAGGGCTGCGACTTGCGCAGGTCCCACGCAGCGCCCGAGCCACGCACCATCACGCCGGAGAAACCCCAGGCCCAGGCATCGGCCAGCGACACCACGCCAATGTCGGCGTTGCGCTGCTTGAAGATGCGGTTGGGGGTGAGCAGCGCGTCAAGGTCGTCGATCGACTTCAGGAACGGGTCGATCCACTTGCCGATGTCTTCGATCAGCTTGGTCGGCAGGTCCTGATGCACGCCGCCCGGACGGAAATAGGCGGCATGCATGCGCGAGCCGGAGGCGCGTTCATAGAACACCATCAGCTTCTCGCGCTCGACGAAGCCCCACAGCGGCGGGGTGAGCGCGCCAACGTCCATGGCCTGCGTCGTCACATTGAGGATGTGCGACATGATGCGGCCGATTTCGGAAAACAGCACGCGGATCAGCTGGCCGCGCTTCGGCACTTCGATACCGAGCAGCTTCTCGGCGGCGAGCGCGAAGGCATGCTCCTGGTTCATCGGCGCGCAATAGTCGAGCCGGTCGAGATAGGGCACGGCCTGCAGATAGGTCTTCTGCTCGATCAGCTTCTCGGTGCCGCGATGAAGCAGGCCGATATGCGGATCGACGCGGTCGACCACTTCACCGTCCAGCTCCAGCACGAGGCGCAGAACGCCGTGCGCGGCCGGATGCTGCGGACCGAAGTTGATGTTGAAATTGCGGACGGAGGTCTCGGCCATGGGGCGCCTCAGTTCGTCTTGGCTTTTTCATCACCCGGCAGCACGTAGTCCGTGCCTTCCCAGGGAGACAAAAAGTCAAAATTGCGGAATTCCTGCTTGAGCTCGACCGGCTCGTAGATCACCCGCTTGGCTTCGTCGTCGTAGCGAACCTCGACGAAACCGGTGAGCGGAAAATCCTTGCGCAGCGGATGGCCCTCGAACCCGTAGTCGGTGAGGATGCGGCGCAGGTCCGGATGGCCGGAGAACAGAACGCCGTAGAGATCGTAGGTCTCGCGCTCGAACCAGTCGGCACCCGGCCACACGCCGGTGACCGACGGTACCATCGTCTCCTCGTCGGCAAGGACCTTCAGGCGCACGCGCAGGTTCTGCTTCGGCGAAAGCAGGTGATAGACAACGTCGAAGCGTTGTGCCCGCGACGGGTAATCGGCACCGGACACGTCGATGAACGAGATGAACTGGCACTTGGTGTCGTCGCGCAGGAAGGTCGCCGCCTTGACGACGTCGGCGGCGTTGACCGTCACGGTCAGCTCGCCATAGGCGATCACGCTGTCGGTCACCGTGGCGCCGAGCTTGTCCTTGATATGGGCGGCAAGGTCGTTGAGGGCTTCACTCATGATCGATCACCGCTCGATGGTGCCGGTGCGGCGGATCTTCTTCTGCAGAAGAAGCAGGCCGTAGAGCAGCGCCTCGGCGGTCGGCGGGCAGCCAGGCACATAGATGTCGACCGGCACCACGCGGTCGCAACCGCGCACCACCGAATAGGAATAGTGATAATAGCCGCCGCCATTGGCGCAGGAGCCCATCGAGATGACGTAGCGCGGCTCCGGCATCTGGTCGTAGACCTTGCGCAGCGCGGGCGCCATCTTGTTGGTCAGCGTGCCGGCGACGATCATCACGTCGGACTGGCGCGGAGACGCGCGCGGCGCGATGCCGAAACGCTCGCTGTCATAGCGCGGCATGGCGCTGTGGATCATCTCCACCGCGCAGCAGGCCAGGCCGAAGGTCATGTACATGAGCGAGCCGGTGCGCGCCCAGGTGATCAGCGCCTCGCTGGAGGTGACCAGGAAACCCTTGTCGGCGAGCTCATTGTTGATCTCGAGGAAAAAGGGATCGTTGGACCCGAGCGGCTTGCCCGTGTTCGGGTCGAGAATGCCCTTCGGCCGCGGCGCGACGAGCGTGCCGGAATTGTCGTTCAATCCCATTCCAGCGCTCCTTTCTTCCATTCATAAGCAAAGCCGATGGTCAGCACACCCAGGAAAACCATCATCGACCAGAAGCCGAGCATGCCGATCTGACCGAATGACACCGCCCAGGGGAACAGGAAGGCCACTTCCAGGTCAAAGATGATGAACAGGATCGACACCAGATAGAAGCGGATGTCGAACTTCATGCGGGCGTCGTCGAAGGAATTGAAACCGCATTCGTAAGCCGACAGCTTTTCCGGGTCGGGATTGCGGTAGGCGACAAGGAAAGGCGCCACGATAAGGGCAAGGCCGACGATCAGCGCCACACCGATGAAGAGGACGATGGGCAGATACGAACTGAGGAGTGCGTTCATGCTGCGACTTTCCGTTGGTGGCTTATCCACCTGATACAGCACAAGACCTTAGGGCGGAAGCGCGCGTGTTCAACGGCTAAACCGTTTTACGGGGCCCATGCTGCAATGCGGCGACGGTTAGCGCAGCGCTCCCGGCGAAGCAAGTCAAACCTTGTCCAAAATGCGGCTGTGGACGCTTGATCCGGGAAAACTGGTCCGATCGGCTCCTATTTGATTTCCTTCACTTTTTACTCCACTTTTCTCTCCTGACAGGATTGGCGCCGAAACCCTGCTAGCATGGGTGGAATCGCCGCCCTTGGCGGCCAGCTCGAACCGCCAGAATGCCGTCAGGATGAAAGACAAGATCTCGCTCAAGACCGCGCGTCGCATCGCCCTGGCGGCGCAGGGTTTCGCCGACCCGCGACCAAGTACCACGCCCGACCGCCGCCATCTCGGCCGCGTGCTTTCCCGCACCGGTCTGTTGCAGATTGATTCTGTCAGCGCGGTGGTGCGCGCCCACTACATGCCGCTCTATTCGCGCCTCGGCGCCTATCCGATGTCGCTGCTCGACGAAGCCATGGCGCCGGGCCGCAAGCGCGCGCTGTTCGAATATTGGGCGCACGAGGCCTCGCTCTTGCCGATCGAGACCTATCCCTTGATGCGCTGGCGCATGGAGCGAGCCGAACGCGGCGAGGAAATGTATACCGGCCTTGCCAAATGGGGCTGCCAGAACGCCAACCTCATCGACGAGATCTTTCGCGAGGTCGAAACGCGCGGACCGATCGCCGCCTCGGAAATCGAAGGCCACAAGGGCAATGGCGGCTGGTGGGGCTGGAGCGCGGCCAAGCATGCCTTCGAATGGCTGTTCTGGGCCGGCCGCATCACCACCCATTCGCGCCGCGGCTTCGAGCGCCTCTACGACCTGCCCGAGCGCGTGCTGCCACAGGCCGTGCGCGACCTGCCCGTCCCCTCGCCCGAGGACGCGCACCGCGAACTGTTGCGCATGTCTGCCCGCGCTCATGGCGTCGCCACCTATGCCTGCCTGCGCGATTATTTCCGCCTTGCCCCGGAGGACACAAAGGCGCGGCTGGAGGAACTGGTCGAGGACGGCGAACTGATCCCGGTGCGCGTCGAGGGTTGGGACAAACCGGCCTATCTGCACAAGGACGCCCGCCAGCCGCGCAAGGTGGAAGCGCGCGCGCTGCTCGCTCCGTTCGATCCGTTGGTGTTCGAGCGCAGCCGCGCCGAGAACCTGTTCGACTTCCGCTATCGCATCGAGATCTACACGCCGGCCGAAAAGCGGCAATACGGCTATTACGTGCTGCCTTTCCTCCATGAAGAGAAGATCGTCGGCCGCATCGACGTGAAGGCGGATCGGCCAGCCGGTGTGCTGCGCGTGCATGCCGCCTATGCCGAGCCGCACGCGCCGGCCAACACCGCCGAGGCACTGTTCGAGGAATTGAAGCAGATGCAGGGCTGGCTCGGCCTGGAACGCATCGAGGTCACGCCGGCCGGCGATCTCGGCCCTGCCCTGGCCGATGTGGCAGGAATGGCCAAAGCCGCCTGAGGAGAGAATACCCGAATGCCGCACGAACCCGCTTTGCAATTCCGGGCAGCGACGATGGACGATGTCGCGCTGGTTCGCGACATCGTGCGCGCGGCCTATTCGAAGTGGATTCCCGTGATCGGCCGCGAGCCAAGCCCGATGAAGGCTGACTACGATGAGGTGCTGCGGAAGCACCAATTCACCCTTCTCCATGAAGGTCCTAAGGTTGCCGGACTAATTGAGACGACGCTGGAAGACGATCATTTGTGGATCGAGAATGTCTGCGTGCTGCCCGCCCATCAGGGCAAAGGGTTCGGCAAGACGCTGCTTCGCTACGCCGAGGAGATGGCGGTTGAGGCCGGCCGCAAGGAAATCCAATTGCTGACCAATGCCGCCTTCGAGGCCAACATCGCCCTCTATGAGCGGCTCGGCTACATCATCACCGGACGCGAAGCCTATATGGAAGGCACGACGGTCTACATGAAGAAGCGGCTTGAAGCGTAGTGCCGACGTCAACCCACCCACCGATATCCTCGAGAAGAAATATGAAGCGCGTGTTGATCACCGGCATGTCCGGAACTGGAAAGTCAGCGACGATCGGAGAGCTTAGCGCGCGTGGCTATGCCGCCTGCGATCTCGACACGCCCGAATGGTCGCACTGGATCGACGCCGCCTCGGACGACACGCTGACACCCGGAGATGGCAAGGATTGGGTGTGGCAGCTGGACAAGGTCCGGGCCCTGCTTTCCGAACCGCGTGAAGGCATGCTCTTCATCAGCGGCTGCGCTGAGAACATGGGAGAGCTTTTCCCGCTGATCGACACCGTGATTCTGCTTTCGGCGCCGATCGATACGATCATGCAGCGCGTGTCGGCACGCATGTCGAGTGGCTACGGCGGTGTGGCGGAGGAGCGCCGCAAGATCGCCGAACTGATCGAGCTGATCGAGCCGCTGCTTCGGGAGTCCGCCGACCACGAAATCGATTCCAGCGGTCCTCTTCAAGCAACGGTCGACCGGATCCTACAAGTCGCATAGCGTTTCAGTTGCATTCTCGCCGGCGGATATCCCACCGCACCGCAAAATTTAGACGATCAGTCCGCCTCGGTTCGCATGTGGAGCCTGTCCAGTCCGGTCTTGATCATGGAACCGTAGCCGTTCTCCTCAAGAACACTGGCCCGCCTTAGGCCGGCTTTCGCATGAAACCTGGCTTGTTCAAGATTCCCGATTCGGCGATACGCATCCCCCACATTGAGATGGAGCGAAGGAAGAAAGCTCGCAAGCGCCGGCGCCAGCGGATCCGCGTCCCCCTCCGCCCTCCCTGTCGCCGCCTCAAGAGCGGCGATGTCCCAGGCAAGCTCCATGGCCACATCTTCTTCTGTATCGGCCAGAAAATGCGCGATGATACAGCGGCGATAAGGATCGGTCTCGAAGCCGTCGTTCCATAGCCGCTGAAGCTCCAACTTTCCCGCGCAACGATCGCCGCTTTGAAGAATCGCCACGGCTGCGGTGATCGCGTCGATGGAAAGTTCAGCCACCACTACACCGAGCGTGTCACGCCGCCGTCGACGCGGATGTTCTGGCCGGTGATATATGCCGCGGCATCCGAGGCCAGGAAGGCGATGGTAGCGGCGATTTCCTCGCTGGTGCCGTAGCGCTTCAAGGGCACGCTGTCGCGCCGCTCTTCGGTCGCCGGCAGGCTGTCGATCCAGCCCGGCAGCACATTGTTCATGCGGATGTTGTCGCCGGAATAGGCCTCGACGAAGATCTTGGTAAAGGAAGCAAGTCCGGCCCTGAAGACCGCCGACGTCGGAAACATCGGGCTCGGCTCGAATGTCCAGGCAGTCGAGATGTTGATGATGGTGCCGGCCTTTTGCCTCTGCATCACCGGCGCAACCAGCCGCGTCGGGCGGATGACGTTCATCAGATAGGTGTCGAGGCCCTTGTGCCAGTCATCGTCGCTGATCTCGAGGATCTGCGCGCGCGGGCCATGGCCGGCGCTGTTGACCAGCACGTCGATACGGCCCCAGGTCGAAACGGCGAGGTCGACCAGCCGCTTGAGATCGTCATTGGACTGGTTCGAGCCGGTGACGCCGACGCCGCCCAGTTCCTTGGCCAATGCCTCGCCCTTGCCGGAGGAGGACAGGATCGCGACCTTGTAGCCGTCCGCTGCCAGCTTGCGCGCCGCCGCCGCGCCCATGCCGCTGCCGCCGGCAGTCACCACCGCCACCTTCTGAACCGCCATTACCTTCTCCTCTCCGATGCGGCCGAGCCGGACGGCTCCGCCATGTTGCTATCCTCAGATAGCATCAGACGATAGCAGACGAACCCCGGCAAGAGGCAACTTCGGCAGGGCCAGAGGACGAACGTGGTGATGGAATAAACAGCCCGTTCAAGCCCGCATCGGCTCGCCAGGCTCGGCGGCAGCAAGCTCTTCGAAATACTGGCGCAACGTGCGTGGTTCGCGTCCGAGGATGGTACGCAGCGTCAGGCTGTTTCCCGCAGAACCAAAGGCCGAATAGGATTCGAACACGCGCGCGAGTTGCTGCAGCGCTTCCCCCTCAAAGGGCGGCCTGGCGACAGCTGCCCACTCCTCGAAACTGCGTTCCACCGCCTCGATCGAGCGTCCGAGCACGGCGCTCATCATCGCGGCGATCTCGACGCGGTTGTACATACCGTCTGCGGCGAGCTCGAAGGAGCCATAGGCAAGCCGGTCATCCGTCAGAGCCTCGGCAGCCACTTCGGCGACATCGCGATAGTCGACCCGCGCCAGCCGCGCAGTGTTCGAAAAGGGTTCGACGAACATACTGTCCCGGACAATGGCTCGCCACGCCGGCGCGATGTTCTGGAACAGTGTTGCGGGGTAAAGAATGGTGTAGTCGAGATTGGAGCGCAGCAGCGCCTCTTCGACGGGCAATTTGCTGGCGTGGTTGGCCAGTCCGTTGGCCGGATGAATGACCGAAGAAAACACGAACTTGCCCACCCCTGCCCGTTTCGCCGCATGCACCATGGCGATGCCGAGTGCCGGTTCGTCCGCTACGAAAGGTGGACCGACATAGTAGACGCCATGGACACCCCTGAGCGCAGCGTCGAGGCTTTCGGCATCGCGCAGGTCACCGTCCACGATTTCGGAAGCGCCATTGTTCCGCGCCGAATGTGCGGCAGCCTCGTTGCGCACCAACGCCCGCACGATGACGCCACGCCGGGCAAGCTCGGCAGCGACATAGCCGCCGCTGCGGCCGGAAGCGCCAACCACGAGCACGGTTTTCCTGTTCACATCGGACATCCCGTTTTCCTTCCATATTGGATCCGCATGTCCTGAAACATCGGTCTCTCGCCCTTCGGTTGGTAGAGGGCCAATTCGTGATACCGTCTCTCGAAAATCGGAGAACGGTATGGATCGGTTTGGTGATGTCGAAGCGTTCCTGGCAATCGTGGAACGCGGAAATCTTTCAGCCGCTGCCCGGCATCTCGGCCGCTCGTTGCAGGCGGTCAGCCGTTCGCTGGCAGCTCTTGAAAAAAGCGTTGGCGTTGAGCTCGTGCGCCGCACCACGCACAAGGCGCAGCCCACGGAAGCCGGATATGATTTCTACCGCCGCGTGAAACCGGCACTTTCGGAGATTGCCGAGGCCAGGGCCGAGGCAGGCAATCGCAGCGCCGAACCTTCCGGGCTGCTCAAGATCGGCGGGCCGGAATTGTTCGGGCCAAGCTATCTCATCCCCATCGTCGCGCGCTTCATGGAAATGCACCCCAAGGTGGAGGTCGAACTCAGCCTCTCGAACCGCTTCGTCGATCTTGCCCAGGAAGGGCTCGACCTTGCCATCCGCATTGGCGAGCTGCCGGATTCGGACTTGAAGGCGCTCCGGCTCGGTGTCATGCGCCGTGTGGTCTTCGGCGCTCCGTCCTATTTCGACAAATATGGCAGGCCACGGCATCCGCGTGAATTGGCGGAACATCAATGCGTTTTCCGCAACACCGACCGTGACGCTGGTGCATGGCAATTTCAGGATGGCGGCAGACCGATGACCGTCAAGGTGAGCGGACGGCTGCATCTCGACAACGCCGCGGCGAGCCATTCCGCCGTCGCTGTCGGTCTTGGCATCGGCCGCGTACCGCTTTGGCAAGTGCAGGATCTCGTCGACAGCGGCGCAATCGAGGTGATCCTCGAAGCGTTTGAACAACCGGCGGTCCCGGTTCATGTCATCTGGCCGGCCGCTCGCCTGCCGCTCGCCAAAACGCGGCTTTTCATCGACTTCCTGGCCGCCAATCTACACATCGAACGGCGCAATCGCGAATGCGTCGTGGTTTGATCGCCAGATCGGCGCCGGACTGGCATGGCCACGCATGCGACGTCATCCGCCGTAACCATGCGTTGACAGCACGGCCCGCCCAAGCCTAAATCCGGCAAAGACGGTCTCCTCTCTTCACCGGGAGGAGCGAAGAGGGAATGCGGTGCGAGGTTCAAAAACCTCAACTCCGCGGCTGTCCCCGCAACTGTGAGCGACGAGCCAAGGCCGATAGCCACTGGGATTTCCCGGGAAGGCGGCACCGAGGCGACGACCCGCGAGCCAGGAGACCTGCCGTCCGACCAAAACCCCAACGCCTGGCGGGTGTCCCGGGCAAGGAGTCCGATTTGGATCGCAACGGCAGTTTTTCGGCTGAGACGGCGGGTGTTGCGGCAGACGCCGACACCGCGCCCGTCACCATCATCGTCTGTTCCTCGTGCCGCGACGAGACCGGCTCGGACGCGCGTCCACGTGCCGGCGCGCTGCTGGCCGAGGCTACCCGCACCGCCGCCGAGGATAACCGGAACATCGAAGTCCGCACCGTCGAATGTCTCGGCAACTGCAAGCGCCGGCTCTCCGCCGCCTTGTTGCGCGACGGCTGCTGGAGCTATGTCTTCGGCGACCTGACCGCCGAAAGCGGCCCCGACCTCGTCGCCGGCGCAGAACTTTTCGTCACCTCCGAGGACGGCCTCATCCCATGGCGCGGCCGCCCTGATTCGCTGAAGCGCGGCCTGATCGCGCGCATCCCTCCCCTTACCATGCTGAAGGACTAGACATGACCGCTTCCGTTTCCCGCGTGCCCTGCACCGTCGTCACCGGCTTCCTCGGCGCCGGCAAGACGACGCTGATCCGCCATATCCTCGAAAACGCCAAGGGCAAGCGGCTGGCGCTGATCGTCAACGAGTTCGGCGACGTCGGCGTTGACGGCGAAATCCTCAAGGGCTGCGGCATCGACACCTGCCCGGAGGAAAACATCGTCGAGCTCGCCAATGGCTGCATCTGCTGCACCGTAGCCGACGATTTCGTGCCGGCGCTCGACCAGATCCTGTCGCGCACGCCGAAGGTCGACCATATCCTGATCGAGACCTCGGGTCTCGCTCTGCCGAAGCCGCTCGTGCAGGCCTTCCAGTGGCCGACCGTGAAGAACCGCGTCACCGTCGACGGCGTTATCGCCGTGGTCGACGGCCCGGCACTGGCCGAAGGCCGTGTCGCCGCCGACATGGACGCGCTCGCCGCCCAGCGCGTGGCGGACGATTCGCTCGACCATGACGATCCGGTCGAAGAGGTGTTCGAGGATCAGGTCGCCTGCGCGGACCTGATCATCCTTTCCAAGAGCGACCTGATGGACGCCGCTGGCACGGCAAAAGCCAATGCCGTGCTGGACGAGCACGTCGCACGCGCCGTCAAGGTGGTGCCGACCGCCCAGGGCAAGGTCGATCCTTCCGTGCTGCTCGGTCTCGGCCTGGCGGTCGAGGACGACATCGAGAACCGCAAGAGCCATCACGACGGCATGGGCGACCACGAGCATGACGACTTCGATAGCTTCGTCGTCGAGATACCCTCGATCGCCAATCCGGACGAACTGGCCCGCCGCGTCGCCGACGCCGCAGAGAAGGAAAACGTGCTGCGTGTGAAGGGCTTCGTCGAAGTCGACGCCAAGCCGATGCGGCTCCTGCTGCAGGCGGTCGGCCCGCGCGTGAACCACTATTACGACCGCGCATGGACCGCTAGCGACGACCGCCGCTCGCGGCTGGTGGTGATCGGTCTGAAGGGCCTCGACCGCCCGGCCATCGAACGTATTCTGGTGGGGTAAGACTTGCACATCCTGACCACCACCTCCGCCTCGCTCGACGACATCGCCGAGCCAGTCGACCTGCGCCAGCAGCCGGCGGAGATGGTGGCGCTGTCGTTCACCGACAGCGATCTGGCCGGACTGGCATCGGCCTGGCAGGCGGATGCCGGCAACCTGCCTTCGATGCGGCTGGCGGCGTTGCGGGATCTGCGCCACCCGATGTCGGTCGATCTGTGGATCGACAGCGTGGCCCAACACGCCAAGGTGATCCTGGTGCGCATCCTCGGCGGTCACGACTGGTGGCGCTACGGCTGCGACCAGCTCGCCGCGGTGGCGGGTGCCAAGGGCATCAAGCTGGCGCTGCTGCCCGGCGAATCGCACGATGAAGACCTGCGGCTCACCGAGGCCTCCACCTTGCCCGCGGATGAGCTGGCGGCGCTGCTTTCCTATTTCCGCCAGGGCGGCGCAGCCAACATGACGGCGCTCGTGCGACGCCTGGCCGGGCTTTGCGGCCGGAACGTCGTCGCAACCCAGCCGGTCGAAGTGCCGAAGGCTGGTTTTTATCAACCGGGCATTGGTGTGGCGGATGGATTGGCTTCCTTCTTCCCGTTCACGGGGAGAATATCCCAGCAGGGGGGTCTGAAGGACGGGCAGGAGCCGCCCCTCATCCGCCCCTTCGGGGCACCTTCTCCCCGTGAACGGGGAGAAGGAAACAACCCCGTTGTCCCGATCCTGTTCTACCGCTCGATGCTGCTGGCGGCCGACGCCGCGCCTATCGATGCTTTGGCTGAAGCGTTGCAGGCACGCGGCATCGCCGCGGTGCCGATCTTCGTTTCCAGCTTGAAGGACAAGACCTCGCTCGATTTTGTCGAGACCGCGTTCGGCGAGCTAAAGCCGGCGGCGATCGTCACCGCCACCGCCTTTGCTTCCGGCGCGGAACCCGGCACCGAGACGCTGTTCGACCGTGCCGGCGTGCCGGTGTTCCAGATCATCGTCGCCACCACGCGCCGTGACGCCTGGGAAACCAATCAGCGCGGGCTAGCGCCCGCCGACCTTGCCATGCATGTCGTGCTGCCGGAGCTGGATGGCCGCATCCTCGCCGGCGCCGTCTCCTTCAAGGCCGAGGTCGAGGCGAATGCCGCTCTTGCCTTCCGCGCCTTCGCCAACCGGCCGGAACCCGATCGTGTCGAAAGCGTCGCCAACCGCATCGCCGCCCATATCCGGCTGCAAAAGACACCGGCGAGCGAACGCCGCCTTGCCATCCTGATCCCGGACTATCCGAGCGCACCGGGGCGCACCGGCTATGCCGTCGGTCTGGATGTGCCTTCCTCCGTGCTTGCCATGCTGCACGACCTTAAGGAGGCCGGTTACGCGGTTGAGAAGATTCCGCAATCGCCGCGCGTGCTGCTCGATCTTCTCGAACGGAACTGCGAAGGGCTTTCGCTGGAAGACTACGCAATACTGTCCGAACATCTGCCGGACGAGGCACGCCGGATAGTGGTCGAAGCCTGGGGCGAGCCGGCGGCATCGTCCCGCTTCCCCTTCCGTGCGGCCACCTTCGGCAACGTCACCGTGGCGCTGGCGCCGGATCGTGGCCGCTCGGCGGACCGGCGCGCCGACTATCATGACCCGACGCTGCCGCCGCGCCACGAACTGGTCGCTTTCGGCCTGTGGCTGCAGCAATCGCTCGGCGTGCAGGCGATCGTCCATGTCGGCGCCCATGGAACGCTGGAATGGCTGCCCGGCAAGACGGTGGCGCTTGGGCAGAATTGCTTCCCCGAGATCGTCACTGGCGCGCTGCCGGTCATCTATCCTTTCATCGTCTCCAATCCGGGCGAGGCCGCACAGGCCAAGCGCCGCATCGCCGCCGTCACCCTCGGCCATCTGCCGCCGCCGTTGACCGGCGCGGGCCTGGACGAAAGCCAGCAGGAACTGGAGCGGCTGGTCGACGAATATGCGCAGGCCGATGGGCTCGACCGCCGCCGTCGCGACCGGCTGGCGAAGCTGATCGTGGAGACTGCCTCCAAGACCGGCCTTGCCTCGGAAGCCGGCGTCGCCAGGACCGACGCGCCAGATGAAGCGCTGCGTCGCATCGACGCCTGGCTGTGCGACGTCAAGGATTTCGCGGTCAAGGACGGCTTGCATATCTATGGCCGCGCGCCGGATGGCGAGGCCAACGCACTGCGCCTGCAAAGCGCGATCAATGAAAAAGCCACCCTGCTGGCCGCGCTCGACGGCCGCCACATCACCGCAGGGCCGGCGGGCGCGCCGGCGCGTGGCCGCACCGACGTGCTGCCCACCGGGCGCAACCTGTTCACCGCAGATCCGCGCACCATGCCGACGCCGACCGCCTTTGATCTCGGCAAGGCCGCTGCCGACGAGATCGTGGTCAGTTTCATGCAAAGCCATGGTGACTGGCCGCGCGCTCTGGTCATCGATCTCTGGGGTTCCGCCTCGCTGCGCACCGGCGGTGAGGAGATTGCCCAGGGCCTGGCGCTGATGGGCTGCCGCCCGCAATGGGATGCCGCCACCGGCCGTATCACCGGCATCGAAGTACTGCCGCCGGCGGCACTTGGGCGGCCGCGTGTCGACGTCACCTGGCGCATATCAGGCCTGTTCCGCGACATGTTCCCAACCCAGATCGCGCTCATCGACGCCGCCGCGCGCGCCGTTGCCCAGCGAGACGAGGACGACACCGAAAATCCGCTCGCCGCCGCCACGCGTGCCGCAGGGCGGGTCGAGCCACGCATCTTCGGTTCTTCGCCCGGCACCTACGGCGCCGGCCTGGAAGCCATGCTGGCCAGCGGCGAATGGCAAAGCCGCGAAGAGCTTGGCCGCGCCTATCTCGATGCAGCCTCGCACGCCTATGGCGGCGCCGAAGGCGAAGGGGCAGCTGCGCCCGGTGCCTTTGCCGGCCGTATCGCGGAGGCTGATCTTCTCGTGCATACCGGCGACGATCCCGGCCGCGACATCCTCGAGGGTTCCGCCGACGTCGCCTTCATTGGCGGCTTCGCGGCGGCTGTCGCAGCGCTTGGCGGCAAGGCCGACGTTATCGTACTCGACACCACTGACCCGGCGAAGCCGAAGCCGCGTTCGGTGTCAGAAGCGGTGACGCGTGTGGTGCGGGCACGCGCCGTCAACCGGCGCTTCATCGAGGGACAGATGCGGCACGGCCCGCGCGGCGCCTCGGAATTCGCCGAGACGGTCGACAGGCTCGTCGGCTTCGCCGAAACCACCCAAGCCATTGCAGGCAATCTGATCGGCGCCGTGCACGATGCCTATCTGGGCGACGAGACTGTGCGCGCCTTCCTGTTGCGCGAGAACCCGGCAGCCGCGAAATTCATCGCCGAACGCCTCGCCTCGGCAAGACGGCGCGGACTGTGGCACCCGCTGCGCAATTCGGTCGACGACGACCTCGCGGCATTGATCGCCGAGGCTGGCCGCAGCGAGGCAGCCGAATGAATGCCGCCCGACGCCGGGGCGCCTGCCCCGCCCTGACGGCGCCGATGCAGACCGGCGACGGGCTTTTGGTGCGGCTCAACCCCGTTGCTGGAGGACTCGCTTCCAAAGCCCTGATCGGACTCTGCGAATCGGCCTCACGCCACGGCAACGGCATCATGGAGGTGACGGCGCGCGGCTCGATCCAGATTCGTGGGTTGACGGCGACAAGCGCGGCGGTGCTGGCCGCGGAAGTGAATGCGCTGGGCATCGCCGTGCGCACCGGCGTACCGGTCGAGACCGGGCCTCTGGCCGGCCTGGACTTGAGCGAAACAGCCGACCCGCGCGCCTTGGCCGAGGCGATCCGCGCCGCGATCTACGAGGCCGGCCTTGCCGGCAAGCTCGGGCCAAAAGTGTCCGTTGTCGTGGATGGTGGCGGGTTGATCAGCCTTGACGCGATTCTAGCCGATGTGCGGCTGGTCGCGGTTCGTCGCGATGGTAGCGTAAGCTGGCATCTCTCGATTGGCGGCACGGCGACCACAGCGCGACCGCTGGGCCTGTTCGACGAAGCGCGAGCCAGCGACCTGACCATGGCGATTCTTAAGGCAATCGCCACACTGGGCCGCGAAGGTCGAGCGCGGGACCTGGATACGGAACAGCTCACGGAGCGGAGTGCCGTCGCGCCCGAAGGTGTCATTGAATCACCTTCTGAAAAGCCCCTCTCAAGCGATTCATTTCCCATTGGAATTTTCCCGCTCACCAATTCGGCCGAAGTTCTCGGCATCGCCCTGCCCTTCGGTTCGATGCCGGCCCAGGCAATCGCAAGGCTCGCAGCCGAGGCAGTCGCGCGCGGTGCCAGCGAGATCCGCCCGTCGCCACAGCGCACATTGTTGTTCCTTGGCCTGACAAGGCAAGCCGGTGCCGAACTGCGACAGGCCGCAGGCGCGCTCGGCTTCGTCACCGAAGCGAGCGACCCGCGCACCCATATCGCGGCCTGCCCCGGCACGCCGGCCTGCGCGTCCGGTCATCTGTCGACGCGGGGGATCGCGGAAACAATCGCCGCCGACCATACCGGTTTTCTCGACGGCTCGTTCACCCTGCATATTTCGGGCTGCGCCAAGGGCTGCGCGCACCCGGCAGCAGCGGCGCTGACGCTGGTGGGCGACGAAAACAAAGCCGGACTTGTCGTTGACGGGACGGCGAAGGCCCTTCCGCCCCGATACAGCCCACGATATGAAGCCGCGCGCGGCCTCGGTCGCGTTGCCGCGCTGGCCGGCGGCGCAAGGCGCGACAACGAAACGGTTGCCGCCTGCCTTGCCCGGCTGGGCGAGACGGCGATCACGCAAGCCTTCGCACGGGAATGAGCACGGATGAGCATGGCCGCCTACGACTACATTCATGACGGCAACGCCATCTACGAGCGTTCTTTCGCCATCATCCGTGCCGAGGCGGACCTGTCGCGTTTCTCCGAAGCCGAGGCCGACATCGCCATTCGCATGATCCATGCCTGCGGTCAGGTCGAGGCGGCCCGGCATTTTGTCTTCTCTCCGGATTTCGCCGACACCGCCCGTAATGCGCTGAAAGCCGGCGCGCCGATCCTGTGCGACGCTCAGATGGTGGTGCATGGTGTCACCCGCGCCCGCCTGCCCGCCGGCAATGAGGTGATCTGCACGCTGCGCGACCCGCGCACCGCAGAAATCGCCAAGGCGATCGGCAACACGCGTTCGGCCGCCGCCATCGACCTGTGGAGCCAGCATATGGCCGGTGCGGTCGTCGCCATCGGCAACGCGCCGACGGCTTTGTTCTATCTGCTCGAAAAGCTGCGCGACGGCGCACCCAAACCAGCCGCCATCATCGGCATGCCGGTGGGTTTCGTCGGTGCCGCCGAATCCAAGGACGCGCTGGCCGAGAACTCCTACGGCGTGCCTTTCGCCATTGTGCGCGGCCGGCTGGGCGGCAGCGCCATGACCGCCGCCGCGCTGAATTCACTGGCGAGGCCGGGCCTGTGAGCGCGGCTGTCAAAGGCCGTCTCATCGGCGTCGGCACCGGTCCCGGCGACCCCGAACTGATGACGCTGAAGGCCGTGCGCGCGCTGGCCGAGGCCGATGTCGTCGCGCATTTTTCCAAGCGCGGTGCCAATGGCAATGCCCGCACCATCGTCGGCGAGCACCATCGCCCGGACTGGATCGAACTGCCGCTCGTCTATCCCGTCACCACCGAGATCGACAAGGACAGCGACGACTACAAAACGGCGATCACCGGCTTCTACGAAGAGTCCGCTGCAAAGGTCGCCGAGCATCTCGACCAGGGCCGAACCGTCGCCATCCTTTCGGAGGGCGATCCGCTGTTCTACGGCTCCTACATGCACCTGCACGTGCGCCTTGCTCATCGTTATCCGACCGAAGTCATTCCGGGTGTGACCGCCATGTCGGGCTGCTGGTCGGCCAACGGCCTGCCTATTGTCCAGGGCGACGATGTGCTGACCGTATTGCCCGGCACGATGAGCGAGTTCGAGCTGACCCGCCGGCTGGCCGACACCGATGCCGCCGTCATCATGAAGGTAGGCCGCAACCTGCCGAAGATCCGCAGGRCACTGGAAGCCGCCGGCAAGCTGGTCCGCGCCGTCTATGTCGAACGCGGCACCATGCCAGGCTCGATCTCCATGCGGCTGAAGGACAAGGAAGACGACAAGGCGCCCTATTTCGCGGTGGTGCTGGTTGCCGGCTGGTCCGGCCGCCCGGGGGCGGACCAATGAGCGGCCGTCTCTTCGTCATCGGGCTTGGTCCCGGCAACGCCAATCAGGTGACGCCGGAAGCCAGCCAGGCGGTTGCGGAAGCCGAGTTCTTCTATGGCTACAAACCCTATGTCGACCGGCTGGACCTCAAACCGCACCAGACCCGCATCGCCTCCGACAACCGCGAGGAACTGGCGCGCGCCAAGGAAGCCATCGTCAAGGCGTCTGAAGGTCATGCCGTGGCCGTCGTCTCCGGCGGCGATCCCGGCGTGTTCGCCATGGCAGCCGCCGTCTGCGAGGCGATCGAGGACGGTCCGGCCGAATGGCGCGACATCGACCTTCAGATCGTGCCGGGCGTCACCGCGATGCTGGCGGTGGCGGCACGAGCCGGCGCACCGCTCGGCCATGATTTCTGCGCCATCTCGCTGTCCGACAATCTGAAACCCTGGGACCTGATCGAACTGAGGCTGCTGGCGGCGGCCGGCGCCGGTTTTGTCGTCGCGCTCTACAATCCGATCAGCAAGTCGCGCCCATGGCAGCTCGGTCGCGCCTTCGAGGCGCTGGCCGCCGTGTTGCCCGGCACCACGCCGGTCATCTTCGGCCGCGCCGCCGGGCGCCCTGACGAACGCATCAACGTCGCAGCCCTAGCCTTCGCCAGGGCCGAGATGGCCGACATGGCCACCTGCGTCATCATCGGATCGCCAGAAACCCGTGTCATCAAGCGCGACGGCAAGCCGGCGCTGATCTACACGCCGCGCTCGGCCACGGGACGCAGGGAATGATCGATCATGGCAAGCAGATCGGGAATGCTCGGCGCCGAAGGCACGGCCGGCAGCACCGGCCTGCGGATCATCACCACGTCGATGCCAAGGCTACGCGCCGCGGCGATCTTGCCATAGGTCGCCTCGCCGCCGCTGTTCTTGCACACGACGGCATCGATGCGCTGGTCCACGAGCAGGCGGTGTTCGTCCACCTCGCGAAACGGGCCACGCGCCAGAAGATAGTCGACATGGGAGACGCCAAGCGGCGGTTCGACAGGGTCGACGCTGCGCAACAAATAATGATGCTGCGGCGCTGCTTCGAAGGCGCCAACCTCCTGTCGCCCAAGCGCCAGGAAAACGCGCCGTGCGATTGGTCCCAATGCCGCGACGGCCTCGGGCACCCCCTCAACCTCCACCCAGCGATCGCCCTGTTCACGCTGCCAGCCGGGACGCCGCAATGCCAGGATCGGCACGCCGGCAAGACGGGCCGCCTCGGCCGCGTTGGCGGAAATGCGCGCCGCATAAGGATGCGTCGCATCGATCAACAGATCGGTCTCGGTCTCCTTCAGATAGGCCGCGAGCCCTTCCGCGCCGCCGAAGCCGCCGACACGTGTCGGCACCTGCTGCGCGACCGGATTTTCGGTGCGCCCCGCCAGCGACAGGATAAGTTCGACATCCGGCCGCGCCGCCAGCCGGCCGGCCAGCTGCCGTGCCTCAGTGGTGCCGCCCAGGATCAGAATGCGGTGGGACATCATGCCTGCTGAGAAAGAAACACATGCCGCGCCCGCCTGGCTCGCCATCGTCGGTATCGGCGAGGACGGTGTAGCGGGTCTGGGCGACGAGGCCAAGCGGCTGATCGCGGATGCTGAGTTCGTCTTTGGCGGCAAGCGCCATTTCGACCTCGCCGGTACGCTCGTCACCGGCGAGATGCATGAATGGCCATCACCTTTCGACCCGGAAATGGAAGCCGTGCTCGACCGCGCCGGACGCCGCGTCTGCGTGCTCGCCTCCGGCGATCCGTTCTTCCACGGCGTCGGCGTGACGTTGGCGCGCAAGGTCGCCGCCGCCGACATGGTGGTGGTGCCCGCTCCTTCGTCTCTTTCGCTCGCCGCTTCCAGGCTCGGCTGGGCGCTGCAGGATGTCGAGACGATCTCGCTGCATGGCCGCCCGCTCGACCTGATCCGCCCGCTACTGCATCCCGGCGCACGTTTACTGGCGCTGACCTCGGACGGCGCAGCCCCGGCCAAGGTAGCGACCCTGCTTTCCGAGCTCGGTTTCGGCCCATCGCGACTGACGGTGCTGGAAGCACTGGGCGGTCAGGAAGAAGTCGTCCGCGGCGCCCGCGCCGGCGATTTCAACCTCAAAAACATCAATCCGCTCAATGTGCTGGCGCTCGAGATTGAATCGGAATCCGAGGCGCGGATATTGCCCTTGGCCTCCGGTCTCGCCGACGATCTGTTCGAGAACGATGGCCAGATCACCAAGCGCGAGGTGCGCGCCGTCACGCTCTCCGCGCTGACGCCGCGCCGCGGCGAAGTGTTGTGGGATATCGGCGCGGGATCGGGTTCGATCGCCATCGAATGGATGCTGTCGCACCCTTCGCTGCGCGCCGTCGCCATCGAGGCCAATGCCGAGCGCGCCGGGCGCATTCGCCGCAATGCGGCTGCCTTCGGCGTACCGGGGCTCGCAGTGGTCGAAGGCCTAGCACCGCAGGCGCTCGCCGGCCTGCCGGCACCGGACGCGATCTTCATTGGCGGCGGCGGCACCGACGCCGGCGTCTTTGACGCTGCGCTCAAGGCCCTGCCGTCGGGCGGCCGTTGCGTGGCCAATGCGGTGACGCTGGAGATGGAGGCGCTGCTCGTGGCCCGCCATGCGGCTCTCGGCGGCACGCTGACCCGCATCGCCATTTCGCGGGCTGCCCCCGTCGGCACCATGCAGGCCTGGCGCCCGGCCCTGCCGGTGACGCAATGGAGCTGGGTCAAGACATGATCGTCGCGGGCATAGGCTGCCGCAAGGGTGCGGATACTGCGAGCGTCATTGCCGCCATCGATGCCGTGCTCGCCGGCCACAGTCTCGATCGTTCCGCGCTCTCCGTGCTGGCCACCACAACCTTCAAGAAGGACGAGGTCGGCATCTTCGCCGCGGCACGGAAGTTGGGATTGGAGGTGATCGTGGTTGAGGTCACCGCCGCAGATGAGCCAGGCGGAGAGGATACGCTCACCCGGTCCGAAATTTCCCTCGCCATCGCCGGTTCGTCATCGGTTTCGGAAAGCGCGGCGCTTGCAGCGGCGGGCGAAGGCGCGCGCCTGCTAGGGCCACGCATCATTGTCGGCGCCGTCACCTGCGCCATAGCCACCAGCGGAGCCTCGGCATGACCGTGCATTTCATCGGCGCCGGTCCGGGTGCCGCCGACCTCATCACCTTACGCGGCGCCAAGCTGCTTGGCTCGTGCCCCGTGTGCCTTTACGCAGGCTCGATCGTGGCGCCCGAACTGCTCGAACACTGCGCGCCAGGCACGCGATTGGTCGACACCGCGCCGATGTCGCTGGACGAGATCGAGGCCGAATATGTTGCCGCCGCCCAGGCCGGCCAGGATGTGGCGCGTCTGCATTCAGGCGACCTTTCGGTGTGGAGTGCCGTCGCTGAGCAGATCCGCCGTCTCGAACGCAACGGCATTGCCTACACGCTGACGCCCGGCGTCCCGTCCTTTGCCGCCGCGGCCGCAGCGCTGAAACGCGAACTGACCATCCCGGAAGTCGCGCAGAGCCTGGTGCTGACCCGCGTCTCTGGTCGTGCCTCCAAGATGCCGCCTGGCGAAACGCTGTCGGCCTTCGGCCGCACCGGCGCCACGCTGGCGATCCATCTCGCCATCCACGCCATCGAACAGGTGGTGGCGGAACTGACCCCGCATTATGGCGGCGACTGCCCGGTCGCCATAGTCTTTCGCGCCTCCTGGCCCGACGAACGCGTCATCCGCGCGACGCTGGAGACGGTCGCGGCCGCCCTTGCCGCCGATCCGATCGAGCGCACCGCGCTGATCTTTGTCGGGCGTTCGCTGGCGGCGCAGGATTTCACCGAAAGCTCGCTCTACGACCCTTATTATCAGCGGCGCTTCAGGAACCGGCAATGACGTTTTCCGAAACCTTCCAGAAGCTCACCGCACACAAACCGCGGCTGCAACCCGGCCATGTCTGGCTGGCCGGCTCCGGCCCCGGCGACCCCAGCCTGCTCACGCTGGAAGTGCTTTCGGCGCTGACCGAGGCCGACGCGCTGGTGCATGACGCGCTGGTCTCGCCGGAGATCATCGCTGTCGCCGAACGGGCGGAGAAATTCTATGTCGGCAAGCGCGGCGGCCGGCTGTCCATTCCGCAGGAAGACATCAACGCCCTTATCGTGAAACTCGCCAAGGAAGGCCGCAAGGTGGTGCGCCTGAAGGGCGGCCATCCTTATGTCTTCGCGCGCGGCGCCGAGGAAACGCTGGCTTTGGCCGAGCACGGCATTCCCTACCGGGTTCTGCCGGGTGTCACCTCGGCCTTCGGCGGCCTGACCTCGGCCGGCATTCCGGCCACCATGCGCGGCATCAACGGCGCCATCATCCTAGCAACGGGCTTCGCCGCTGTCTCCGACGACCGGCCGGACTGGGCAGCCCTTGCCCGCACCGGCCAGCCCATCGTCATCTATATGGGCCTGACCCATATGGAGGCGACCATCGCCGACCTTATGGCAGGTGGGCTGACGGCGGACATGCCGGCGGCGCTGATCGAGAACGCCACATTGCCACAAGAGCGCACCGTGGTCGCCACGCTGGGCACACTGGTCGAAGCAGCCGCGCGGGAGGCAATCGTTTCTCCCGCGCTCATCGTCATCGGCGGCATCGTCGCCATGCGCGACAGGCTGGTGCAGCGACCATGAACGCGACGGCCCTCATCGTCGGCGCGCCGCGCTCCGGCTCCGGCAAGACCAGCGTCACCATCGGCATCCTGCGTGCGCTGGCCAGGCGCGGCGTTCGCGTGCGCGGCGCGAAGTCCGGTCCCGATTATATCGATCCCGGCTTCCATGCCGCCGCCACCGGTCTGCCCGGCGTCAATCTGGACAGTTGGGCGATGCCGCCTTCCCTGCTCAACGGCCTGGCGGCGCAGACAGCCGACAATGCCGAACTGGTGGTGCTGGAAAGCGCCATGGGCCTGTTCGATGGCATCCCTTCGCCGGACGGGCGCACGGGATCGGCCGCCGACCTCGCCCGGCTCTACCGGCTGCCCGTCCTGTTGGTGCTTGACGTCTCCGGGCAATCGACGACGGCCGCGGCGATCGCCAAGGGCCTTTCCTGCTATGATCCGAATGTGCGCGTGGCCGGCGTCGTGCTCAACCGGCTGGGCAGCGAGCGCCATCGCAAGCTCTGCACCGAGGCCATCGAGGCGCTGGGCTTGCCCGTAGTCGGTGCCATTCTGCGCGATTCAGCCCTTGCCTTGCCCGAACGCCATCTCGGCCTTGTCCAGGCCAGCGAACATGCCAGCCTGATGCAGCATCTCGACCGGCTGGCCGATATGGCCGACGCTTCGCTGAACCTCGACGCCATCATGGCGCTCGCCGCCCCGCTCGAACCGGCTGATGGCAGTTTCGAGGCAGCGCTGCCGCCGCCGGGACAACGCATCGCGCTCGCCGAGGATGCCGCCTTCACCTTCATCTATCCGCATGTCGCCGCGCATTGGCGCAAATCGGGCGCCGAGATCGTGCCCTTCTCGCCACTGGCGGACGAGGCGCCGGACGAGAGCTGCGACGTCTGCTGGCTGCCCGGCGGCTATCCGGAGCTGCATGCGGGCAAGCTGGCCGCCGCCAGCGATTTCCAGGCGGGCATCAAGCGCTTCGCCGCGACGAAGCCGGTCCATGGCGAGTGCGGCGGCTTCATGGTTCTGGGCAAGGCCCTTGAAGACGCCGAAGGCGTCACCCATTCCATGCTCGGCTTGCTCGGCCATTCGACCTCCTTCGCCAAACGCAAGATGAACCTCGGCTACCGCGAGGCCAGGCTGAAGAGCGACAGCGCGCTCGGGCCTGCCGGAACAGTGGTGCGCGGCCACGAATTCCACTACGCTCAGGTGACCGACACCGGCAGCGACGAGCCGCTCGCCGAGCTCGCCGACGGCCAGGGTAACGCGCTCGGGCCCTCCGGTGGACGGCGGGGTCCGGTCAGCGGAACCTTCTTCCACGCCATCGCGATGAACCCATGAGCCGCTTCTCCGCGCCCGGCAAGATCCTCACCGACATAGCGCTTTGTCTGGTCTTCTTCACGCGCTCGCCGTTGCCGGTTCTCGACTTCGGCGACCGCAAGCTGGCCGATGCGATATGGGCGGCGCCGGTGGCAGGTGCGGTTGTGGCCCTGATCGGTGCGATCGTCTTTTCGCTTGCCACCACCTTCGGCGTCGCCTCCGGCCCGGCAGCCGCTCTGACGCTGGCCGCGATGATGCTGACCACCGGTTCGCTACACGAGGACGGCCTTTCCGATGTCGCCGACGGTTTTGGCGGTGGCCGCACGACCGATCGCAAGCTGGAGATCATGCACGACAGCCGCATCGGCGCTTATGGCGCTTCCGCGCTCGGCCTGACCATCCTCATCCGCTGGAGCGCGCTGGCGGAATTCTCCCATGGCTGGTCGGCGCTGTTGGCGCTGATCGCCGCTCACGCCGCCTCGCGCGGGCTGCTGGGTGCCTTCCTGCATCTGATGCCACCGGCCACGGCCGACGGCCTCTCCAGCCGCGCCGGCACCGTCTCTGCCACCACCGCACAGGCAGGCGCGATCCTCGGCGCCGTTGCACTGCTCACCCTCGGGCTGGGCGGCGCGATCGTGGCCGTGGCCCTGCTTGGCCTCATCTTCTACGGTTTCCGCAAGCTCTGTCTCAGCCAGATCGGCGGCCATACCGGCGATGCCGCCGGCGCACTGCAGCAGCTTTGCGAAATCGCCATCCTTGTCGTCGCTTCCGTGTCGCTCACCTGATTCTCTTTCGGAGACACTTCTGCCATGTCCTTCAAAACTCTCGATGAACTGCACAATGCCTGCCGCAACCTGCCTGCCGGCAGCGACACCGCCGCCGCCGCCGTCGCCCGCCGTCAGGATACGCTGACCAAGCCGCAGGGCAGCCTCGGCCGGCTGGAAACCATCGCCGCCTGGCTGGCCCGCTGGCAGGGTCGCGACATGCCGAAGCTGGACCGCGTCAAGGTGATCGTCTTTGCCGGCAACCACGGCGTCACCGCCCAGGGCGTGTCGGCCTATCCGTCGGAAGTGACCGTGCAGATGGTGGCCAATTTCGCCGGCGGCGGCGCCGCCATCAACCAGCTCGCCCGCGCGGCTGGCGCGGAACTCGACGTCATCCCGCTCGATCTCGACCATCCGACCGGCGACTTCACGCAAGGCGCGGCGATGGACGAGGCTGCCTTCCTTGCCGCAGTTTCGGCCGGCTACGACGCCGTCGACGCCGATATCGATCTCCTCTGCCTCGGCGAGATGGGCATCGGCAACACCACGCCGGCGGCGGCGATCTCGGCCGCCCTTTTCGGCGGTGGCGCCGAAAAATGGACCGGTCGCGGCACCGGCGTCGACGACGCCGGCCTGAAGCGCAAGGTGGTCGCCATCGAGGCCGGCCTGCAACGCCATGCTGCCGTGCTGGCCGATCCGCTGAAAGCCGCAGCCGCACTCGGCGGTCGCGAACTGGCCGCCATCTTCGGCGCCACGCTTGCCGCGCGCCACCGCAACGTGCCGGTGCTGCTCGACGGTTTTGTCTGCACGGCGGCCGCGGCTCCCTTGGCCAAACTGCATGCCGCCGGGCTTGCCCATACCATTGCCGCCCATGTCTCGGCCGAAGCCGGCCATCGCGGCTTGCTACAGGCGCTGGGCCTCACGCCCCTGCTCGACCTCGGCATGCGACTGGGCGAAGGCTCCGGCGCTTGCCTGGCTGTCAATCTCGTGCGTTCGGCGCTCGCCTGCCACGCGGGAATGGCCAGCTTCGCCGAGGCAGGCGTTTCGGAGAAATAGACCGGGGCCAGCAAGCCCGGAGAAGACCCGGGCAATCGCCCGACATTGCCAAGCCGGTCGTTTTCGAGGAACCTTCCGGCCATATGGTGGTTTTGACGAGATGCCGGCATCGGACGACAGCAGGAGATTTTCCATGACGATCAGACATTTCGCGACCTGCGCGCTGACGATCGCCATCGCCCTCCCGCTGGCCTCGCCAAGCTTCGCGGGTGAAAACAAACATCATCACAAGAAGCATCGCGCTCATCACGGGGAGCGCTACGTTCCGGCCGGCCGCACCGTCGTCGAAATGCTGTTCGGTGGTCCCCGATACTACGACAGCCAGATGTTTACCACCGCGGCGGGCGCCTGCGCCTATCATCGCGTCGGGCCCGACGCGCGCGCGGCCAACGACGTCAACGACCATTATTGCGGCAAATAGCGACCTTCGATCCGAGCTGGATGACACCCGCTACGTCGCGGCATCGGCTGGCGCCAAATCAGAAATCTGTTGAATATGGCGGCCTGCGACCATTTTTCTATGTCCACATCCGAAACGGAATGCTAGGGGACCGGCTAGTCGGCCATGTGCCGCAGAATGCGGGCCCTGATTTCTGGACGCACCGTCGGACAGTGTCGCGTTAGCCCGAAACAGTACTTTCCGCGGAAAGCTTGCATTTTCAGTTTCATCTCCACGGCGTCTTAAGGCTCCCCGAGTATCGTTGCTGTACTGAACCTGCGCCAATCGACGAGGTCGTGACCCATGGCATTTGGCAATAAATCTTCAGCTTCCGGGATGGTTGGCCACGCCCGGACGATTTTCATGGCTAGCGCCGCGATCATGCTCGCCGCCACGGCGGGATGTTCTGCCGTTGCCGACAGCAATGTGAAAACCGCCTCCTTCAGCGCCAAAACGAGCTATGCGTACCTGGTTCCGACGGCCAAGCCGAAGGCCAAGGTCGTGGCCGCGAGGCACAAGCCAACGGCAACGAAGGATATCGCCAAGGTGGCCAGCGCCACCCCATCCTACGGCAACGCTCCCTATATCTGCACGCCGAGCGGCTTCGGCCATCTTGCCCGTTGCTTTGCCCGGACCTAGTCCAGGCAACGCCTCATCCTAGCCACAGCGTGCGACGATTGCCGGCGGCAGCCTGAAAGCTGCCGCCTTCCTTCTATGACTAGTGGTCCAGCTTAGCCTCGATCCTGGTCAGCCGGTGGCTGACATAGTCGCCGTGCCGCAGCTTCCTGGCTTCGTCGTCTTTCCTTACCGGCGCGTTGGCGAACACATACCAATCGCCCTTCGGCTCGCGCTTCTGATAAACGACGTCACCCTTCTTGCGATGGCTGAAACAGGTGAGGTCGGGCTTGGCGCCACCCATCGCATGCCAGTCGGCCCGGAAACACAGTTTGCCAGGATCGGTGATGAACCAGGTGCCCACCCCGTAACTCAGGGTCTTGCCCCTGCCCGACCAGGCGGTGAAACGGCGCATCGGGATTGCGAAATAGCCGGCGCCGTCCTTCCACATCCATGACCGCTGGCTGTAGAGCCTGTAGAGTTCGTTGTCGTTCAGCGGCTTTGCCTTTTCTATGACTGCGGCGCTGGGCGCCGCAGCCGAGGCTGTTCCGGTACCGGCGACGGTGCCGGCGACCAGCAATAGAAGTATGTTCCGTATCGCGGACATAACCTTTCCTCCCGCGCTTCCACCCTGGTTCAGTTCGCTGCCTGCTGCGTGTGCACGACGCGCCAGTTGGGCAACCCATAACCGTCGGGCCACGGATAGACCTCGCGGTCGTCGAAGTAGACGATATCGGTCAACTCGGGGAATTGCGGATAGGTCTTGGCGACGCTTTCGGCCCAGTCGCGCACATAGTGGTCATCGCCTTCGTATCCCAGTTCCGCCACCACCACCGGTTTGCCGAAACCTTTGACGCGGTTGTATTTCGGCTCCATCTGCTCGACGAAAGTGGTGTCGTGACCGACCTTGTCCCGGTCGAAGGGTTGATAACCGAACACCGACAGACCGATGACGTCGACAAAATCGTCGCCCGGATAGAAGGCTTCGAGACCCTCATTGCCTTTCGGCGACCACATATATTTGGCCGTCTTGATGTGCTGACGGCAAATCGTGACCATGCGCTTGTAGGCAGTCACATAGTCGGCCGGCGGCCAGTGCGCCCAAGAGAACTGGTTGCTGGTCTCGTCCATCTCCTGCGCCCAGCGGATCGTCACCGGGCTCTTGAGCGTCGCGGCTTCCGAACAGACCGCCGCCATGTAGGAATCGCGTTCGCCGTTCAGGATGCTGTGAAGCAATTGCCGCGAAGTGACACGCCAGTGCGGCGACCACGACCACGGCTCCACCGATATCAGCAGCGAGCGACCCCGCTGCTGCGCATAGGCGTCGGCAACCGCCAGCGTGCCCAGATCGACATCCTCCCACGGCAGGAAGAGATGCTCGATCTTCGAGCTGGAATCGCTGCCGAAGTCGCCATAGGGATCATAGGCCCCGAAGCCGATGGATGTGGGCGTGATCACCGGACGCTTGTCCGACGGCATGGTTGCCGTGGCGGAGTTGTTCTTCGGGATACCAAGCGGCAGGTTGCTGGCCGCCATGACCGCTCCCGATGCGATTAGCCCCACGCATGAAAGCGCGATGGCCGCGAGTTTCCTGTTCATCGTCGTTCTCCGATCTCAATAAGCACCTGCCGGCGCTGCGGTCGGCAACGGTGCATGTTCCGGGGTAAGCACGGCCTGCGCCACCGGCCGGTTGGCCATGACCTTGGCGCTTACCGTGTCCTGTTCGACGAGCTTGCCATACTCGTCGTCTTTGTCCGGCACCGCGTGCTTGAACACGTACCAGGCGCCGGAAGGCTCCTTCTTCTGATAGATCGTGCCCTCATCGATCTTGTGGCGGAAGCATGTCTTGTCGGGAGAGGCGCCGGTCGGACCGTGCCACACGGCCCTCAGGCACATCTGCCCGTCATTGGTGAGTACCCAGCGACCTTCGGCCCAGCTTGCGTTGTCGCCAGTGCCGGACCAGGCCCTGAAGAGACGACCCCTGTCTTGCATGCGGCCGGCGCCGTCCGGCCATTGCCAGGTCTTGTCGCGATAGAGGTCGTAGAGGTCGAGCGCAGTCATGGTGCGCGCCTGCGCCGGCACCACGACTGGCTCTTCGGCCCGGGCCGAGCCGCAGTACATCGCAATGCCGAAGCCGGCCAGGAGGCCGTGGCGCGTCAGGGACCAGGTGATGGAATGATTGTCCATGTGAACCTCACTTTCCACGTACCTGGCGGGACCGGATCTGGCGCGAGGTGTCGCGATCCACGTCGTCCGTCAGCAGATTGAGGCGCTCGGCCCGCTCGGGACGTTGGCCGATGGTCGAAACCCGAAACCCTGCGGCCGACGCGGCGCCTGGCTCGAAGGCGCTGCGCAGATCGACAAGGACAGGCCTGCGCATCACGCGCCTGAGACGGCTAAGATCGATGCGGCGGATGCTGTCCCATTCGGTGACGACGACGACCGCATCGGCGTCACGCGCGCATTCATAGGGATCGTCGACCAGCGCGACATTTTCCAGAACGCAACTGGCATTCTCGTTCCCGACCGGATCGTAACCGCGCACGGTTGCGCCGTAACGCTGCAGCGTTTCGATCAGCGGCACCGCCGGCGCTTCGCGCATGTCGTCGGTGTCGGGTTTGAAGGTGAGGCCCAGAACCGCAATGGTCTGGCCATCGACGTCGCCACCGACCGCGTCGACAACCTTGAGCGCCATCTTGCGCTTGCGGGCTTCGTTGGCGACGATGGTCTCCTCGACGATGCGCAACACCACGCCATAGTCCTGCGCGATACGCAGCAGCGCCAACGTATCCTTCGGGAAACACGAGCCGCCATAGCCCGGCCCGGCGTTCAGGAAGCTGTTGCCGATGCGCTTGTCGAGGCCGATGCCGAGTGCCAGTTCGCCGACATTGCTGCCGACTCTCTCGCACAGATCCGCCAGTTCGTTGATGAAGGTGATCTTGGTGGCGAGAAAAGCGTTGGCTGCGTATTTGATCAGTTCGGCGGTGCACCGGTCGGTGACGACCAGCGGCGTTGACCCGAGCGGTTCACGATAGAGCGCCAGCATCACCGCCCGTGCGCGACCGTCCTCGGCGCCGATGACGACACGATCGGGCTTCAGGAAATCGCCGATCGCCACGCCCTCGCGCAGGAACTCCGGATTGGACGCGACCGAGAACGAGCCGCGCCGGCAGACACTGGCGATGATCTTCTCCACCGCGTCGCCAGTGCCGACCGGAACGGTGGACTTGACCGCCACGACCGCACCTTCGGCCAGGAACGGTGCCATCTCGCGCGCCGCCATGTAGACGAAGGAGAGGTCGGCATCGCCCTGCCCGACGCGGGACGGTGTACCGACCGCGATGAACACGACCTGTGCATTGGTGATGGCAGAGGCCAGATCGCAGGTGAAGGACAGCCGATCCGCTTCGCGGTTGCGGGCCACCAGGATATCGAGATCCGGCTCGTAGATCGGCAACTGCCCGTTGTTGATGCGACTGATCTTGTCGGCGTTCTTGTCGACGCAAACAACATCGTGACCCCATTCGGCGAAGCATGTCCCGCTGACGAGACCGACATAACCTGTTCCGATGACCGCGATCTTCATGGTGTCTATCGCCTTGCGGCGCCTCTGCTTGCTCAGTTCAGTTGATCCGATGACGTCGATTGCCAATGCGGGTTGAAAACGGTGGTGCGCAGCGCGGTTCGCCCAACGCCCGCCCCGGCCGCCGAATAGCGTTCGTCGAAAAGCTGTAGACGACCCGAACCCCAGACCAGCACCTCGATGCTCTCACGACCGTGCTCGGCCGTAGCGACGCCCGGCAGCACGATCATCGACAGGAGACCAGCCGCGATCGCGGGGCGATGGAAGCGACTGCCCGCCCGCACCCGGTTCTCGCGCTCGTGCCGGTACAGGATGACCAGGGTCAGCACCGTGTAGAGCAGGCTGTTGACGATGGCGAACAGGTAGAAGCCGCGGCTGGCGCCGGCGTCCTTCACCAGCAGAACCGGCAGGATCGAGGCCAGCGCGACCACCACGTAGGGCGCATAGACACGGAACGGCAACGGATCGACGTCGGAAGTGCCCTTCGGGGTGACGCGGAAATCGACAACCGTGCCGGTGAGCCAATCCCGCAAGGCGGCGATGCATCCGGCAAACGCCCAGGGCCAGCGCGCCAACAGGAACAGCGCGTTCTCCCAGCACAGGATCTTGCCGTCGATCGGACGGAAGCTGCGCGTCGCGCGCCAGCGATAGGATAGGCCGACCAGCAGCAGCGACAGCGGCATGAAATGCGTCAGGAAATCGGGATAGGTCACCGCGACGAAGTTTTCTCCGCGCAGCAGTGCGATGATCGGCGTCGCCACCAAAAGCAGCATGAAGGTGGCAAACAGCGGATACCAGACCTGCGAAAACAGGAACTGGAAGCGCAGCCGCAACGGCAGCCGCGGCACATAGGTCGGCGAATATTGCAGAAGCAGCATGACCAGGCTACGCGACCACTGGAATTCCTGCGTCACCAGATCGCCGAAGGTGCTGGGGCCATCGCCATGCGCGATGGCATCCAGCGCATGCACGCCGCGCCAGCCATGCGCGTTCATCATCAGCGTGGTCGAATGATCCTCGGCCAGTTCCGGTCCAAGACCGCCAATCTCCTTGAGCGCCCGCGTGCGCACCGCGTAGTGCGATCCGATGCAAAGGGGAGCGAAACCGCCATTGTAACCGGCCTGCAAGGCGCCGTGCATGCTTGCTTCCGCATAGAGGCGGCCGCGCGCCGACCAACTCTGGTTGGCATTGCTGTCACAGATGCTCGGTGCGGACACATAGCCAACCGCCGGATCGGCGAAGGGCCGCAACATGTGCCAGAGATAATCCGGTTCGGGCACGTGATCGGCGTCGAGCTGCGCGACGAAGTCGTAATAATAATAGCCGTAGTGATCATAGAAGAAGGCGAGATTGCCTTCCTTGCAGCGCGTGCGGCGCGGCCACGTTGGACGATGATAATCGCTGCGCCCACGGCGGGTCGAAACGTAGACGCTGTGACGGCGACACCAGTCGATGGTTTCGGACGACGGATCTTCGTCGGCCAGCCATGTATCGTGCGGCACTGTCTGTGCGAGCATGGCGCGCAGCGTCTGTGCGACCACCTGGAATGGCTCGGACGGCGCTTTGGTTACCACCATGGCGACACGGCTGCCCTGCGGTATCCGAAGCGGCCCGGTGGGCTTCCTGGCAAAAGCGAAGACGGCCATGAAGTATCCGGGGATCAGCGTGATCCAGGCCAGCTCGCAGGTGGTCAAGACCGTGCCGAACAGGCTGAAATGATGCACCGGCGCCAGCCACCAAACCCAGAAATAGGCCAAAGCCCCGAGCCAAAGCGCCACGCCGGCGAAATACTCCATCCGCCGCAGACCGGTCACGACCGGCACCATGAGCGGCTCGACCGTTGGCCAGCCTCGCAGATTGTCGTTGGCCAGGCGCGTCGTCATGGCTGCGCCTCCAGGCCGAAGAACCGGGCGGCCGTCCGCACGATCGTCTCAAGGTCCGAATATTGGGGTGAGAAACCGAGCGTGGCGCGGGCGAGGTGTGGGTCGGCGTAGAGAGCCGGTGGATCACCGGCGCGACGCGGATGGATGGCGATGGGGACGCTGTGCCCTGTGACCCGATCTATGGTCTCGAGGATTTCGAGAACCGACGACCCGTGGCCGGTACCGAGATTGACGGCGATGTTATCCCCGCCCCGCACCAGATGTTCGTAGGCGAGCACATGCGCCCAGGCGAGGTCGCTGACATGGATATAGTCGCGTACGCAGGTGCCGTCGGCGGTATCGTAGTCGTCGCCGAACACATCCAGCCGTTCGATGCGGCCGGCGGCGGCCAGCAATGCCCGCGGAATGAGATGGGTCTCGGGGTCATGCCATTCGCCCAATTCGCCTTCTGGGTCGGCCCCACAGGCGTTGAAATAGCGCAGCGCCACGTAGCGCAGGCCGAATGCCGCCGCATAGTCGGCCAGCATATGTTCGGCGATCAGCTTGGTCTTGCCGTAGGGGTTGATCGGAACCTGCGGCGTCGTCTCGGCGATCGGCAGCACGGCCGGCACGCCATAGGTGGCGCAGCTCGATGAGAAGATGATCTTGTCGACCCCCGCCTGCAGGCAGGCATCAAGGAGCGAGAGCGTACCCGCGACATTGTTGCGGTAATATTTCGACGGCTCCTTCACGGACTCGCCGACATAGGCCGAGGCGGCGAAATGGATGATCGCGGCCGGCTTCTGCTGGGTGATCGTGCGTGCCAGATGCACCGTGTCGAGCACGTCGCCATGGATGAACGGACCCCAGCGTACCGAGACACGATTGCCCGTTGCCAGGTTGTCGTAGACGATCGGTTCCAGCCCACGCGACCGCAGCAATTTGGCTGTGTGGCTGCCGATGTAACCGGCCCCGCCGGTAACAAGGATACGCTGGACCGACATCACGCCACCTCGGCAAGCTTGCGCCCCTTGGCTGAGAGAAGGCCGTCGAAATAGGCGATGGTCTGCTTCAGCCCGTCGGCGAGAGGCACATTCGGGTGCCAGCCAAGATCACGGGTGGCCTGCGAAATGTCGGGGCGCCGCTGGCGCGGATCGTCGGCCGGCAGCGGACGACGGACGATCTTCGAACGGGAGCCGGTCAAGTCGAGGACCAGTTCAGCGAGTTCACCGACGGTGAACTCTGCGGGGTTGCCGAGATTGACGGGTCCAGTCAGCGACGCCGGCGAGGCCATCATGCGCAGGAAGCCGTCGATCAGGTCGTCGACGAAGCAGAACGAGCGCGTCTGCGAGCCGTCGCCATAGACGGTGATGTCTTCGCCACGCAGCGCCTGGACGATGAAATTCGAAACCACGCGGCCATCGTCGGACCGCATGCGCGGCCCGTAGGTATTGAAGATGCGCACGACCTTGATTTCGACACCGTGCACCGCGTTGAAATCGTGAAACAGCGTTTCCGCGCAGCGCTTGCCCTCGTCGTAGCAGGAGCGCGACCCGAATGGATTGACGTTGCCCCAATAGGCCTCGACCTGCGGATGCACATTGGGGTCGCCATAGACCTCGGAGGTCGACGCCTGGAAGATACGCGCCCCGGACCGCGCGGCGAGCTCAAGAAGGTTCAATGAGCCGAGCACGCAGGTCTTGGTGGTGTGGATGGGATCTGCCTGGTAGTGCCGAGGCGAGGCTGGGCAGGCAAGATTGTAAATCTCGTCGACCTCGGCATCGAGCGGAGCAATGATGTCGTGGTGACGCGCTGTAAAAGCGCCCAGCAGCTTCAGATGTCCGATGTTTTCCGCTCTGCCCGTGGAAAAATTGTCGGCGCAGATCACGCTATGCCCCTCTCGCAAGAGGCGTTCGCACAAATGCGAACCAAGAAAACCTGCGCCGCCAGCAACGAGAATTGTCTTCAAGGATTCCGCGTGCCGTATCTGCAGACTGCCGCGCCGGGCTGATACAGCATTGGAGCGAAGATATGATGCTCGACTACGCACATACGCCTCCGAAAACTCTGCAACACCGTCAGGCAACGAACCGAAAACAC
This sequence comes from Mesorhizobium sp. 2RAF21, assembly GCF_052115345.1. Taxonomy (NCBI): domain Bacteria; kingdom Pseudomonadati; phylum Pseudomonadota; class Alphaproteobacteria; order Hyphomicrobiales; family Phyllobacteriaceae; genus Mesorhizobium; species Mesorhizobium sp. 2RAF21. The sequence goes on along the minus strand of NZ_JBFRGM010000004.1, from coordinate 88,016 downwards.
AACGTTGCTTGAAACTTATCTCAACTCTCGCTGGACAACTCTGGAACTTTGTACTGAATGTTAACGATGTTAATTAGATTTCCGTTTCTTAATACTTACTCATATCCATGCTTGAGTGTCGTTATCTCAAAATCCGAGAAATTATCGCTCAGTACATATCTCCACTGCTGCAGGTGATGCGCGGAGACCTTTTTTGGGTGTATTTGATTTGAGCAATGTCTGCCGACCAACTACTCAGCGTTAATAATCTTGAGTGCAGGCGTAGACATTTCTTGACCATGCAACTTTTTAACCAGTCGCGACGTTTAATCGGCGAAGGGGGGCTTGGTGGAGGGCTCTGGATGAGTGATCATTCAGACCGACCGAACAGGCCAGACACGTCGCCCGGCGCGGAATCCGTACCCGGCGTCGAAAGGCGGCGTTGGCCACGCGAACCGGTCAATGGGGCAGTTGCTGATCGTGCTGCACCAACCGAACCCGCGCTGAAGCCGCTGCGATTTTCAACGCTGCCGCTGGCGATCGCAGATCAGTTTCCAGCGTGGCGCGCGCATCTTGACCCGATTGCCGAAGTTCTTCTGCCGGACGACGCCAGGCCCGAGAACGGCTTCAACGCCGAACATACGGCCTGGAATCTCGGCAAGATGTTGCTTGTCCAGCAGCGCGCGGCCGCTTACCGCTATGTGAGATCGGCGGCAAAACTGAAATCGAGTTCGATCGACCACTGGTATATCGGCATTCCCCGACGGGGCCACGCCTGGACGGAGGTTGACGGGCACGTGGTCGAAAGCACCTCGGGCACGGTAACATTCCGGTCTCTTGGCCATCCTTATCGCGGGCGTGTGACAGAGTCCGAAGTCATGCTCCTCTACATGCCCTATGACCTGTTCGCCGAACACGCGGGAATGCTCGTCGCAGCCAACAACTCGATCCTGAGCGGCAACTTCGCTACCCTGTTGATCGACTACATTGCCAGCGTCGAGGCCAGACTACCGACCCTGGTTGCCGACGACCTGCCGAAGATCGTGCACACGATCCGCGACATGCTCATCACCTGCCTTGCTTCATTGCCTTCGTCCGGCAAGGAACCGGTCGCGCAATCGATGCTCGGCGTGATGGAGCGGGTACACCGCCACGTCCACGACAATCTTCATTCGCACGATCTCAACCCGGATACCATTTCCAGAGCCGCCGGCATTTCGCGGACCCGTCTCTACCAGCTCTTCGAAGCGAGCGGCGGCGTGCTCAACTACATCCGCAAGAAGCGGCTGCAGGATGCCTATGCGACGTTGAGCGACCCGACCAACAGCAGTCGTATTCTGGATATCGCCGAAGACGCCGGCTTCGACGTCGCCGCCAATTTCACCCGTGCCTTCTCGCACGAATTCGGCCTCAGTCCGCGTGAAGTGCGCAAGGCAGCCGCCACCAACACGCCGCCTTTGGCCACCAAGAGCGATGGCGCGGCAACACCCACATTCGAAAGGTGGCTACGCGAACTGGGGCAGTGAACCGGTGCGCCGACAGGCCAGACCTGTCGGCCGCAGTTCGCCCTGCCGCGCAAAGGCAGGGCCGCAAACCAATGATAAATAAGAGAGAAAATGGTGGGTGTGCACAGGATCGAACTGTGGACCCGCTGATTAAGAGTCAGCTGCTCTACCAACTGAGCTACACACCCACGCCGCTGGAAAACCAGCGTCGGCGGGCATATAGCCGCCGCTTCCGCTCCTGTCCAGCCCTGTCCTGTCATTTCCCGACAAATCGATGATGTTCTTTTCCAATGCCCTTGGATTGCGCCTTTTGCGCGTGTCCGCTCACACCAGAAGCTTGCCCTCGGCGACCTTCACAGCCTGACCGCCGATGCGGGCGGACGCCAGCTTGCCGCCCGCAACGTCGAGCTCGAGGCGGATACGCGAGGGACGCCCCATCTCCAACCCCTGCTCGATCCAGTAACGCGCCATGCCGTCGCCAGGCCGGTCGAAATGCATGATCGCACCGGCGAAGGCCGCCGCTGCCGAACCGGTCGCCGGATCCTCATAGGAAGGGTTGCCCGGCACGATCATGCGCACATGGAAAGCGCTTTCCTGGTTCACCGTTTCGCGGCAGTAGACATAGGGGCTGGCGAAGGCCCAATCGCTTTTTTTCGGCGCAAGCTGCGCCCACATCTCGTTGTTGAGCCGCGCCTTGGCGGCGGCCTGCAAATTGGCGACCGGGATGGTCACATAGGGCACGCCGGCACTGAAAAAAGCGACGCGATGGTTCTCGAAGCCAATTTCATGCGGCCCAAGGCCAAGGGCTGCGCCGATCGCCTCGGGATCGGCCGTCAGTGTCAATTGCTCGGGCAGTTTGGCAAGATCGAACTCGGCGAAGGTCGCGCCGTCGCCGTGGCTGACCGCGCACCGAACAGGCCCGATGTTCTCCTCGAGTACGAAGATCGCATCGCCATTGCCCTCTGCAAGTTCTGCCAGGGCAATCGCGCTGCCGACGGTCGGATGACCGGCAAACGGCATCTCGTAGTCGGGTGTGAAAATGCGGACACGGGCGCGATGCCTCGGATTCTCCGGGGGCAGCACGAAGACCGATTCGGACAGATTGAACTCACGCGCGATGCGCTGCATCGCTTCGAGATCCAGCCCCTCGCAGTCGAGCACGACCGCAAGCGGATTGCCGGCCAGCCTGTCTCCGGTGAAGACGTCGTAGACGAGGTAGTTGCGTGGCGTCATGATCAGGTTCCTGCCCTCGCCCGGTTTTCAATCGCGAGCGAAAATTAATGTGAAATCCGACGCGGAGAATATCGGCACCAGCAACGTGTCGGGCCAGCATAGGGGTCCGCGCCGACCGGGATTGTCAAGCAGCCACGAGTGGAAACGGCATCCGCCATCGTGGCACCGCGCGTTCCAACGAACCGGCCATGTCGCATTGGACGCAGCCTGCAGCGTTGGTCAGCCGAAATGCCAGCGCGCAACGGCGGCCAGATGGTTCAGTGCTCCCTCCGGCAGGTTTTGTGCGGACCGAATGACCACCGGCCCTTCGATTTCGGGGTCTGCTTCGGAAGCAACGAAGGTCCTGATCCCGTCCGCGACGACATCGGCGTCGTCGGCCAGGAAGTAGCGCCGGAACAGCATCGTCGAGCCATTGATCGAATGGAGATGGTAAAGCGGCTCGTGGCGGACATCGCCAAGATCGAGCCCGGTCTCCTCCTTCACCTCGCGATGCATGTTGGCGGCGATGTCGGCGCGGTCCTGGACGAAGTCCACCGCTTCGAACGAACCGGCGGCGAAATAGATGCGGCCGGCATTGGCCGTATGCGGCCCCATGCGCACCGCCACCAACGCACCGTCGCGCGACACCAGGGCCGCCTGCGCGAAACAATGCTCGATATCGGGACTGCCCTTGTTCTTGCGCCAATAGAGCATCGTGGCGAAACGGACATTGTGGCAGCGGCCGACAAGCCTGCCCTGCCCGTCCAGCTTCAATTCCGAAAGCAACACCATGGCGCCATCGAACAGGCGCGGATTGGCCGCATGTTCCTGCCGCCAGTTCGCCTCGATAGCCGCGACGTTCTCCAATTCGAAGGGGTGAGGGCCGGGATCGAGCCGGACCTCGACCGCGGTCACCGGCACAATCTGATCGCGCGGCAGCTCGAACTTCGCCACGGTCAGACCAGATCCAGCGTCACCGCCACCGGGCAATGGTCCGAAGCTTTCGGGCGGTCCCAGCCGATGCGCGGAAACCGCGGCACTTCCTGGCCGGGCGGGAACGGCGTGCGCCACGGCTGGCCGTTGCGCACGATGTCGGGAATGGCCGCGTTTCGCGCCGCAAGCCCTTTCGACAACAGGATATAGTCGAGCTGGCAAAGATGCCGCTCCTGCGGACCGCGCGTGTGGTAGAGCGTCCACCGGTCCATTTCGGGACGCCGCTCGACGATGTTTTCGGCGAAACCGTCGGAAAGGAAGACGTTGAGGCAGGTGTTCGTCTCCACCACCGGCTCGAAGTGGAAGCCGGCATGGGCATCGCCGCCGATGAGGACACGTTGGCGATAATCGTTCATGTCGCCGCAGATCGCCCAGCGTTTGCCGGCGGCGTGATCCTTGCCGAAGCGCTGTTCGATGATGTGGCGCACCGCGCTTGCCTCGGCGATGCGCAGCGGCATGGTGGCGGCACGACCGTCGAGCCCGTTGCGCGGTGGCCCCATCGACTTGAAATGCACCAGATAAAGCGTGAGCGGCACACCGCCGACGGTCACGTCCACCTCCAGGCAGTCGCGGCGGAAGATACGTTCGCCGGGCTCATGCCCCATTGCGGCGAGATCGTCGTTGAACAGGCCGAACTGCTCGAAGGTCACATAGGCGTGGCTGGTCATGCGCACGAATTCGATCGGCTGGCCATGAGCCGTTTCGGTACGCATCATCAGCGCGACGTCGATGCCGCGCGAATCATTGCCTTCGGTCGTGTATTTCTGCCGGTAGCCCTCGCCCACCATCTTGAAGAGATAGCCGTATTCGAACGCTTTCAGCGCCTCGATATTGTCCACCTCCTGCAGGCAGACGATGTCGGCTCGGGTCGCGGCGATCGCCAAGGCTGTCAGCTGGCGCGTATCGTCGGAATGGGCGATCACGCGGGCTTGCTCGAGCAGCCTGTATTCGGCCTCGCTGCGGATATCGAAGAGGGCCAGCGTACGGTCCTCGTTCAATTGGTTGCGGTAGCCGGAGAAGTCGAACCTGTTCATCAGGTTCTCGACATTGAAAGTGGCGAGGCGCAGCGACATGGAATGAGGTTTGCCTGCAAGCCCGGCCAAAGACAAGACCTGATCCTGTTCGATAACGGGACGCGACAAGTCGTTTGGAATAGTTGATGAAACCAACCCGTTCATCGCTCGTTCATGCACCGAGGCCCATTGTCGCCGCCTCCCACGAAATCCAAGGGGCGCGGGGCCTGTGGTTCATTGGAGAGTGTTATGAAACGGCTCATCAACTTCCGCACCGGGCTCGTGACGCTCGGCCTGCTTGTCGGCCTTTCCGTGCCGGCATTTTCCGTTCCCATGCCCGCGCCGATAGCCCCGGCCGCGCCATCCGATATCCAGACGGTGCGCGACAGCTGGGCCGGCGGCAACGATCGTGGCAACGCCAGCCAAGAATGGCGCCGCAACTGGCGCGGCGATGGCTGGCGCGGCAACCGGCATTGGCGTGGCGATCGTGACTGGCGCGGCGACGGCTGGCGGGGCGACCGTCATTGGCGCCGCGGCTGGCGTGACGACGGCTGGCGCTACCGCCACCGCCCGCGCTGGGGCAATTCCGGCGTCTATTTCGGGCTCGGCCTGGGTTCCGGCATGCTCTATGACGATTATTACTACCGGCCCCGGCCGCGCATCTACCGCGCGCCGCGTGCGTCTGGCCATGTGCAGTGGTGTTATGCCCGTTATCGTTCGTACCGGGCTTGGGACAACACGTTCCAGCCGAACTACGGCCCTCGCCGGCAGTGCATCTCGCCCTACCGCTACTGAAGCGGTCATGTTCTGAACGACTGAGCCGGCGCGGCCCCCCGCCGCACCGGCTCTCGTACCGCCGCCGTAGCCCCCCGCGGGACCGGTCGAAACGGCACGGAACTATCGGCCCCGAGCCGACCGCAAAGTCGACACCGATGCCGCCGGGCGCAGGTCCATTTCCGGACGACCGCCCTCCCCATCGGGAGACATGCGACCTTTATGCCAATTTAGTCGTGCCGAATTGGCACATGAAAAAAGCCGGCGAAGCGATTCGCCGGCTTTGAGTTTTCTCGCTGAACATTACAGGAGGCTGTCATCGGCGCCCGCGAGCAAAGCCCGGGACGCGGGGAAGAAAGCCGTGAAGCCTGCTTAGTTCTTGGCCTTGTCGACCAGCTTGTTCTTCGAAATCCACGGCATCATGCCGCGCAGCTTCTCGCCGACCTGCTCGATCGGATGTTCGTCGTTGAGGCGGCGGGTCGCCTTGAAGCGGGCAGCACCCGAACGATATTCCTGCATCCATTCCGAGGTGAACTTGCCGGTCTGGATGTCGTTGAGCACGCGCTTCATCTCGGCCTTGGTCTCGGCGGTGATGATGCGCGGACCCGACACATATTCACCCCACTCGGCGGTGTTCGAGATCGAGTAGTTCATGTTGGCGATGCCGCCTTCATAGATCAGGTCGACGATCAGCTTCACTTCGTGCAGGCACTCGAAATAGGCCATTTCAGGCGCGTAGCCGGCTTCCACCAGCGTCTCGAAGCCGGCGCGGATGAGTTCGACCAGACCGCCGCACAGCACAACCTGCTCACCGAACAGATCGGTTTCGCATTCCTCGCGGAAATTGGTCTCGATGATGCCCGAGCGGCCGCCACCGACGCCGCAGGCGTAGGAGAGCGCCAGATCGTGGGCATTGCCCGAGGCATCCTGGTGCACCGCGATCAGGCACGGCACGCCGCCGCCCTTCTGGTATTCGCCGCGCACGGTGTGGCCCGGGCCCTTCGGCGCGATCATGACGACGTCAACCGTCGCCTTCGGCTCGATCAGGCCGAAATGCACGTTGAGGCCGTGAGCGAAAGCAATCGCGGCGCCGTCGCGGATGTTCGGGGCAATCTCGTTCTTGTAGATGTCGGCCTGCAGTTCGTCCGGCGTCGCCATCATCATGAGGTCGGCCCACTTGGCAGCCTCGGCAACGGTCATCACCTTGAGGCCGTCGGCCTCGACCTTCTTGGCGGTCGCCGAACCGGCCTTCAGGCCGATGACGAGTTCCTTGGCGCCGGAATCCTTCAGATTAAGCGCATGGGCGCGGCCCTGCGAACCGTAGCCGATGATGGCGACCTTCTTGCCCTTGATCAGATTGAGATCGGCGTCGCGATCGTAATAGACACGCATTTCTTCTTTCCTTCCCGTTTGAAGTCAGAGGCCTCTCGGCCCGGTTTTTGCCCCGTAAAGAGCGAGAAACTGCTGCGTTGCCCGGACGGCGTCGCCGCCGATCTCCGCCTCAGTCAAATCCAGTCTGTCGCCGAGCAGCAGGCGCACCTGCACGTCGCGGCCGACAAGTCCGAAGAAAGTACGGAACGCCGTTTCGGCGTCCGCGAAATCGAGAAGCCCCTTTTCGCGCCCGGCCTCCAGCAGCGGCTTCAGGCGTCTGGCCAGCGCGAAGCGACCGTTTTCGAGCACGATGCGGCCGAGATCGTCCTTGCCGGAGCCGGCATGGCCGACCGCGACACGGTTCAAGGCAATGGAGGTGTCGCTGGAAATGACGCGCAGCCAGTCGCGGGCAAAGCCTTCCAGGCTGGCGCTCAGCGAGGCAAGGTCAAGTCCCTCGCGATCGACGGTAGCCACCCGCACCTTCGACGCCTGCCATTGTACAGTGGCGGTGAGCAGCCCGTCGCGGTCACCGAACCATTTGTACAGCGTTTCCTTGGAACAGGAGGCGCGCCGCGCCACCGCCGTCATGGTCAGCGCATCGCCTTCCTCGACAAGGAGGCGCAAGACAGTGTCGAGCACATCCTTCTGGCGATCGGTCAAGGTTTCGGGTTGCGCCGGCCGCGCCTCCCCTCCACTTTGGTTGACAGCCTTTTCGGCAGTCGTTTCCATTGCCATCAGAACCGTACCGTACGTTACGGTTCTTTCGTAGTGGCGAACGCGGCGCTTTGCAAGCGGATTCGCCAGCGCCGTTCGAACCTGTCGAAAACAGCCCGCATCAGTCCGGGCTGTCGGGTGAAATCACCTCCCATGTTCCGAACAGGGTCAGGCCGGCGGTCTTGGCCAAGGCCACGGACGCCAGATTGTCGGTCTGGCAGCGGTATTGGGGTTCGTAGCCCTGCTCGCAGGCATACCGGCTGATCGCGCGCACGACCTTGCGGGCATGTCCTTTTCCCCGATATGAAGGCAAAGTCAGCACACCGGTATCGGCGATCGGCGCATCCTCCCAGGGATACATGCTGGCCGCGCAAACCAGGCGACCATCGTCGAAGGAACCGAACACCGCCCAGTGGTCGAGTTCCACATAGGCGTCGTCCAGATCCTGCTCGGAGGCCGAAGACTGGAACGCCGAAAAGATCGCGCCATCCTGATCCGTCAGCTGGCCTACACCGGCTTCCGGCTTCTCCTGCGTCAGGGCCTGCCTGGCGCCGTCGGAAAAATAGAACACGAAATCCGCGCCATTGAGGATCACACCCGCCTCGGCCAGTTTCCGGCGGAACGTCGCCTCCGTTAGGTCGTGCCCTGCCGCAAGGCCCAGCCTGTCGGCCATGGTAGGTGTCAGTACGGCTGCGCCTCGACCGTCGGTCGTCTTCAGCACCATGACCCGGCTGCCCTCTTCGAGCTCCGGATTGACGGCGATGGTGAAAGTCGTGTCTCCGTGGAAAAGAGCCGCGTTTGCGAACTGCGTTCTCCAGAATTCGGTGACGATGGGCGAAAACAGGGACATGGCTCTCAACTCAAGGCTACTCATTGATGGGGAGCCTTAGAGGCGGCGGATATGTCTCGCCAATCCGCCACCGGCCACCGCTGGAGAAAAAAGATTGACCCACGAAAGCGGCGACGGCCGCTACCGCACCTTCACGCGCTCGGTCAGGAAGTCGAGGAAGGCGCGCACACGCGCCGGCAGCACACCGCCTTGCCCGACATAGACGGCATGGATCGGCTCGACCTCGCCGGGGCTGTAGTCTTCGAGAAGCTGCACCAGCCGGCCGGTCGCGAGATCCTCTTCGAGCTGGAAGCGCGCCACGCGTGCGATGCCGACGCCCTCCACCGCCAGCCGGCGCATGGTGTCACCGTCACTGACCAGCACATTGCCTTGCGGAGCAACGCGCACCACTTGCCCGTTCTCGCCCAGGAAGGGCCAGCCCTCGACCAGCCTGGAAAAGCCGAAGCCGAGCAGATTGTGGCGGGCAAGATCGGCAGGCTCCCGTGGCGTGCCCATCTGATCGAGATAGGCGGGAGCAGCAACCACGATGGCGCGGCTTGCGCCCAGTTTGCGCGCGATCAGGCTGGAGTTGGCGAGCGGGCCGATGCGGATGGCGACATCGGCATGCTCCTGCAGCAGGTCCACCACGACGTCCGAGACGACGAGATCGAGAACGATCTCCGGATAGCGCGCCAGAAAATCCGGCAGGACCGGCGTCAGCACCCATTGCGAGAAGGCGACGTTGCAATTGACCCTGAGCCGACCGCGCGGAACCGCGCCGGCGGCGGCCTCGCGTTCGGCGCCGTCAACATCGGCCAGGATTTGCACGCAGCGGTCATAGAAAATGCTGCCTTCGGCCGTCAGCGCCAGCTTGCGCGTCGAGCGGTTGAACAGCCGCGTGCCGAGGCGGGTTTCCAGCCGCGTGATCAGCTTGCTGACGCCCGACGGCGACAATCGCAGCGCGCGTGCCGCCGGCGAAAAGCCGCACAGCTCGACCACGCGCACGAACACGTCCATCTCGCCCAGCCGGTTGGTGTCGATGCGGGTCGTCATATCTGTGAATTTAGTTCAAGGATCCTATGCCAGCCGGCAGTCTAGTTCATGGCAGCGATGCTGTCCATTTTCCGGTCCGAACGCCCCGCCTAACCGGAAAGCGCCGCCATGCCCCTTGCCCTCTACGCTCTCACCGCCGGTGCCTTCGGCATCGGCGTCACCGAATTCGTCATCATGGGTCTGCTGATCGATGTCGGCAAGGATCTCGGCGTCTCCATTACCGCTGCCGGCCTCTTGATCTCCGGTTATGCACTCGGCGTCGTGCTTGGCGCACCGCTGCTCGGCATTGCCACCGCGCGGTTGCCGAAGAAGCCGCTGCTGCTGGCATTGATGGTCGTGTTCACGCTGGGCAACGCCGCCTGTGCGCTGGCGCCGGATTATTGGACGCTGATGGCCGCACGCGTCGTCACCGCTTTCGCACACGCCACTTTCTTCGGCGTCGGCTCGGTCGTCGCCACCAGTCTCGTCGCTCCCGACAAAAAGGCGACGGCGATCGCCGTCATGTTCACCGGCCTCACCGCCGCCACCATCCTCGGCGTGCCGTTCGGCACCTGGCTCGGCCAGCATTCTGGCTGGCGCTCCACCTTCTGGGCGGTGACGTTGATCGGCATTGTCGCGGTCGTCGTCATCCAGCTTCTGGTGCCGAAGCGCCTGCAGGCCGACGCAGTGGCGCAAGACAGCGTCAGCCTGGCCATATTGGTGCAGCCCGCCGTGCTGGTCGGGCTCGCCGTCACCATCCTGTCCTGGATCGGCGTGTTCGGCGCCTTCACCTATATCGCGCCGCTGCTTACCCAGGTGGCCGGTTTCTCCGAGGCCGCCGTCTCGCCCATCCTGCTCGTCTTCGGCGGCGGCCTGCTGGTCGGCAATCTTCTCGGCGGCCGCCTGGCCGACAAGCGGCTCAACGCCACCGTCATCGCTTCACTGGCCGCATTGGCTCTCACTCTGGCGCTTGCGGCATTCGCCATGCATCAGCAGGTCGCGGCCGTCATCTTCGTCGGCCTGCTTGGCACCGCTGGCTTCGCCACGGTGGCGCCGCTGCAGTTGTGGGTGCTGGGCAAGGCCGGAGAAGGCGGCCAGAGCCTGGTATCCTCCTTCAACATCGCCGCCTTCAATCTCGGCAATGCGCTGGGCGCGTGGCTGTCCGGCCTGGTGATTGACCGTGGCCCTGGCCTGGCCGCAGTGCCGCTGTTTGCTGCCATCGCCCCGATCCTGGCTTTGCTCATTGCCGCGATCGCCATCCGCCGGGAACAGCGACAGGCGCTGATCCCGGTCAAGGCCGCGCCGACCCGTTGCTAGGTGACGCTGACGGCGACGGTCGAGAGATTGGGACGTATCTCGCGCCAATCCGGCTCGACCAGGCCGATCGACCGGAAGGGATCGACCATCGTTCCGGCCACCATCGAGGCCAGCAGTTGCGGCGCGGGCGGCACCCGTGCCGCGATCGCAACCAGCCGGTCGCGGATGAAGGGCAGTACCGTCGAATCCGACTGATAGAACGGCGTGAACATCAAGGACAGCGCCTGGAAGCTGCGCACGTGCCGCCGCCGCGCCGCGGCATAGACCGACAGCGCATCGGTCACGTCGCCGTTCTCTTTCAAGGCATGGGAAAGTGCCGCCGCATCGAGCAGCGCCATATTGGCGCCCTGCCCGAGTTGCGGGCTTGTCGAATGAGCAGCGTCGCCAATGATGGCCAACCGCCGCCCGGCCGGCATCTTCAACGTGTGATGGCCATAGCGGGCCAGCGTCAGCTGATCGAAGCTGTCGATCTGCGCAAGGTAAGGTGCGCAGGCCGGCCACAACGCCAGCACACGCTCCTTCCATGCCTGTAGCCCCCGTGCCTGCACCGCCTCGGCATCCGCCGGCTTCAAGCTCCAGAAGAAGGCCGCCATCTTCTCGCCGCCGGGCTCGGCCCGGCCGATCGGCAGCACGCCGATCATCACATTTGCCCGATTGTAGCGCTGCAGCAGCGCATGCTCGTCAAAACCCTCGCCGCGCCAGCCAAGCGATGCCCAGAAAGCGCCATAGGTCAGCGGCCGCGGCTCGGCCGGAGCCGCCGCATACCCACGCAGCTTCGACCGCGAACCGGTGGCATCGACGACCAAATCAAACGGGCCGGCACCACGGCCGTCGCCATCAACGAGGCGGGCCCGCTCGCCGCTTTCCAGGCCGATCAGATCGACGCCGGTCTCGATCGTTATGCCCGCCTCGCGCACGGCGCGATAAAGCACGCCGAACAGCGCCGCGCGATGGACGGCAAGGCCGAAGCGCCCGCCCGGACGGGCGTCGTAGCGCACGTCGAGCACGGTGCAGCCGCTGGACGAATCGGCGCCATGCAGGCGGTCGATGCGGCTGCCGAGTGTTAGGATCGCGTCGAGCAGGCCGAGATCGGAGAGCACTGTGAGCCCGGTCGGCTGCAGGATCAGGCCGGAGCCGACGGGCGATGGTTTTTCGAAACGCTCGAAGACGGTGACGTTGTGGCCGGCGCGATGCAGATAGAGCGCGGTCGCCAACCCGGCCGGACCAGCGCCGGCAATGGCGATATCGAGACGTTTGGACATCAATGGCTACAGCGTCTTGGCGAACCAATCGGCGGTCTTGGCGATCACCGGCTCGACACCGCTGCGGAAGAAACTCAGCGCATGGTAGATGTGGTTCTCGCCCGGCAGCACCAGCGCCTCCTTCGGGCTAGCTGGAGCGGACGCGACGAACGGCTCGACATAGGCCGCCGAAAAGTCGTCGCTGCCGGCAATAGCCAGATAGGCGCCGTGATAGCGGGCAATGGCAGGCGCGAGCTGGAACTTGTCCAGGCTGTCGAAGAAATCCTTCTTCAGAACGAGTTGGTGATTGCCGAAGTCGATGACGGCAACACCAGCTTTCGCTGCCTTATCGAACGTCTTCTGGCCGACGTCGCCCACCATGTCCTTGTGGAAGTCGCCGACGGACGACCAGGTGACCAGCGATTTCACCAATGCTGGGTTCTGCTCCGCCGTCAGGATGGCGATGCCGCCGCCAAGGCTGAAGCCCAGCACTCCGAGCCGCGCGGGATCGACATGGTCATTGGCCTTGAGATAGGCAAGTGCGGACGTCGCGTCGGCCAACTGGCTGTCGACGGTCAGATCCTCGGCACTGCCATCACTTTCGCCGAAGCCGCGGAAGTCGATGCGCAGCGAGGCGATGCCATTGGCGGCCAGCGCCTCCGCCTCGCGCTTGTACATGGAAGCGACTTCGTCGCGGCTGCCCGCGAAACCGTGCAGCATCAGCACCACCGGCGCCTTGGCGACGCCGTCTGGCAGGCTGAGCGTACCGGCCACGCCGCTTTCCAGCGTCACCACCGTCTCAGCGGCACGTGCGGCGCCAATGGACGAAAACGCTGCAACGACAGCCACCAACATGGCAGCCAATGGCTTGGTCCCCCGCATCATTGCCTCCCCCAGGACCCGTGAACGGTTAGATCGCCACCTGTGTACCGATCTCGACGACGCGACCGGTTGGAATCTGGAAATATTCGGTGGCGTCAGCGGCCGTGCGCGCAAGGCCGATGAACATCCTGTCTTGCCACACCGGCATGCCGGAACTGGGCGAAGCCTTCAGCGAGCGGCGCGACAGGAAGAACGAGGTCGTCATGATGTCGAACTTCCAGCCCTGCTTGCGGCAGATGGCCAAAGCCTTCGGAATGTTGGGCTGCTCCATATAGCCGAAGGTCAGCGTCACACGCATGAACAGCTCGTTGATCGTCTCCATCTTGACGCGTTCGCTGTCGGGCACGACCGGCTGCGGCGCCGTCACCACCGAAAGAATGACGTTCTGCTCGTGCAGCACCTTGTAGTGCTTGAGGCTGTGCATGAGCGCGGTGGGCGCGCTCATCGGATCGCTGGTCAAGAACACCGCTGTGCCGGCGACGAGCTGCGGCTTCTTCTTCTGCAGATTGCCGGCCAGGAAATCGAGCGGGATTTCGTTGCGGCGCGTCTTCTCGAACAGGTAGCGGCTGCCGCGCACCCAGGTCCACATCACCAGCACCACCGAGAAGGCGACAGCCAGCGAGGCCCAACCGCCTTCGAACACCTTGACGATGTTGGAAATAAAGAAGCCAAAATCGATGAAGGCGAACAACGCGGTCAGTGCCACGGCGACGCTGAGCGGCCACTTCCAGATGCGGGTCATGATCACGAACAGCAGAACCGTCGTGACCAGCATGTTGCCGGTGACGGAGATGCCATAGGCCGAGGCCAGCGAACTCGACTGCTGGAAGCCGACCACGAGCAGCATAACCACGATCGCCAGGATGAAGTTGACGCGCGGCATGTAGATCTGGCCGGACTGCCTTTCGGACGTATGCTGGATTTCGAGGCGCGGCAGCATGTTGAGCTGCACGGCCTGACGGGTCAGCGAAAACGCACCGGAGATCACCGCCTGGCTGGCGATCACGGTTGCCGCCGTGGCCAGAACGACCATCGGGATCAGCGCCCAACCCTCGTTCATCTCGAAGAAGGGATGGCCGACTTCACCGCCCTTGGCCAGCACATAGGCGGCCTGGCCGGCATAATTGAGCAGCAGGCACGGGAAGACGATGGAGAGCCAGGCCAGCACGATCGGCTTGCGGCCGAAATGGCCGAGGTCTGCGTAGAGCGCTTCCGCGCCGGTCACCGCCAGGAAGATCGCGCCGACCGTGACGAAGGCGACACCCGGCGAATTGATGAGGAAATGGACGATGTAGTAGGGATTGATCGCCAGCAGCACCTCGGGATCGTCGACAATATGCACGATGCCGGAGGCGCCAATGGCAAGGAACCAGAAGGCGGTGATTGGCCCGAAGATCATGGCGACGCCACCGGTGCCGAAGCGCTGGACGGAAAACAGGATGGCCAGGATGAACAAGGTCAGCGGCACGACATAGGGGTCGAAGGCCGGCGTAACGACCTTCATGCCTTCAACCGCGGAGAGCACGGAGATCGCCGGCGTGATGACGGCGTCGCCATAGAACAGTGCTGCACCGACCATGCCGATGCCCAGCACGAGGGCCGAGCGTTTCTGGAAAGTGGCGCGCGCCAATGCCATCAGCGACAGCGTACCGCCCTCACCGCGGTTGTCGGCGCGCAGCACGAACATGACATATTTGATGGTGACGATGATCGTCAGCGCCCAGATGATCAGCGACAAGACGCCGAGAATGTCTTCGCGCTTGGTCAGCTCGCTGCCAGACGCTGCTACCAGCGCCTCGCGGAACGCATAGATCGGACTGGTGCCGATATCGCCATAGACAACCCCCAGCGCGCCCAGCATCAGCACCTTGGTGCTGTGCTGTTCGACCCCGGAATGCTCGGGTTGTTCGGTTGCTTCTGCCTCAGAGCCATTATTGGCAAGGGCCATCGGCGACACTCCGTTTCAAGCGCGCGGTGCTCTACGCTTGCTGCATTGCAATATCAAGTGCCCCGACGTCACTGCCCGCAGATAGCCGGCAGCCGCAAGACGTACCCTACCATCCACATGCCTTGAGGAACCTTGCGACCGTTCCCGCCATGCCATACTGCAGCGCATCGGCTGTCAAGCCGTGCCCGATCGAGACTTCCGCCAATTTGGGGATACGTTTCACCAGCGGCGGCAGATTGGCTACCACGAGGTCGTGTCCGGCATTGACCTCAAGGCCGGCAGCGATTGCCGCGTCGGCGGTTTTTCCGAGCTTTTCCAACTCCTTACCTGCCTTTTCGGAATCGGAATGATAGCCGCCATAGGGGCCGGTGTAGAGCTCGATACGGTCGGCGCCGATGTCGCGTGCGGCGGTCACCCCGGCCGGATCTGGATCCGCGAACAGCGAGACCCGAAAACCACCCTTCTTCAGCCTTTTCACGACGGGGGCCAGGAAGGCCGCCTGTTCGACGAAGTTCCAGCCGTGGTCGGAGGTGGCCTGCGCTGGATCGTCCGGCACCAACGTCACCTGTTCGGGCTGGTGCTTTTCCACAAGCGCCAGAAAATCTTCCGTGGGATAACCCTCGATGTTGAATTCGGCCTTGGGGAATTCGTCGTCGATCAGCGCCCTGAGCTCGGGCAAGTCCGAATGGCGGGTGTGGCGCTCATCGGGGCGCGGATGCACGGTGAGCCCATGCGCGCCGGCGGCAAGCGCGATGCGGCCAAGCCCGGTGACACTTGGCCAAGGCAGATCGCGACGGTTGCGCAGCAGCGCGACGGCATTGAGGTTCACGGATAGTTTTGTGGGCATGGTCGGCCTTGGGCGGTTGCGGGCGGCAGAAGCTATAGCCCAGCCCCAGGCAAACAAACAGGGTCGAGTACGGGGCAGCAAGTGCGCCAGCATGCCCAGCTCACAGGGCCAATGCCATGCACGGTCAACCCGAGAAGTACCCACCAGCGCTACCTTTGGGCGCTCTTCGGCGCTTTCCCGGAGCGGGCAGGGTGCGTTGCAGCCCGTGTCGAAACATTCAGTGCCACGGCGGCACGAATGAGCGCCACGAATGCCTCTTCATTGATCTTGCCACCCTCATGGAAATCGATGGCGCGCCGGACATTACCATCGAGGCTGGAGTTGAAGAGACCCGTGGGGTCTTCCAGCGCGGCACCCTTGGCAAAGGTCAGCTTCACGGCGGCCTTGTAGGTCTCGCCGGTGCAGATCATTCCATCGTGCTCCCATACCGGAACACCCAGCATCGAGTTCGATGGCTTGCGCCATTTTACTTCCTCGACCACGTCGGGCTTGGCCCGTTTGATAAGTGCGCGAAGTCGTCCGAGCACTTCACCCCGCCAGTCGCCAAGCGCATTGATCGTGGCATCGATCAGTTGGGAGGGGGAGGCTTCTTGGCCTAAGTCCGTCGAACCGTTTTTCTGCATCGTCGCCATCGCTTCCTTCGTGCTTGTCGTCGCTATCACGCCGGACGTTACAGTTTTTCGCCCAGCAACTGACTAGCCTGCTTCACCCAGTCGGCAAATTGCGCTTCGTCGAACCGGCCTTCGTGAATGTCGTAGTAGCGGATTTCCTTCTGTTTGGAGGTGCCTGGCGGAACTGGGTCCAGCGCCGCACCACGGAAGAAGCTGACTTTCACATATTTGGCGAACACGTGCAGGCCGAGGAACCAGCCCTGGCCTTCGTCCGCAACGCCGTAGAGAGGCGAATTCCATTTCACCGCCTTGCGCACGCCGGGAACGGTGCGTTCGATGACAGCATCAATGCGACGACCAATATCGCTCTTCCAGCCCGGCATGGCCGCGATATAGGCCTGAACCGGCTCGTCGCCGTAGCCCTTTGCGATCTGCGGGTTGCCGCCTGAGAGCAGCACCGGTTCCCCGGCCGCAGGCTTGGTTGTGGTTTTCTTTGTGCTCATCGCCGATTTTCCGGATGTCTTTCCAGCCATTGCGTTCACTCTACCCAACCGTGCTTCGCTCGCCGCGCCACTTGGCGGCATGGGGCAAGATGAACATGTAGAGGCCTGAGAACAGCAGCAGGAAGAGCGGCAGCAGCGGCGAATAGACGATCCAGGCCGGCGGTTGTCCCAGCGCCATGGCAGCGAAATTGGCGGCGACTGTCGCCGTGAAGACAATCGAAAGCCAGCGATGGCCCTGACGTATCCACTTGTTCCAGTTCATTGTTTCTATCTCCCTTGAAAGCGAGCCAAGTCGGCGCGGCAACCTTCATTCCGTCCTCGCCAAAACCTGTTCGAGGTTCGTGAGGAACTGCTGCCAGCCCGCCTTGGCGCCGCCGAAAGCCTGTTTCTGATCCGGCCGGAAGCCTGCCTGTTCCACACGCAAACGCGTGCCCGAACCCGTTGGGGTGAGTGTAAACGTCACCACACTTTTCATATTGTAGGCCGGATCGTCGTGGGCGAAGTCCCAGGTATAGGACAGCGTCTTGCCCGGATCGATGGCAAGGACTTCGCAGTCCAACACACCGCCCCAGTCGCCGCGCAGATTGAAGCGGTGGCCGACGGCAGGTTTGAAATCGTTCTTCATCAGCCACTCCTCCATCAGGTGCGGTTGCGTGAGCGCGCGCCAAAGCTTCTCCGGTGGGAAAGGGATATCGCGTTCAACGACGACAGAGCGCGTTTCGGTCGACGTTTCAGTCATTGGTCCATCCTTTTCAGCAAATCTTCGAGTTTGTCGAACCGGCTCTCCCAGAACCCGGCCATTTCGCTGGTCCAGTCGACCAGAGGAGAGAGAGCGGCGAGTTGCGCGCTGTAGTGGGTCTGCCGTCCTTCATGGCGGTCGCGCACCAGTCCCGCGTGTTTCAGGACGCCGAGATGCTTGGAGACGGCCGGCTGCGAGACCCCTGCCCGCGCCGTCAAGGCGCCGACTGTCTGCTCGCCTTCCCGACACAGCCGCTCGAAGATCGCCCTCCGCGTCGGATCGGCGAGTGTTTTGAAGAGCAGATCGTGATTGTCCGGCATTTGAAATCGATAACCCGCTGGCTATTGATTGACGTATAACCAAAGAGCTATATGTCAGTCAAGTCCACTCCCCGCCCCGATGTGAAAGGGCTCCAGCTTTCTGTTGCGCCCAGGCTTTGGATGGGCGACATGGAAGGGCTCCCGGGAGGCCCCATGCCAACACTGCGCATTCTCGATTCGCTGACCGACCCTGGAAACGCTGCCCGCGCCAATGAGGACGCCGTCGGCGGCAACGCGTCCGCTGCCTTCGTTATCGATGGCGCCACCGGTCTTGGCGGGCGGCCGCTGCTCGGTCCGACATCCGATGCGGCATGGCTCGCCGGTTTCGCGAAAACGGTTTTCGAGGCCGAGGCCACCACCGCGACGCCGATTGCCGATGTGGTGCGTGCCCTCAACAACCGCGTCGCGCAATTGATCGCCGAGGCTGCAGGCTCAGACCCGGTCGAGGCCTGGGCGTTGCCTACGGCGAGTTTCCAGCTGGCGCGTGTCGAGGGCTCCGAACTCGCCATCTACGGTCTCGGCGATTGCCGGCTTTTCCTCGTCGGCGCCGACGGCGCGACATTCGAAACCAGCGAGGCATACAGCAAGGCCGAAGGCGAAAGCGCACGCCGCGCCGTCACGCAGGCTGGCGGCCTTCGCGCATGGCGTTCACTGGCCGAGGAGCCGACGGTGCGCGAAGCCTTGCGCCGCTCGCGCGCTCGCCACAACCAACCGGGCGGCGCGGTCTGGACTTTGGGCAGCGCGCCGGAAGCCGCATCCCATCTTGCCGTGCAGCGGATTACCCCTGCCCTGCCGGCACGCGGCCTTCTGGCCACAGACGGCTTTTCCGCGCTGGCCGACAAATATGGCCGCTACGACGGTGCCGCGCTTATCAAGGCAACCTCGGAACGCGGCCTTGTCGCCCTCATGGCCGAACTCCGCCGTATCGAGCGCGAGGAAGACCCCGACGGCCAGACATATCCGCGCTTCAAGGTGAGCGACGACGCCACCGCCTTGCTGTTCGAGATTATCGACTGATCTGCTGAACAAAGGGCTGCGCCGTCGCTTCGACGGCGCGGACAAGGCATGTCTTGCGCTCTAGCGCACCACAGTCAAACGCTCAGCCGCGCGCGTGATCGCCGTATAGAGCCAACGCTGACGCGTTTCCTTGAAAGCGAAGCTTTCGTCGAACAGCACGACCTCGTTCCACTGCGAACCTTGCGCCTTGTGTACGGTCAGCGCGTAGCCGAAGTCGAAATCGTCGAAACGCTTCTTCTGCTGCCATGGGATTTCTTCATCCGGGTTCTCGAAGACGGCCTTGAGCAGCTTGATCTTGGCGACGCCGCGATCTGGATCGTCTTCTTCGGGCGAGACTAGCAGGTTGATGCCCGGCTTTACCGTTTCGCGCGACGACGTCATCACCTTCCACAACGAGCCGTTGAGCAGCCCCTTGGCGGGATCGTTGCGCAGGCAGACCAGCTTGTCGCCGGCTTGCGGATAGTCGGCGGTGAACCCCTTCAGCTCGCGCAGGCGCTGGTTGTAGCGGCGGCGCGTCTGATTGCGACCGACCAGCACCTGGTCGGCCTTCAACACCAGGTCCTGCGTGACATCCTCGCGCCCGATCACCTGCGCGGCGCCAAAGTCGCCCTTCATGAACTCGCGGCCTTCACGCACGTCGAGTGCCAGCCTGATGATCGGGTTGTCGCGCGCCTGGCGATGGATCTCGGTGAGCAGATAATCCGGCTCGTGCTCGGTGAAGAAGCCGCCACCGGAGATCGGCGGCAGCTGGGCCGGGTCGCCCAGCACCAAAACGGGCGTGCCGAAAGACAGCAGATCGCGCCCCAGCTGTTCGTCCACCATCGAGCATTCGTCGATGATGACGAGTTTTGCCTTGGCGATCGGGCTCTGGCGGTTGAGCGAAAAGGTCGGATTGATCGAGGTCTTGCCGGTGGTCTCATCCTCCACCGCCTCCTCGCCGCGCGGGCGGTAGATCAGCGAATGGATGGTGCGGGCATTCACCGCGCCCTTCGAACGCAGCACCTGCGCCGCCTTGCCGGTGAAAGCCGCGAATTGCACCTGGCCGTCGACATGTTCGGCGAAATAGCGCGCCAGCGTGGTCTTGCCGGTGCCGGCGTAACCGAACAGGCGGAAAACCTGCGGCTGGCCGATCTTCAACCAGCGCGCAACCGCCTTCAGCGCCTCGTCCTGTTGAGGAGAAAATTCCATCGGCGAGACAAAGGAGATTCTGTCGCCGTCGGCAAGACCCTTGCCGCATATTGCTGCCAAAGGTTAGCGGCTTGTGGCATGAAAAAGGCCGGGCATTTGCACGCCCGGCCCGCATTGTTCACCGGAAAACGGCTTTACGCAGCTTTCTTGGTATGCAGCGCGATGTGCTGCTGGAATGCCTTGCCGAAGGCGGTCAGGAAATCCTTGGTGCCCTGATTGGTCAGGTTGCCGGCTTCGTCGAACAGGCTGGCCGCGCTGCCGATATAGGCTTCCGGCTGTGCCATCACCGGCATGTTGAGGAAGGCCAGGGACTGGCGCAGATGATGGTTGGAGCCGAAGCCGCCAACGGCGCCGATCGATGTCGAGACCACCGCCGCCGGTTTGCCGTTCAGCGCACCCTGGCCATAGGGACGGGAAGCGACATCGATGGCGTTCTTGAGCACGCCCGGCACCGAGCGGTTGTATTCGGCGGTGACAAACAGAACCGCGTCCGCATTTGCGATATGCTTGCGGAACGCGACCCAGTCGGCGGGCGGGTTGGTGTCCAAATCCTGATTGTAGAAAGAGACAGCGCCGATATCGAGGAAATCGAACTCGAGGCCCGGCGTCAGTGCGACGAGCGCCTTGGCGATCTTGCGGTTGAAGGAATCCTTGCGGAGGCTGCCGACAAGCACGGCCACTTTGGTCATGGAAAACATCCCTTGGGAGAATGGATTGCTGCTTGGCCCCGATATGCGGGACCGACGAAAAGGCGCCCGCTGGCTCGTTCATCCCCTCAGCCGTCGACAGGCGGGGACACCTTACCCGGATCGACCCGCGCGGCAATTCAACAGATTGCGAACAGTGCGTCGCCTATTCGGCTGCCGCCTTGCGCTCCTCGTCTTCCTCGAACAGCGAGGCCTGGTCGCCGCCAACCACATGCAGCTCCGGCTTGCGCTTGCTGCCGAAGCTCAGCAGCCACTCGGACAACCACTCCATGTAGAGGTAGATGACCGGGGTGACAAACAGAGTCAGCACCTGCGAGACCATCAGGCCGCCGACAACGGCGATGCCGAGCGGCTGGCGCAGTTCGGCGCTGGCACCATGGCCGATGGCGATCGGCAACGTGCCCATCAGCGCCGCCAGCGTCGTCATCATGATCGGGCGGAAACGCATGACGCTGGCCTTGAGGATGGCATCCAGCGGCGTTCGTCCCTCGCGTCGCAGCACCAGTGCGACGTCGATCATCATGATGCCGTTCTTCTTGACGATGCCGATCAGCATCAGAAGGCCGATGACGGCGATTACCGAAAAATCCATGCCGGCCAGCCTGAGCGACAGCATGGCGCCGAGCAGCGCCGAGGGCAGGCTGGTCAGGATGGTCAGCGGGTGGATGAAGCTCTCATAGAGCATGCCCAGAACGATATAGATCGTCAGGATCGCGCCGGCGATCAACAGGCCCTGGTTGGCCAGCGAATCCTGGAAGGTCTTGGCCGTACCGGCAAAGGTGGTCGAGACGGTCTTCGGCACGCCGATCTGCGCCTTGATCTGCTCGATGCGGTTGACCGTGTCGCCGAGTGCAACGCCGTCCGGCAGATTGTAGGAGACGGTCACCGCCGGCAGCTGGCCGAGCTGGTTGATGGTGAGCGGACCGGCGGTACGGTCGACGCGCGCGAAGGCGCCGAGCGGGACCAGCGAACCGCTGGAGGTGCGGAACTGGATCGACAGCATGCGCTCAGGCGACCAGTCGATCTTGGGATCAAGCTCGGTGATGACCTGGTAACTGTCGGCGGCACCGAAAATGGTCGTGACCTGGTCGGTGCCAAAACCGCCATAAAGGCTGTTGAGCAAGGTGTTGGTGTCGACGCCAAGCGTCGCCGCCTTGTCGCGATCGACGATCAGAGACGCCTGCAAGGCATTGTTCTGCAAGTCGTTGGTGACATCGGTGAAGGTGGCACGGTCGGCCACCATGGCGTCTGTCAGCTTCTGCGCCCACAGATTGGTATCACTCGTGGACAGGGCCTGCACGACCAGCTGATAGGAGCTCGCCGAGGAGCGCGCGCCCAGGCGCAGGTTCTGCACCGGCTGCATATAGGTATCGATGCCGGCGACGCCGGCAAGCTGGCGCCGCAGCGAGGAAATGACCGTGGCCATGTCGGGACGCTGGGCCTTCGGCTTGAGCTGGACGTAGAGCGACGCCTGGTTCAGCGCACCGGAATTCGAGCCCACCGACGAGGTCACATGGGCGACATAGGGCGAAGTCTGGAAAACATTCGCCACCTGCCCTTGCAGCTTCACCATCGCGTCGAAGGAAATGTCCTGGCGCGCGCGCGTCGTCACCGAGATCTGGTCGATATCCTCTTGCGGCAGGAAACCCTTCGGCGAGATCGTGAACAGCCACACCGACAGTATGGCGGTGCCGATAAAGACGAGGAACACCATGAAATGGTGCCTCAGGCAGAAGGACAACACGACGTCGTAGGAACGGACCAGCCAATCGCGCTCGTGTTCGGGGCCGTGCTCGCCCTTGCCATGCCGCTTCGGCAAGCTGAGAAGTCTGGAGCACAGCATCGGCGTCAGCGTCAGCGACACGAACATCGAAGCCAGGATCGCGACCGTCACCACCACCGCGAATTCGTTGAAGATACGGCCGATGACACCACCCATCAGAAGCACAGGGATGAACACCGCCACCAGCGAGATCGAGATCGAGACGATGGTGAAGCCGATTTCGCGGGAACCCTTGAGCGCCGCCTGATAGGCCGGCAGCCCGTCCTCCTCCA
This sequence comes from Mesorhizobium sp. 2RAF21, assembly GCF_052115345.1. Classification (NCBI taxonomy): domain Bacteria; kingdom Pseudomonadati; phylum Pseudomonadota; class Alphaproteobacteria; order Hyphomicrobiales; family Phyllobacteriaceae; genus Mesorhizobium; species Mesorhizobium sp. 2RAF21. The sequence continues at coordinate 65,219 of NZ_JBFRGM010000004.1, read as the reverse complement.
TGTGCCGGTAGATGTTTTCCAGCATGACGATGGCGTCGTCGACGACGAGGCCGACGGCCAGTGTCAGGCCCATCAGCGAGATGTTGTCGATGGAGAATCCCAGCAGGAACATGACGCCGAGCGTCGCGATCAGCGAAATCGGCACCGCCACGGCTGGGATGATCGTCGCGGTCACGCGGCGCAGGAAGACGAAGATCACCAACACCACCAGCGCGATTGTGAGCAGAAGCGTGAACTGCACGTCGACCACCGCAGCGCGGATTGAGGTCGAGCGGTCGTTCATCAGGTTGATGGACGCCGCGGCCGGCATCTGGCTCTCGAAGGACGGCAGCATCGCCTTGACGCGATCGACCACGTCGACGGTGTTGGCGTCGGGCTGGCGTTGAACGGCCAGGACGATGGCGCGTGTGTTGTCGAACCAGGAGGCGGTCGTCGTGCTCTGGACGGAATCGATGACGCGCGTGACGTCGCCCAGTCGGACCGGATTGCCGTTCTTGGTGGCGATGATGATGTTGGAGAACGCAGCCGCATCCTGAAGCTGCGTGTTGGTAGTGATGGTCAGCTGCTGCTTGCTGTTCTGCAGCACGCCGACCGGCGCGTTGCTGTTGGCCGACTGCACCGCCGACTGCAGCTGATCGATCGAGATGCCGCGCGCCGCCAGCGCCGTCGGGTCGATCTGGATGCGCACGGCGTATTTCTTCTGGCCCCAGACCATCACCTGCGCGACGCCGTCGATGGTCGACAGCGACGGCGAGATGACGTTTTCGGCAATGGCGTCGAGCTGGGTCAGCGGAACCGTGTCGCTGGCCAGCGCCATCAGCAGGATCGGCGCGTCGGCCGGATTGACCTTCCTGTAGCTTGGCGGCGACGTCATTTCCGGCGGCAATTGCCGCTGCGTTCGGGCGATTGCCGCCTGCACGTCAGCGGCGGCGGCGTCGATGTCACGGTTGAGCACGAACTGCACCGCGATCGAGGTCGAACCCAGCGAGTTGCTGGTCGAGATCGAATCCACGCCCGCAATGGTTGCAATCTGCTTGATCAGCGGAACGGCCACCGACGTCATCATCGAGTTCGGCGAAGCACCGGGCAGCGAGGCGGAAACATTGACCGTCGGGAATTCCGCGCTCGGCAGCGCCGCGACCGGCAGGAACTTGTAGGCAAACAGACCGCCCAAAATGAGCGCCATCGACATCAGCAATGTGGCGACAGGCCTGCGGATGCAGAACTCGGAGATCATCGCTCGTCAGCCCGCTGTTTCGGTCTTGGTGGCTTTGTCCGCCGACTTCGGCGCCTTGCTGTCGCCAGAGCCGCCCTTGTCGCTTCCAGTCTTGCCGGTGCCTTCCTGGGCGCTTGCCTCGCGCACCGCCGCACCCGGCTTCAGGCTGAGCTGGCCATCGACGACGACCTTTTCGTCGCCCTTCACGCCGCTGGCGATAGCACTGTCTTCACCATGCGTGAGCGCGACTACCACCGGCCGTGCCTCGACAGTGTTGTCGGCCTTGACCACATAGACGAACGAACCGCTCTGGCTGGGCTGGATGGCAACGGTAGGCACGGACACCATCTGCGGCATGGCGCCGGCATCGACCGTGACCTTCACATATTGCCCGGGCCACAGCTTCAGGTCGGCATTGGGCACCGTAGCACGCGCCGTGATGGTGCCGGACGCGGTGTCCACCGTGGAGTTCACAAAATCAAGCGTGCCGGAGCCGATCGGCTTCGCATCGCCGTCCTTGGTCAGCGTCACCGTGATTGAACCCGGCTTCGCCAGCGCCTGCTGCAAAAGATTGAGGTCAGCTTCCGGCAGATTGAAGGAGACCCGCAACGGATCCATTTCGGTGATCGTCACCAATGGTGTCGCGCCGGTACCAGTCGCGCCGCCGGCCGTGACGAGATCGCCGATGCTGACGCTGACGGCACCGAGTCGACCGGAGATCGGCGCGGTGATGGCGGTGAAGCTCAGTTGCACGGTGTCGACGTCGATCGCCGCCTGGTCGGCGGCCACAGTAGCGTGAGCAGCCTTCTGGGCCGCCAGCGCCTGATCATAGCTCTGTTGCGTTCCGGCTTGCTTGGCGAGCAGGTTCTGGGCGCGGGCAAGGTCGGCATCGGCACTTGCGGCCAGCGCTTGATCCTTGGCCAGCGTCGCCTTGTCCTTCTCGACCTGCGCCTTCAGCGCGCGATCATCCAGCGAAATCAGCAGATCGCCTTGCTTGACCATCTGGCCGTCGGTGACGGCGATGGCCATCACCTGGCTGGCGACGCGGGCATTGATATTGGCCACCGCCGGCGAAGCCAGAAAACCGATAGCGTAGCGTTGAACCGGAAAATCCGTGACCTTGGCGACCGCTGTCGCGACAGTGACAGCGCGATTGCCTGCCTTGCCCTTGCCTCCGCTCAGATCGGTCGCCGCCTGGGCGGCAACCTCCTTCTGGCCGAACGGCAGCTTTTGCCAGACCCATGCCGCACCCGCGGGCCAGAGATAGAGACCTGCGGCCACGATCGCGACAGCCCCACCAAGTGCGGCGAATGTTTTCCTGCGATCCGACAAAGGCCCTCTCGATCCGACCCATCAGCGCCTCCGCAAGCGCCATCCGATGGCCACGCGCGGCGGGTCATTCGCTAAAATAACGCAAATCTCCGCCAAAAAAGGGGCAAACGCCGTCATTACAAAGATTTAATGTGCGCTGCACAACGGCGCCCCCTGCCGGAATGCCTTGCCGAGAAGTCGAAAAGCGCTTCTCAGCGCAACATCGGCCACAAGGTCAGCGCCAGGAGCACGCCCATGGCAATGTTGAACCATTTGAGCCGTGACGGGTCGGACAGAAAGCCGCGCAGCGCCATGCCAAAACCCGCCCAGCAAGACACCGATGGCACGTTGACCACCGCAAAAGCGATGGAAATCAAGAGCACGGACAGGAATGGCCTGTCGGCGTCCGTGTAGAGGGCCATGCCGGTCATCGCCATCACCCAGGCCTTCGGATTGATCCACTGGAAGGCGGTCGCTTCCAGGAAGGTCATGGGCTGCGTCTTGCCGTTGGCCTGCCCACCCATCGAACGCGACATCGCGATCTTCCAGGCGAGATAGAGCAGATATGCGCCGCCGGCGATCTTGAGGGCCATATGCAGTGCCGGCAAGGCGGTGAGCACCGTGCCGAGGCCGAAACCGACCGCCAGAAGCAGCGACAGGAAGCCGAAACCGATGCCCAGCATATGGGGGATGGTGCGCGTGAAGCCAAAATTCACGCCCGACGCCAGGAGCATGAAATTGTTCGGCCCCGGCGTGATCGAGGTGACGAAAGCAAACACCAGCAGGGCAAGGAAAGTATCGACGGACATGGCGGCTTTTCGGATAGGGCCGGTTTTCAGATACAGAACCGGCAAATAGGTCAGTCTAGTTGACCCACCCGCCGGTCCAAGTCACGAAAATTGTTGTCTCGGTGACAATGCCCCGGACATGAAATCCTTCGCGGCCCTACATCCCCTGCGGGCCACGGTTCATCGCCGCCACGCCGGTGCGGCAGATCTCGACCAGGCCGAGCGGGCGCATGATGGCGATGAACTGGTCGATCTTCGAGCCCTTGCCGGTGATCTCGAAAATGAAATGTTCGGTGTTGGCGTCGATGACACTGGCACGGAAAGCGTCGGCCAGCCTGAGCGCCTCGACGCGGCTGTCGCCCGTTCCCGCCACCTTGACCAGGGCAAGTTCCCGCTCCAGCGGCCGCTCCTGGCCGAGCTCGGTCGAGCGCACGGTCAGGTCGACCACCCGATGCACAGGCACAATGCGCTCGAGCTGGTGCTTGATCTGCTCCAGCACATGCGGCGTGCCGCGCGTCACGATGGTGATGCGCGACAGGTGTTTCTCGTGCTCGGTCTCAGAGACGGTCAGGCTTTCGATGTTGTAGCCCCGCCCGGAGAACAGGCCGATGACGCGGGCAAGCACGCCCGGTTCGTTGTCGACCAGCACGGACAGCGTGTGGTTTTCCGGTACTTCCGTTTCCTTGGCGATGAAGTAGGCGGAGCCGGTGGGTTGAAGGTGCTGTGCATTCATCGGATGAATCTCGATCTCAGGCGTTTACGCTAACTTGTTGATTATGCCGCGTCTGGCAAGGCCACGCTATCCGTCACACCAGCTCCCTGCCCTTGGCGTCGATGGCGTTGGCGACAGCCTCGTCCGTTGCCTCGTCGGGAAGCAGCATCTCGTTGTGCGCCTTGCCCGACGGGATCATCGGGAAGCAATTGGCGAGATTGGCGACACGGCAGTCGAACAGAACCGGCTTCTTGACCGAGATCATCTCCTTGATGGCGTCGTCCAGATCGCCCGGCTTCTCGCAGCGGATACCATGGCCACCATAGGCTTCGGCCAGCTTGACGAAGTCGGGCATCGCTTCGGTGTAGGAATGCGACAGCCGGTTGCCGTGCAGGAGCTGTTGCCACTGGCGCACCATGCCCATGTACTGATTGTTGAGGATGAAGATCTTGATCGGCGCCTCGTATTGCACCGCCGCGCTCATTTCCTGCATCGTCATCTGCACCGAAGCATCGCCGGCGATGTCAATGACCAGTGAGTCGGGATGGGCGATCTGCACGCCGAGCGCCGCCGGCAGGCCGTAGCCCATCGTGCCGAGGCCGCCCGAAGTCATCCAATGGTTCGGCTTGTCGAAGTGGAAGTGCTGCGCCGCCCACATCTGATGCTGGCCGACCTCGGTGGTAATGTAGGTGTCGCGATCCTTGGTGAGTTCATAGAGACGCTCGATCGCATATTGCGGCATAATCACGTCGTTGCTTGGCTTATAGGCGAGCGAGTCCCGCGCCCGCCAGCGGGCGATCTGTTCCCACCACGGATAGAGCGCCTTCTTGTCGGCCTTGGCAGTGGCGCGCCACAGCCGGACCAGATCCTCCATCACCCGGCCGACATCGCCCAGAATGCCGACATCGGCGCGCACGTTCTTGTTGATCGAGGACGGGTCGATATCGATGTGGATCTTCTTGGAATTCGGCGAGAACGCGTTGAGACGGCCGGTGATGCGGTCGTCGAAACGGGCACCGACGCACAGCATGACGTCGCAATCATGCATGGCCATATTGGCTTCGTAGGTGCCGTGCATGCCGAGCATGCCGAGCCAGTTCTTGCCCGACGCCGGATAGGCGCCGAGCCCCATCAGCGTCGAAGTGATCGGGAAACCCGTCAGGTCAACCAGTTCGCGCAGCAAATGGCTGGCCTCAGGGCCGGAATTGACGACGCCGCCGCCCGAATAGATGATCGGCTGCTTTGCGCCAGCCAGCATTTCGACCGCGGCCTTGATCTTCTCCAGATCGCCCTGGACCTTGGGCTGATAGGAGGTGCGCGGCGCCGTCTGCGGCGGCGTATAGATGCCCCTGGCGAACTGCACGTCCTTCGGAATGTCGACGACCACCGGGCCCGGCCGGCCGGTGGTAGCGACATGGAAGGCCTCGTGGATGATGGCCGAGAGTTCGTTGACGTCCTTCACCAGCCAATTGTGCTTGGTACAGGGCCGCGTGATGCCGACAGTGTCGCATTCCTGGAAGGCGTCCGAGCCGATGAGCGAGGTCGGCACCTGGCCCGTGAGGCAGACCAGCGGGATCGAATCCATCAGCGCGTCCTGCAGCGGCGTCACCGCATTGGTAGCGCCGGGGCCGGAGGTGACCAGCATGACACCCGCCTTGCCGGTCGAGCGCGCATAGCCTTCCGCCGCGTGGCCGGCGCCCTGTTCGTGGCGCACCAGGATGTGCTGCACAGCGTCCTGCTGGAAAAGCTCGTCATAGATCGGAAGGACCGCGCCGCCCGGATATCCGAAAAGATGCTTGACGCCATTGTCGATCAGCGCCTGCACAACCATTTCGGCGCCTGTCATCTCACGCCGCTCGCTTTGTCCGTTGCTCATGGGTTCGGTTCCGTCTTTTTCCTGCTTTTTCAAGCTCTTGCTGGTCGTCTGGTCATGGTTTGGATAATAAAAAAGGCCCCCGAGGGAGCCTGTGTGTTGCGCATGGGAGGTTTTCGCCTGGCGGTTACACCGCCTTGCCCACGCGCCTTCCTACGAGAATGAGTGCCGTCTTCATGGTGGCGGACAATAGGTGCAAGCACGAAGCGCTGTCAACCGGGATATCGCACTGATTTTGCAACGGCCAAGCCGCCGTCTTCGTGCTCGCCGAACCAACGCCATTCGCCGCGACCTTGCCCTGAGGTGGTCGCGGCGAGGCATCTGGCAGTCCCTGACCGCAGCAGCGCTCAGCCGTGCGGCTTGCAGCGCGGATCGTGCGGATCGCATTTCACCGGCTTGCGCGCTGCCGGCGGCGGCTTATGCGGCGCGGCCTGTGGCCGGTGCGGCGCATTCACGCGCGCCATCTGGTGCTGAGGCACTGGTTTCGCCGCCGCGTGGTGCGGTGGCCGGCCATTGCCTTGTGCGACCGCCGCGTTCGCGCGGTGGCGCTGCGCAACCGCCGGACTTGGCGGTGTCGGCTTGTGCGGTAGGTTGTGTACTTGCACTGACTGCTGCACCGTCTTCTTCTTGACGATGTTGGCCTTGGCTGCAGGCGATCCGGAGCTTGCCTGTGCTGCAGGTGGCAACGGCTTCCTGAGCGGAAGCTGTGCAACCCCGGCCGGCGCGTTTCCTAAGGGTTTCGACGGCACCACCGGTTGCGCGGTTACCGCTGGTTTGCCGGCAGTCGCGCCGTTTGGTTTCGTCGGCACAGCCGCGTTCGGCGCCACGGGAGCGACACCAGCAGGCGCCGTGGCAGGCTTGCCGGGTACAGGCAAAGGCTGTCCTGGTTGCAGTGATGCTGCCCTCCGCTTGACCTCGCCGGCCTTCGACGCATCCAGCTTGCCCGGTGCGAACGAACCCCTGGCCGGCGGCACGATGTTCGCGGCCCTCACAGCCGCCACGACCGGCCTTGGCAACGCCGCCAACGCCGGCCCGGCGTTGATGGGCACGGTCCGGTTCTCCACCTGCACGGTGGAGTTGTTGTAGATGTTGTTCACCACCACGCGCTGCTCGATGATGGTGGTGTTGCGCACGATGGTCACATTGTTTTCGACAGGGCGCAGCGCCGGCAGGATTTCGACGGCACCGATCGCCGCCACCGGCACGAAGGACCACCACACGTCGCGGAACACCACGCGTTCCTCCGGCGGCGGTGCCGGCACCCAGCCGACATAGTCCGTGCTCTGGCGCCAGACCACCCAAGCCGGCGCCCATTCGTCGCCCGCGATCCAGATCCAACCCAGATCGTCGTCATAGGCCCAGCGGCCGTAGTGGAAGACGACAGGGCCGAAAGGCTCGCTGGATTCCCAATACCAGCCGTCGTCGGTCCACACCCAACGCCCCACCGTGTATGGCCGCCATGCGACCGCGACGGAAGGCACCCAAACCTCGCCATAGCGGCGCGAGATTTGCCAGACGCCGTATTCAGTAAGCCGCTCGCGCACCGCCATTGAGACAGTGGCCGCCTGCGCCGGCTGAAAGGCGGGCAACGTCAGCGGTGTGCCGACCATACCGCCAAAAGCAAGAATAAGGGCTAGTGCCGCCCCTCTCCCGCGGCGGCTTATCGCAAGAATCTTCGCGTTCATGACACATGCTCCAGTTTTGTGCCCTTCTGCGAAACCTCCCCTGCGAGCGTCCCCTAAACGCTGGTTGAGATATCGGTGCGAGCATGGTCCCGAAGCGAGGCGGCGGCATTGCGGCGCGCCTCATCACGTTCTCGCGAGGACGCCGTTGTCTGGCGCGACGCGCGATAAATCCTTGAAAACGCGCCAAACTATGGTGGGGCGTGACGAATGGCGCCGTCTCTGCCGATACTTTCCCGACCAGCCGGCAGCTCCGGCGGAGCCACACCGATCATCATGATTCCATGGGAGGAACCCACATGCTCGACAAGGCGCCCAACGCAAAGCTCGCCAAGTTGCTGGCTGATTTTGGTACCGCACTGGCAGCAGGCGACATCGAAAAAGCAGTCTCCTTCTTCCAGGACGATTGCTACTGGCGCGATCTCGTCGCCTTCACCTGGAACATCAAGACGCTGGAGGGTCGCGACCAGATCAGGACGATGCTGAAGAGCCAGCTTGGCGCCATCAAACCCTCCAATTTCGCGATCGCCGAGGGCGAAGATGCCGCGGAAAACGAGGGGCTGCTGGAGGGCTGGATCACCTTCGAGACCGAAGCTGCGCGCGGCTACGGCCACATCCGGGTTAAGGACGGCAAGATCTGGACCTTGCTCACCACCATGGCCGAGTTGAAGGGACATGAGGAGAAAGCCGGCTTCACCCGGCCGCTCGGCGCCAAGCATGGTCAAGGCAGGAACCGGCCGAGCTGGAAGGAAGAGCGCGAGAAGGAGGTGGCCGAACTCGGCTTCACCACGCAGCCACACACCCTCATCATCGGCGGCGGCCAGGGCGGCATCGCGCTGGGCGCACGGCTGAGGCAGCTCGGCGTGCCCACCATCATCGTGGAGCGCAATGAACGGCCAGGCGATTCCTGGCGCAAGCGCTACAAGTCGCTCTGCCTGCACGACCCGGTCTGGTATGACCACCTGCCCTACATCGATTTTCCGAAGAACTGGCCGGTCTTTTCGCCCAAGGACAAGATCGGCGACTGGCTGGAAATGTACACCAAGGTGATGGAGCTGAATTACTGGTCATCCACCGAGGCCAAAAGCGCCGTCTATGACGACAAGAAGAAGGAATGGGCTGTCACGGTGCGGCGCGACGGCAAGGATATCGTGCTGAGACCGAAGCAACTGGTGCTCGCCACCGGCATGTCGGGCCGCGCCAATCTGCCGAAATACAAGGGCATGGAGACGTTCAAGGGCGATCAGCACCATTCCTCAAGGCACCCGGGCCCCGACAGATATACCGGCAAGAAAGCGGTCGTCATCGGCTCCAACAACTCGGCCCACGACATCTGCGCGGCCCTTTGGGAGAACGGCGTCGATGTCACCATGGTGCAGCGCTCGACCACCCATATCGTGAAATCCGATACGCTGATGGATGTCGGGCTCGGCCCGCTCTATTCCGAACAGGCGGTGGCCAATGGCGTCACCACCGCCAAGGCCGACCTGATCTTCGCCTCGGTGCCGTACAAGATCCTGCACGAGTTCCAGATCCCGCTCTACCAGCAGATGAAGGAACGAGACGCGGCCTTCTACCAAGGCCTGGAAAAGGCGGGGTTCATGCTGGATTGGGGCGACGACGGCTCCGGCCTCTTCATGAAGTATCTGCGGCGTGGCTCGGGCTACTACATCGACATCGGCGCCTCGCAGCTGATCATCGATGGCGAGATCAAGTTGAAACGCGGCCAGGTAAAGGAAATCAAGGACCATTCCGTCCTGCTCGAAGACGGCACCGAACTGCCGGCCGACGTCATCGTCTATGCCACAGGCTATGGCTCGATGAACGGCTGGGCGGCGGAACTGATCAGCCAGGACGTGGCCGACAAGGTCGGCAAATGCTGGGGTCTAGGCTCCAGCACCACCAAGGACCCAGGCCCGTGGGAAGGCGAACAGCGCAACATGTGGAAGCCGACACAGCAGGAAGCGCTGTGGTTCCACGGCGGCAACCTGCACCAGTCGCGCCATTATTCGCAATTCCTGTCGCTGCAATTGAAGGCTCGCCAAGCCGGCATCCCGACGCCGGTCTACGGCCTTCAGGATGTGCATCACAAGGGTTAGGCGGTGGGCGGCCGGGCCGGCACGTTGGGCCGGTCCGGCTTCGGTGTTCCCACGGATGCGATGCGGGCGAACTAGGCCAGCCGCTTTTCCATAAAGACGCTGAGCGGATCGGGGCGATAATCGCCGAACGGCCCGCGCCGTACGAAACCGCTGCGGTCATAGAGGCCGAGCGCCTCGTGATTGTCGACCCCGGTCTCCAGACGGAGTAGGCCGATGCCTGCCTCCAGCGCCTTGCCTTCGAGATCGGCGAGCAGCGCCTTGGACAGCCCCTTACCGCGTACCGCCGGCACAACCCACATGCGCTTCAGTTCCGCCCAATCGTCATTCAGCGCCAGCGCGCCCGTTGCCACGGCGATGCCGCCAGCGTCCCGCGCAACCACGAAGCGCACATTGTTGGCCCGCAGGCTCTCGATGGACAGGAAATGATTGCTTTCCGCGGGATAGAGCGACGCCCCATAGCGCTCGCCGTCCTCCAGCAGGGCGATGATGTCCGGTTTGGCCGGATCTTCGAGTGCGATCGCGAATGTCATTGAGCGAAATCCTTCAAGGCGTTTGCGATTATCGGCGTTTGTCCGGCCGAACCTATGCGTTTCCAGAACAGAAGCGTGCCGGTCAGACCACCATGTGGCTTCAAGGCGTAGTCCGGGATTTCGCCGGCCAGGATGAAGCCAAGCTTCGCGTATAGGGCGGCGGCCCCTCCGTCTTCGGCCGTATCGAGAACCAGCAGTGTGCGGCCACACCGCACGGCCAGCTCTTCGACGGCCAGCATCAGCCGGGTGGCGACGCCCCTGCCCCGATGGCTCGTCCGGGTCATCAGCTTGGCGATTTCCGCCCGATGCGGCTGGTTGGGCGGCAGGCTGAGCAGCAGCGTGACCGTACCGATCAAATCGTCGCCTTCGAAGGCGCCAAGCACCACCCGCTCGCCCCGCGCCGCCGCCGCAAGCGAATCATCCCAGAACGCGATGGCCGCATCCAGCGGCAGCGGATGCATGAAACTCACCGATCCGCCGGCCGCGACGGTCTCGACCAGGATTTCGGCCAGCGCCCGCAATGTCTCGAACGAGCGGACAAGGGGTCTGATTTCGATGGAACTCATCTTTTGTCTTCTCGCTGATGGGAAGAGCCAAAACGCTCAATCGAAATGGCTAAAGCCGCGGCGCTTGCGCGACCGTTTGATTTCATCGACGCGGGTGCCGTCGTCGGCGCTGAGGTGGTGGCCGCGCTCCAGCAATTCCAGCGTGTATTCCTCATAAGTCAGCCCGACCGCTTCCGCCTTGGCCAGTCTGAACAACGCGATGTCGCGCGATTTCGGCTTCCATGCCGCCTTGTGGGCGCTCCGCCAATGCATGAAACGGTGCGGGTCGCCCTTGCCCCAGGCCGGCCCCTTGTAGTCATCGAGCGGCGGCCCACCATTGTGGTTTCGCTTCGGCAAGCGCGGCATGGTCAGGTCCTGATAAGTGCGGTGATGTAGCGGGCCGGCTCCGGACCGGGCGCGAAGAAACTGCAATCGGCCGGCGCGCCGAGCGCCAGGCAATCGCCCGGCTCCAGATAATGCACCACCTCGCCTTCGGTGAAGTCGAGCCGCCCTGCCATCAGCCAGATCTGCTGGCGGATGAAGGCATAGGAAGCAGCAGGCAGGTTGACGCGCGCGCCGGCCGGCAATTCGACCTGCACGAGTTCCATCGGCATATCAGTCTGCGGCGACAGATGGCGGCGCACATAGCCAGTGCCGGGGTCGCGCCATTCAGGCTGGTCTTTGCGCCGGGCAACACCGCCGCCCTGCAATTCGGCACGGGCGATGAGGCTGGACAGTGTCATCTCGAAAGCCGTGGCGATGCGCACCAGGATCGGTGCGGTCGGGCTCGTCGAAGCACGCTCGATGGTGCTGAGCATCGCCTTGGACACCCCGGAACGCTCGGCAAGCTCTGCCAGTGACCAGTTCCGCAGCGTCCGTTCGGCGCGGATGCGATCGGCGATCCTTGCCGAAAGATCATTCGATATATCAGACATTTGTCCAACATATCATATGAAGCATGAACTGGAAGGGACTTTTGCCGGATTGTTCAAATTGTCGCGCCGCCCTTAACCGCTGCTAAACCATCCCCTCACACGCGACTTTAACCGAACCATATTAGAGTTCGCTGAGGTAGTGGGGATCCCCTCGTTGATGTTTGTCGAACGTGCAGTCTCCGGCGGCGAGCCGGTATCGCAGGAGCGACGCGACGCCGCTCAGACTGACAAGCGCATCCTCGGCCATGTCGTCCGCTGCGACGGCGCCCGCGCCACCATCAGCGCTTTCGCTGACGGCGAAGATGGTTCCGCCGGTGGCCAATGGGCTGTCGGCAAGATGATCTCCATCAATCTGGGCAACAGCCGCACGGTCGGTCTGGTCTATGCGATCGCCAAGGCCGATCTTGCCTGGAACGCCGAAGGCCTGAACCCGATCGAGGTCAGCGTCGAACTGGTCGGCGAGGTGCGCGATGGTTTCGAGCCCGGCGCCAAACCGTTCTTTGACCGTGGTATCACCATATACCCGCATATCGGCGCGGTTGCCCACCGCATCCGCAGCCGCGATCTCGAGGCCGTCTACGACCTCGCCGGCCGTCCTTCGGTGGCCATCGGCACACTGTCGCAGGACGAGGCGATCGCGGCCAGGATTGCCGTCGACGACACGTTGACCCGGCATTTCGCCGTGGTCGGCACCACTGGTGTCGGCAAGTCGACAGCCGTTTCGCTGCTGCTGCGCAAGGCGATCGCGGCGCGGCCTGACCTGCGCGTACTGATCCTTGATCCGCACAATGAATTCGCCTCTTCGCTGAAGGACCAGTGCGTCAAGATCGACGCTTCGACGCTCGATCTGCCCTTCTGGATGTTCCGCCTCGAGGAATTCGCCGAAGTGCTGTTCCGTGGTCGCGAGGCACCGCCCGAGGAGGTCGACATTCTGCGCGATCTCATTCCGGTGGTGAAGCATCTCTACCGCACCGGCAACGGTGTCGCCTATGTGCGCCGCGGCGCCGACACCATGACCGCCGACACACCGGTCCCCTACCGGATCGCCGATCTGGTGAAGCAGATCGATGACCGCATGGGCCTGCTCGAAAGCAAGGCCGAGCGGCCGGCACTGAAGTCGCTCAAATTGCGTATCGAATCGGCCGTCGCAGACCCGCGCTACCGCTTCATGTTCAATTCACGCCTGATCGAGGACACCATCCACGAAACGGTCGGCAACATCTTCCGCGTGCCGCATCACGGCCGGCCGGTAACCTGTTTCGAAATGGCGGGCCTGCCGTCCGAGGTCGTCAACTCGGTCTGTTCGGTTCTCGCGCGGCTGGCCTTCGATCTCGCGCTGTGGAGCGAGGGGCGGCTCAGGCTGCTGCTTTTGTGCGAAGAAGCGCATCGCTACATGCCGGCCGATCCGCGCCTCGGCTTCGCGCCGACCCGACACGCACTGTCGCGCATCGCCAAGGAAGGCCGCAAATATGGCTGCTATCTCGGCGTCGTCACGCAGCGCCCGGGCGAGCTCGACCCGACCATCCTGTCGCAATGCTCGACCTTCTTCGCCATGCGCCTGTCCAACGAACAGGACCAGGCGATCATCCGTTCAGCCATTGCCGACTCCTCCGCCTCCAGCCTTGCTTTCCTGTCCTCGATGGGACAGCGCGAGGCAATCGCCTTCGGTGAGGGCGTCGCCACCACCATGCGGCTGAAGTTCGAGAAGCTGGATCGCAGCCTGATTCCCGGCACAGCCAAACACTCCATGGAAGCACCTTCCGGTGACGGCGAGGTCGATCTCGTCGGCATCGTCGAAAAACTGCGCAACGTACCGAAGCCACAGCCGGCGATGAATTTCTCCGAAATGGCCGACGCCACACGCCAGCCCGGCGACCCGGACTACCGGCAGCCGGCCGCGCCGCGCCCGCCGCATGACGACGATTTCGACACGCGTTACGGGCTGAAGCCGATGACGTTCGGCCTCAAACCCCTGAACGATTGAACCGACGGAGCGAGCCCAGCCTGGCCGGCTCGTTCGCCATTTCAAAATTCAACTGAATTGACGCTCTGCCCGGCCTAAGCACACACGCGGTTACGGCCTTGGCGCTTGGCCTCGTAGAGCTGCTTGTCGGCGCGGCGGTAGAAGGCCTCGGCCGTCTCGGAATGGTCCCAAACCGCCAGCCCGACGCTGGTGGTGACCTTCAGCCGCACATTGCCGTTGACGATGGCCAGATTGGCGACGCCCTTGCGGATGCGCTCGGCGAAACGCGTCAGTAGTTCCGCGTCCATATTCGGGGTCACAATGCCGAACTCCTCGCCGCCCAGCCGAGCCACGACATCGTGGTAGCGGGTCATGCCCTTGAGGCAGCCGGCGACCGAGCGCAGCACTTCGTCGCCGATATCGTGGCCATGGGTATCGTTGACGCTCTTGAAATGGTCGAGATCGAGGATCATCAGCCCGACCGGCTTGCCGATGCGATGGAATTCCGCGATGTATTCGCGCAGCGCGTCGTCGAAAAACCGCCGGTTCTGCATGCCTGTCAGCGCATCTGTCAGCGCCGCCTGCTCAAGTGTCTCGGAACGGGCGCTCAGCGTCGCCGTCATCGCCCGCAACTTTCCCTCCTCGCGCACCTGATCGCGGATCAGCGGGTAGATGAAGAACACGCCAAAGAAGAAGGCGGTGGCCAAAAGCACGCCGATGGCAAACAGCAGCGTGCCGATATATGCGACGCTGTCCAACGCCGCGCCATCGCCGATCTGGGCCGTCGCGGTCTCCACCACGCCGTGGGCATGCAACGTCACCATGCCGGCGGCGACGATGACAAAGATAAAGACGAAGAAGGCGTGTTCCGCCTTGTGAAAATGCATCTGCACCCAGCCTACTGCAACGCCGGATGGTTATGGCACGGATAGGCTTACGCCGCAGTTAACTTGAACAAGCCTTGAAAAAGCAGCGTTAATACTGAGAATTCTATCGATTTCTCTTTTCGATCGACATGCGAATGATGGTCGCCATGTCTTCGCCCGGCGACAATCTTCGCCATTCCTCGCCGAACTGGTTGCGAAACCAGGTGGATTGCCGCTTTGCGTATTGCCGGGTGGCGATCTTGGCCATTTCCATCGCCTTTTCGGCTTCCATCTCGCCCGCCAGCACGGACTGAAGCTCACGCACGCCGATTGCCTTGACGGCCGGCAGCGCCGGGTCGAGATGGAGCGCCAGGATCTGGCGTACCTCCTCCATGGCACCCTGGTCGATCATCGCGTCGAATCGTCGGTTGATGCGTTGGGTCAAGGCATCCCGGTCTGGTTCGATGACGAAGAAATGCGCGCTGGCGCGATCGATCAACGGGCGACCACGCTCGGCCTGCCACGAACGGATCGAACGGCCCGACGCATCCAGAACTTCCAGCGCCCTGGCGATGCGCTGACCATCGCTCGGTCGCAACAACATGGCCGTGGCCGAATCCCTGTGCATCAGTTCGCGGTGCAGCCGTGGCGCGCCGCGCTCGACCAGTTCGTGACGCCAGCGGTCGCGGATATGCGCCGGGATATCCGGCATCGCTGAAATGCCTTCGGCCAGCGCCCTGAAATAAAGCCCGGTGCCGCCGACGAAGACCGGAGGGCGACCGGCCAGCGCGCCTTCGTCGATCAGCCGTTCGACGTCCCGCAACCAGGCGCCGGTCGAATAGGCGGTCGAAGGGTGGACATGGCCGTAAAGGAAATGCGGAACCCGGGCGAGATCCGCCGGCGCAGGCCGCGCTGTCAGCACGTTGAGGATCGAATAACCCTGCATAGAATCGGTGTTGACGATGACACCGCCGAAGCGCTCGGCCACCTCCAGCGCCAGCGCCGACTTGCCGCTGGCAGTCGGGCCGGCTATCAGGACCGCATCCTTCACGCGGCCTTCGTCGGCCACCTCCCGCAGGGTCTCCTCCATGCCGCTCGTCGCCACGCTCGTCTCCAATCCAGCCGGCGGCGCACTCACGCCGGCCCTAGCGAATAAAGCCTCGCAGGCGGTCGGCGCAAGCGCGACGCGTTGGTTGGGCGAGACGATCGCCTGCGATCTCGTCCTGCCGTCAGGCGCCGACAGCCGGGAGACCGCAGCCGCGCTCGCTACCGCGCTCGGTTCCAACCCCGTTGACTTCGCCATCCAGGACGAAGCGACGCGACGCAAGAAAATCCTAATCGCCGACATGGATTCGACCATGATCGACCAGGAATGCATCGACGAACTCGCCGACGAAGTCGGACTGAAGGAACGGGTGGCGGCGATCACCGCCCGTTCGATGAATGGCGAGATTGCCTTTGAACCAGCATTGCGCGAGCGCGTCGCGCTTCTGAAGGATCTCGACACCGCGGTGGTCGACCGCATCATCGCCAATCGGCTCACACTGGCTTCCGGAGGCCGCGCTTTGGTGCAGACGATGCGCAAGGCCGGTGCCCATACCGCGCTGGTCTCGGGCGGCTTCGACGTCTTCACCAGCCGTATCGCCACGATGCTAGGTTTCCATGAAAACCGCGCCAACCGCCTGGTCGAGCGCGACGGTCGCTTCACCGGCGAGGTGGCGGAGCCGATCCTCGGCCGCGCCGCCAAGGCGGATGCGCTCATCGACATCGCCGCCAGGCTCGGCCTCACGCCGGCGGATGCCGTCGCCGTTGGTGACGGCGCCAACGACCTCGACATGATCCAGCTGTCGGGCATGGGTGTCGCGCTGCATGCCAAGCCTTCGGTGGCCGCCCAGGCCAGAGTGCGCATCGACCATGGCGACCTGACCGCCCTGCTCTATCTGCAAGGTTACAGGCAGGAAGATTTCGCCACATGATCCCGATCCGTACGGAAAGACTGATCTTGCGCAACTGGGAAGAGCGCGACCGGTCCCTCTTCCATCTCATCAATTCCGATAAGCAGGTGATGGAGTTCTTTCCGTTCCGGCGCGATCGCGCGCAGTCCGACGCCAAGATGGACGAGTTGCGCGCCTGGATCGACAGCCACGGCTACGGTTTTGCACCAGTGGAGGTAGCCGCGACCGGCGAATGCATCGGCTTCGTCGGCCTCTATGATGCCGACTATCTTCCCGCCCTGCCGAAGGGTTCTGTCGAAATCGGCTGGCGCCTTGCGCCGGAGTTCTGGGGCCATGGCTACGTTGCCGAGGCCGCACGCGCATGGCTCGCCTTCGGCTTCGAGACGCTTGGTCTGGACGAAATCGTTTCCTTCGCCGTACGCGAGAACCGCCGCTCGACTGCTGTCATGGAACGTATCGGCATGACGGCAGACCCGTCGCGCGATTTTGACCACCCGCTGGTTCCTGAAGAATACACGCGTCTGCGCCCGCACGCTTTTTACAGTCTGAAGCGCCAGGGTTGGGAAAAACAGAAAAGGGCGGCCCGCTAGCCGCCCTTTCTTCTTTTTAAGTCAACCCGTTGCGCCGTTTTCCGGAATCAATCCATCCGGATCGTGACGAAACGCAGTTCGCCGGTCTTGGACGCCAGCATCAGAAGCGCGTTCTTGCGGCCTTGCTGTTTCAGTGCCGCGATGCGGTCCATGACGTCCTTGGGTTTCGAGACCGATTCCTGCGCGATCTCGGTGATCACTTCGCCCGGCTGGATGCCGCGTTCGGAGGCGGCCGAATCCTTGGCGACATCGGTGATGACCACGCCCGATACATCAGCAGCAATGCCGAACTTGCTACGCGTCTCGTCGTTCAACTCGCCGATCGACATGCCGAGCACCGAGGCAGCCGCCACCGGCGCGCCCTTGCTGTCGCTGGGTTTGCTCTCGTCGGCGGAGGCGAGTTTCTCGCCATCCTCCAACCGGCCGAGCGTGACCTTCACCGTCTGCTCCTTGCCCTTGCGCACGATCACCACGTCGACCGCCTTGCCGACCGGGCTCTCGGCGACCACGCGCGGCAGGTCGCGCGTTTCAGCGATATCCTTGCCGTCGAACTTGGTGATGACGTCGCCGGCCTGAATGGTGCCGTTGTCAACCGGACCGCCCTTGATGATGCCGGCCACCAAAGCGCCCTTGGGTTCCTTCATGCCGAGGCTCTCGGCGATGTCACTGGTCACCGGCTGAATGCGTACGCCGAGCCAGCCGCGGCGCGTTTCGCCGAATTGGCGCAGCTGCTCGACCACGCCGGCGGCAAGTTGCGCGGGGATGGAGAAGCCGATGCCGATCGAGCCACCCGAAGGTGAGATTATGGCGGTGTTGATGCCGATGACTTCGCCGTTCATGTTGAACAGCGGACCGCCCGAATTGCCGCGGTTGATGGCGGCGTCGGTCTGGATGAAATCGTCATATGGGCCGGAATTGATGTCGCGGTTGCGCGCCGAGACGATACCCAGCGTCACCGTACCGCCGAGGCCGAACGGATTGCCGATCGCCATCACCCAGTCGCCGATGCGCATCTTGTTGGAATCGCCGAACTTCACTGCCGTCAACTTGTGGCCCTTGGGGTCCACCTTCAGCACGGCGATGTCGGTCTTGGTGTCGGTGCCGATGAGCTTTGCCTTCAGCGTGACGCCGTCGGAGAAATTCACCTCGATGTCGTCGGCGTCGGCAATGACGTGGTTGTTGGTCACCACGATGCCTTCATTGGCGTCGATGACGAAGCCGGAGCCCAGCGACTGCACCTTCTGCGAGCCGCCTTTGTTGCCCCCCTTGTCCTTGAAGAAATCGTTGAAGAAATCCTGGAAAGGCGACCCTTCCGGCAACTGCGGCATCGGTACGGCGCCCGGTCCTTCGCTGCCCTTGACAATCTGCGACGTAGAAATGTTGACGACCGCGCCGAGCAGGCCTTCCGCGAGGTCGGCCACTGAGGCCGGCCCGTTGGCGTACGACTGCGGCTGTGCGGCCGCGAACGAGACGGCTGACGTACCGACGACCAGCGCCGCCGTGGCGGCGACAAGCGTCTTCCTTGCCGCGCTGAGGATGGAATAGGATTTCATCAGGGCCTCCCGGCAAGTCAGCAACAGCGTCTGGCGCGACGCGATGTCAGTGTTAAAAGAAATAAGGCACGTTTGCGGCCGTTACCACCCGCGGCGAACAAATCCCTAGCCCGCAGGATGGCGTATTTGTCAGCCGCGCACCAGCCAGACGACACCGACGCCGACGGCGATCACCATCAGACCGGCGATACGCAGCGCGCCCTCCGGCATGCCGAGCATCTCGCCGGCCAGCCGTTTGGCCAGACGTGGAAAACCGCCATAGATCAGGCCCTCGGCAACGAGGACCAGACCCATGGCGGCTAGAAAGTCCTGCACGAATTATTGCGCAGGCTTAGCGGGAGCGGCCGGAGCCGCCTTGCCGGCTGGATCGCGGAAGTAGCGGAAGAACTCCGAATTCGGCGAAAGCAGCATTGTGGTGCCGGCGCCATCCAGCGCCGTTCCGTAGGCATTCATCGAGCGATAGAAGTCGAAGAAGGCCGGATCGCGATTGTAGGCGTTGGCGAAGGTCGCACTGCGTTGGGCATCGCCCTCACCGCGCAGGATTTCCGACTCCTTGTTCGCTTCGGCGACGATTTCGATCACCTCACGGTCGGCACGGGCCTTGATGCGCTGTGCCGCTTCGTTGCCGCGCGCCCTTAGCCTTTCAGCCTCGGCAAGACGCTCGGCCTTCATGCGGTCATAGGTCTGCTGCGAGACCTCGGCCGTCAGGTCGGTGCGACGAATGCGGACGTCGTCGATCTCCAGCCCCAGCGACGTCGCGTCGGGACGGAGTTGATCGCGCACCTCAAGCATCATCGTGCCGCGCTCTTCGGATAGGGCGGCCTCGAAGGCGCGCTGGCCGTAGACACGACGCAACGCTGCGTCCAGACGGGTCTTGAGCCGCTGTTCGGCAAGCTCGATCTGACCAGACACCGCCGAACGGAAGACGCGCGGGTTGGAGATGCGGTAGGCGATGAAGGCGTCGACCTCGTAGAACTTGCCGCCCGAGACCTGGACACGGATGTTGTCCAGATCGAAGCGCAGCACGCGTTTTTCGATCATCTGCACGGTGTCGGCGTCGAACATAGCGAACGGCGCCTTGAAATAGATGCCGGGCTCGGTCTTGACGTCGACGATCTCGCCGAAGCGCAGCACGATCGCCTGTTGGCGGGCGTTGACCACGAACACCGAGGAATAGAGCAGGAACAGGATGATGGCGACCGCCACCACGATGGCTGGGAGACGATTGGCCATTAGCGGTTCCCTCCCGAAGCCTGCGGCTGCAATGCCGGCAACGGCAGATAGGGAACAACCCCCTGACCGTTGCTGCCCGGCTCGACGATCACCTTGCTGGAATCCTTCAGCACCTTCTCCATCGTCTCCAGATACATGCGCTGGCGCGTCACTTCCGGCGCCTTGGCGTATTCGTCATAGACGGAGATGAAGCGCTGTGCCTCACCCTCCGCTTCCTGCGTGACACGGTTCTTGTAGGCGGCAGCCTCTTCACGAACCTGCGCAGCCTGACCACGCGCGGCACCGAGCTTCTGGTTGGAATACTGGTTCGCCTCTTCGACGAAGCGGTCCTCGTCCTGTTCGGCGCGCTGCACTTCGTCGAAAGCATCGGCCACTTCGCGTGGCGGCGCTGCATCTTCGATGGAGACGGCGTTGATGGTCAGACCGGCCTTGTAGCTGTCCAGCGTCGCCTGGATGTTTTCGCGCACGGCGGTCGCGATGCCCTGGCGGTCATCGCGGAAAATATCCTGCGCCGGACGCCGGCCGACGGCTTCGCGCATCGCGCTCTCGGCCACCTGCTTCAGCATCTCGTCGGGATCGGCGACATCGAACAGATAGGTGCGTGGGTCAGCCACCTGATAGGCGACGGAGAACTGCACGTTGACGATGTTCTGGTCGCCCGACAGCATCAGGCCCGATGTGTTGCCGCTGCGGGCGCCGCCACCGATATTGACCAGCTGTTCGGAAATCTTGGCGGTCTCGACCGTCTCGACCGGCCACCAGTGGAAATGCAGACCAGGTTCGGAAAGCTGGGCCTTCGGCTTGCCGAAGCGCAGCTCGACCGCAACCTCGTCGGGCTGCACGGTATAGACGGCCTTGAACAGCCAGCCTGCGATCAGCACCAGTGCGATCAGCAGATAAAGAGCCGGGCTGCCGCCACCGGGCAGCACGTTGCGCAGCCTGTCCTGGCCACGGCGGATGATGTCTTCGAGATCGGGGGGCGAGCCCTGTGGACCGCCGGGACCGCGCGGTCCCTGCCCCCATGGGCCCTGGTTGTTACCGCCGCCGCCTCCCCAGGGGCCGCCTCCGCCGCCACTTTTGTCGTTCCAGGGCATGAATGTCCTTTCGCTGGAATCCCTCATGCGCCGAAAGTCGGCGCAAATCCGTACTGTCCTTCTATAGGGATGCCATGACGCGCTTTCAACGCGTCGGGGTCCCAAGCCACTCTTCTTCCATCCGCTTCGACCGCGACGCTTTGTCCCCGGTCAGCCGGTACGACGCTCATAAACGACGTGACGGGTCGGATGGCTGTCCTTCTCGCCGGCCGGCACGTCGAGCGACGAGACAGCGCGCCAGACCTGTGGATCAATCACCGGAAAATAAGCATCGCCGTCGATCGCCGCTAGCACGTGGGTGACGTGCAGCCGGTCGGCCAAGGGCAATGCCTGGGCATAGATCTGCGCCCCGCCGATCACGCAAATCTCGTCGACGCCCGCCATGCAGCGCCCGCGGATACGCGCCAGCGTCAATGCGTCCTCCAGCGAATGCGCCACTTCGGCGCCGTCGGCGCGCAATGCCGCGTCCCGGGTTACCAGGATATTCAGCCGGTCCGGCAGTGGGCGCCTGGGAAAACTGTCCCAGGTCTTGCGCCCCATGACGATGGGTTTGCCCAGCGTATCGGCCTTGAAACGCTTCAGGTCCGTGGACAGGCGCCAGGGCAAACCGCCCTCGCGCCCGATCACGCCATTCTCGGCAATCGCGACATGAATGGACACAAACATCAGTTGCCGGTTCCGCCTTCGCTGTCGGGCCGGTCGAGCAGCAATATGTTGATGTCGCGCTCCGGCACGTAATTCTCCGCGGTCATTTCGAAGGTGGTCGGCCCGACCTTGCGGACACCATCGCCGCAGAACGAAACCAGGCTTTGCGCGTCGCCCTTGTCGACGGTCAGCTTGAATTTGCCGATGCTGCCGGTCGCCCAGTTGCCGCCGGTTGTCAGGATATAGGCGATACGGCTTTCATAAAGCTGCGGGACGGCGTCGGTATTATTTTGTTGCGCCTTGCGCACACCGGCCTCGAAGGCATTGTCCATGCAGTAGGTGCGCTTGTAGCTGTCATACTCGCCCTGGAATTTACCGTCGTAGAAGAAATTCAGGCCCGCCGTGGCGCCGACACTCGGCTTGTAACGGTGCGCGACATGCACGGCCTTGTTGGCCGGGAAGGTCGCACGCCACCAGAAAGTCGAGCGCAGCTGCCAGAAGGGCGAGCGCACGCTTTTCCAGCCGGTACCGTCGTCAAAGTCGTCCATGACGATGATGCCGCGTGCCAGCCAGTCGTCGGCCACCTGTTGCGGCAGCTTGGCGAGCGCATCCAGCACCACCTTGCCATAAGGATAGAGCGGTACGTTCTGCGCCTTAAGCTCCGCGCCGACATCGACGCCGACCGCGAAGGCTTTCTGCTCCAGTTCGGGTTTGACGGATGCACCGTCAACCGTCACCTCGAAGCCGAGGAAATTGTCGCTGCCTTCATCCGGAATGGATGGCATCTCATAGGGATTGGCCTCGATTTCCGGCAAGGGAAAAGCGACGACGGTCGAGACATCCTTGTCCGACGTATTGCGAAAGACATAGTCCACCGTCACCTTGTCGCGCGAGATGAACAGGTCCTCGCTGTCCATCGAGACGACGTCGTTGCGCGACAGGATCAACCCGCCGGCACCCAGTTCCGCGGTGGAATCGTTGGCGAAGGCAGGAGCCGCGACAAGCGCGAGGCCGAGCGTCAGCGCAATGCGGACCATCGAAGCGATTCCCTTCCCAACAAGCCTGTCCGACCCTACTTGCTTCGACCGCCCGTTCAAAGCCCTTCCGTCGTCGCCAAGACCGGCCGCCGACCCGGTGCCAACACTGGACAGGTCGTCTGCGATCGGGCAGGACAGCGCCCATGCGCAGGCTTCTCGTCATCGGCATCGGCGCCGGCAATCCCGAACATATGACGGTACAGGCCATCAACGGCCTGAACCGAGCCGATGTGCTTTTCATTCCCGACAAGGGTGCGAAGAAAAACGAGCTCGCCGACCTGCGCCGCGCGATCTGCGACCGCTTCGTCACCAATCCGAACTCCCGCCGCGTCGAATTCGACGTACCGGTTCGCGCCGAGCCGGCGCTATCCTATCTCGCCACGGTCGACGATTGGCACGAGGAAATCGCCGGCATCTACGAGCGGCTGGTGCGCGATGAAATCGGCGAGGACGGCTGCGGTGCCTTCCTGATCTGGGGCGACCCGTCGCTCTACGATTCAGCGCTGCGCATCCTTGAGCGCGTCACCCGGCGCGGCAATGTCTCCTTTGAGCTGGAAGTCATCCCCGGCATCACCGCCATCCAGGCGCTGGCAGCCGGCCACAGGATGGCGCTCAACCGCATTGGCGACCCCTTCCTGGTGACCACGGGCCGCCGGCTGACCGAAGAAGGCTTACCCGGCAATGCCACCAGCACCGTGGTGATGCTGGACGGCAAATGTTCCTTTCAGACTGTCTCGGACAAGGATGCCATCATCCATTGGGGGGCCTATCTCGGCACGCCGGACGAAATCCTCATCCAGGGCCGGCTCGGCGACGTCGAGGACGAGATCGTCCGCACTCGTGAAAACGCCCGCCAGCGCAAGGGCTGGATCATGGACACCTATCTGCTGCGCAAGCCTGAGTAGCCGGCGCCTCTACCTGCCCACCGCAACGCCGTTGCTCATCCGGCATCGATCTCCGCCTGCAGCGCGTCCATATGCGCGGCTGCGGCCGCCGTCGCCGCGCGCTCGATGGCGCGATAGCGGCTGACAACCGCCAGCCCGACAGGTGTCAGCTGGGCGCCACCGCCCTTGCGGCCGCCAGTCTGCGCCGCCACCAGCGGCTTGCCGAAGACGCGGTTCATGTCTTCCACCAGGTCCCAGGCGTGCTTGTAGGACATCTCCATGCCGCGCGCGGCGGCCGAAATCGACCCGAAGGCGGCGATCTGCTCCAGGAGTTCGATCTTGCCCGGCCCGATGCGACCGTCGGGATCGAGATTGATCCTCAGACTGAGCGACGGCATTGTTCTTCCTCCCGGTCTGGGGCGTCGATGCCGCCACGTCAAAAGATCATTCGTTATTCCACGGGAGAATAGCGACATGCCGTCGCAAGAGCGTCATCACGCGTCGAATTCCGCCCTTGGCGTGGCCGCCACATTGGCTTCGTCGAAGCTGACGGTCTTGATGACGGCGAAGACGTCGAGCCCAGGAGCCAGCGACAGCGCATGCTGCGACTGCCGGGTAACGCGCGCCATGACGGCCACTCCGTTGCAATCGATCCTGACCTCGACCGCCGCGCCCTCGCCAGGCTCGATCGCGGCAATGCGGCCAGCCAGCACGTTGAGGGCGCTCAGTCCCTGCGGCCGTTCAGTGGCGATCATCACGTCGCGGGCCCGAATACGCAGCCGGACCGGGTGACCGACTGCCGCTTGCAGATAAGGCACGTGGATTTCGCCGGCCGGCGAGCCAAGCACGCTCATGCCGAACCGTTGGTCGTGCTGCAGCACATGCGTGTCCAGAACGGCACCGCCCTCGCCCCGCTCTTCATGCGCCAGAAGATCAAGCCGCTGCATGATCGCGGCGGTCGGACCGGAGGCGGCGACCTTGCCTTGCGCCATGACCACCACGTCGCTCGCCAGCCGCGCCACTTCCGCCACCGAATGGCTGACATAGACGATCGGCACCTTGGTCTCGTCGCGCAGACGTTCGATGTAGGGCAGGATCTCAGTCTTGCGCGCCTCGTCCAGCGAAGCAAGCGGCTCGTCCATCAAAAGCAATCTCGGGCTGGCCAGCAATGCCCGCCCGATCGCCACGCGCTGCTTCTCGCCGCCGGAAAGCCCGGCCGGCCGCCGATCCAGCAAATGGCCTATGCCGAGCAACTCGACCACCGCGCCGATATCGCCGTAGCGCTCCGCGGCCGGCGCGAACCAGCGCCCGTAACGCAGATTGGCCGCCACGCTCAGATGCGGAAACAGCCGCGCATCCTGGAACACCATGCCGATGCGGCGTTTGTGCTTGGGTATGAAAACTCCGTCGCCGGTGTCGACCAGCACCCGCCCGTCGACGGCGATGCGGCCGCGCTGCGGGCGGATCAGCCCGGCGATCGCGTTGATCAACGAGGTCTTGCCGGAACCGGACGGCCCGAACAGCGCCGTCAGTCGGCCCGTGCTTTCGAAGGCCGCATCAAGAACAAAGCTGCCCTGATGGTGACCGATGTCGACCGAGACACTCATTCGATGTCCATCCGCCGACCGAGTCGCCGCGCCAACACCTCCGAGGCGACGAGTGCGCCCATTGAGATGACGATGCTGATGAGGGTGAGCC
Organism: Mesorhizobium sp. 2RAF21; assembly: GCF_052115345.1. Lineage (NCBI taxonomy): Bacteria > Pseudomonadati > Pseudomonadota > Alphaproteobacteria > Hyphomicrobiales > Phyllobacteriaceae > Mesorhizobium > Mesorhizobium sp. 2RAF21. The sequence continues at coordinate 40,010 of NZ_JBFRGM010000004.1, read as the reverse complement.
GCAAAGCGCCCTCGTCGCCGCCAGGCACCTGCGTGAACGTGTAGATGGCCGACGGCAACGTCTGTGTCTCGTTGGGAATGTTGGAGACGAAGGTGATCGTCGCACCGAATTCGCCCATCGCCTTAGCAAAGGACAGGATGGCGCCGGCGATCATGCCCGGCAGGATCAATGGCAGCGTGATGGTAGCGAATACCCAGGCTGGATTGGCGCCAAGTGTACCGGCGGCGGCTTCCAGCTTGCGGTCCACCGCCTCGATGGAAAGCCGGATCGCCCGCACCATCAGCGGAAAACCCATCACCCCGCAGGCAAGTGCGGCCCCGGTCCAGCGGAAGGAAAAGACGATGCCGAAATGCTCCGCCAGGAAAGCTCCGGCAGGACCGCGCCGGCCGAAGGCGAGCAGCAGCAGGTAGCCGGTGACGACCGGCGGCAAAATCAGCGGCAGATGCACGACACCATTGAGGAGGGTCTTGCCCCAGAAGCGACCGCGCGCAAGCAAGAACGCGACCGCGATGCCGGCCGGAAGGCTGGCCAGCATCGCCACCGTCGCCACCTTGATCGACAGCCGGACCGCATTCCATTCGTCGGGCGTGAGGTCCAGCAGCCAGTTCATTCGGTAGTGCTATGCCTTACTGGGTCGGCGCGAGAACCGTGAACCCCTGCGCCTTGAAGAGTTCGCCTGCCTTAGCAGATCGCAGGCACTTCAGGAATGCGGGGGCATCCTTGTCCTTGGAAGCTGCCGTCTGGGCGGCCGGATAGACGATGGGAGGATGCGTCTCTTCCGGGAAGGTTCCAATGACCTTGACGCCCTTCTCGGCGTTGGCGTCGGTCTGATAGACGATGCCCGCCGCCGCCTCGCCCGTGGCGACCAGCTTGAGGGCCGCGCGGACGTTCTCCGCCTGCGCCACCTTGCCCTCGACCGAAGACCAGACGCCGAGCGATTCCAGCGCCGCCTTGCCGTATTTACCGGCCGGCACCGCCTTGAAATCACCCATGGCGAGCTTGCCGTCGCCGATCACCTTGGCGAGATCGAACCCCTTGGCGATCTTCACCTCGGCCTTGGAATCCTTCGGCGCCACCAGCACGATCTCGTTGCCGAGCAATTTCACCTCGGTATCGGCCTTGGTCAGCTTCTTGTCGGACAGATATTTCATCCAGTCGAGGTCGGCCGAGATGAACACATCGGCCGGCGCGCCTTCCTCGATCTGCTTGGCCAGCGCCGAGCTGGCCGCATAGGAAATCTTGGCGGTCTCGCCGACTTCCTTCTCGCAAGCGACATTGACCGCGTCGAGCGCGTTCTTGAGGCTGGCGGCTGCAAACACCACCACCTGCTCATCAGCCCGCGCCGGTGCCGCCAGCATCGCGGCCATGCTGCCGGCAGCCAGCGCCGCCAGCACCAAACCATTACGTTTCATCATCGAACCTCTCCCTGATTTTGCAGACCCGTCCAGCCTTTGGCTCGGAGCGATATATTCATATGAACATAACAAAGGGAAGGCTTTTGCACATTTTTCAGGAAAAGAGTTTCACTGAAAATACGTTGTGGTGCGGCTGTCCGGCAGGCTATTTTGGCCGCCCGCGCGACACTGCGGGGCGGACAGAAACGAACGAAGGAATTTTCCATGAAAATCAGCGCGCGTAACACCTTGAAGGGCAAGATCGTCGAGATCACCAAGGGTGCCACCACCTCGCATGTCCGCATCGACATCGGCGGCGCCGTCGTCACCGCTTCGATTACCAACGAGGCCGTCGCCGATCTTGGCCTCGCCGTCGGCAAGCAGGCCTATGCCGTGATCAAGGCATCCGACGTGATGGTCGGCATCGACTGATTTGGTTCGCGAGAACGAAATCCGCCAAGGCGAGATCGCCGTCGAAGCGCCCGCGGCGACGGATGCCGGGCTCGTCTTCATCGGCACCATCCGCACACCCTGGACCTCGCGGCTGGTGACGCCGCGCCAGGGCCGCGCCGACGGTCCGGTCTGCCACATCGAGGTCTTCCCGCTCTGGCAACAGGCGCTGGCCGGCATCGAACAGTTCGAGCGGCTGGAAGTACTTTACTGGCTGCATCTGTCGCGCCGCGACCTCGTCAGGCAGAGCCCGGCCAATGACGGCAGTGCGCGCGGTACTTTCGCCCTGCGCTCGCCGGTCAGGCCGAACCCGATCGGCACGTCCATCGTCACGTTGGTCGACGTCGAGGGATCGACCGTTCTGGTCCGCGGCATAGACTGCCTCGACGGCACGCCATTGCTCGACCTGAAACCCGACCGCACGCTGTTCACGCCTATCGCTCCGCCGCAGGCCGGCGACTTCGAAGTGGGCTGAAACGATCGCCCCGCAGCCATTCGGCTGGCCGGCGGCGATTACACCGCGATCGGTGCCTTGATCGTCGCGTCGGCGACGTAGTTCTCAAGACGGAAATCCTCGAAGCGGAAGGAGAAAAGGTCCTTCACCTCGGGGTTCATCCACATCGTCGGCAGTGTTTTCGGCTTGCGCTGCAACTGCTCGCGCGCCTGTTCGAAATGGTTGGAATAGATGTGCGCGTCACCCAGCGTGTGCACGAAATCGCCGGGTTTCAGCCCCGTCACCTGCGCCACCATCATGGTGAGCAGCGCATAGGAAGCGATGTTGAACGGCACGCCGAGAAAGATGTCCGCGGAACGCTGGTAGAGCTGGCATGACAGCCGTCCGTCCGAAACGTAGAACTGGAACAGGCAGTGGCAGGGCGGCAGCGCCATTGCCTCCACCTCGGCCGGATTCCATGCCGAGACGATCAGCCGGCGTGAATAAGGATTGCAGCGGATTTCGCGGAGCAGATTTTCGATCTGGTCGATGGTGCCGCCATGCGCATCCGGCCAGGAGCGCCACTGCTTGCCATAGACCGGGCCGAGATCGCCCTTGGCATCCGCCCACTCGTCCCAGATGGTGACGCCGTGGTCGTTCAGATATTTGATGTTGGTATCGCCGGCCAGAAACCACAGAAGTTCGTGGATGATCGACTTCAGGTGCAGTTTCTTGGTGGTAAGCACCGGGAAGCCGTCGGCCAGATCGAAACGCATCTGATAGCCGAACACCGAGCGTGTGCCGGTGCCGGTGCGGTCGCCCCGGTTGGTGCCATGCTCCATCACATGGTTCAGCAGGTCCAGATATTGGCGCATCGCTATTGCCCTGATTCGCGGGATTTGCGTCGCTGTCGATCATAACCGACCCGCCGCCGCAGGGCTATCGCCCAGGCACGCCAAACCACAGCCTTCCGGCGCGATACCGCGCCGGATACACATCCAACGTGTCTCTGAAGCTTAGAGCGAGCCGAGCTTGCCGAGATCCTTGGCGACCAGATAGTAGAAGGTCACGCGGCCCTTGCTGTGGTCGGCATGCATGGCCTTGCAGGTCTTCTCGATCGCTGCGTCGGCCTTCTTGGCGTCGGCGATGCCGAGCTTCTTGCCCACCCAGCTGTCTCTCACGCGCTTGAGCTCTTCCGGGTCGGTGCAGGACACCAGCGAGGAATCGCGGTTCCGGAGCGCGATGCCCAGGTGCTTCACGATCTTTTCGACAACTTCGGCGCTGGCGCCGGCGTCATATTTCTTCACGTCTGCAAGATAATCGCTCATCAGGAATTCCCCTCATCGGAGCCATGCGTCTGTCCGGTGAGAGCAACTGGAATAAGCCGCGAACCCGGACACAACCGGATTCTCCTCACCGACCCAAACCTTCGGTTGCGCTTTTGCGCAAGTCAAGCCTCACAACATCGATTGGCACAGCATCGATCCGCGAAAGCAGCCTTTCATTTTCCGATCGCGCCCCCTATATTCGTTTCGTCGGCTCGACCGACTATGGCGATAAACAGGCGATGAAATAAGCCGTTCGGACCCGGGGGCGGTACCCGGCGCCTCCACCAAAAACCGCTGTCTCCCCGAGGGAGCGGCTTTTGCTGGGGGCGAAATAGGATCGACGAAGGTGTAAAGATCGTACTTTTGCCCGGCATTGTACCACCGTTATCGGGCTAAACTTATAGTTGCCAACGACAACTATGCGGAAGCTCGTCTCGCTGCTTAATGCGGCGCGAACGCTTCAAATCAAGCCCTAGCGGTTCGCACCTCTAGGCGGGGTCCGGAGGCACCTGGCAACAGAAGCCTCCACTTCTCCTCCTCCCCAAACTCCCCCCAAAAAGCCGCCGCACGCCACCCGGCCATCTTTGGCCGCATTGCCTGCAGACAGGCCAGCGCCAGGCGCATCCCTCCCGAAACATCGAAATGCCTTTCGTCGAGCCGCGCGCCGTCCGGCTTGCGCCACCAAACTCCTGGGAAGACAGCCATGCAGAACCAAACCGATCATTTCATCGTGCTCACCGGCGGTCCCGGCTCAGGCAAGACCACGCTCATCGAAGCGCTTGCCGCGCGTGGTTATGCCACCGCGCCCGAGGCCGGACGCAACATCATCCAGGACCAGTCGGCGGTCGGCGGATCCGCCCTGCCCTGGGACAACAAGGCATTGTTCGCTGAATTGATGCTCGCGTGGGAATTGCGCTCCCACCGCGCCGCCGCCAGGCAGGACGGGCCTGTGTTCTTCGATCGCGGCGTGCCGGACACACTGGCCTATCTAAAGTTGTGCGGCCTGCCCACACCGGCGCACATGCAGAAGGCGGCTGGGCATTTCCGCTACAACCGCCGCGTCTTCATCGCGCCGCCTTGGCCGGAGATCTTCACCCAGGATGCCGAACGCAAGCAGGGCATCGAGGAAGCCCAGCGCACCTACGACGCCCTGGCCGACACCTATCCGCGCTATGGCTATCAATTGATCACCTTGCCTCACGCATCGGTCGAGGAGCGGCTCGCCTTCATCGTTCAACGATTGAAGAAGCCGTAAGCGACCACAGCCGTCACGACCCGATATCATCAGGCCGCGCGCGGCAGCCTGGCGCCTTCGGCCAGCGTGCGGTTGCGCCCGGCATGTTTGGCCGCGTAGAGCATCTTGTCGGCGCGGCCGATCGCGTCCCAAAGGTCCTCGCCGGCACGGCACTCGACGATGCCGAAACTGCAAGTGACCTTGAACCCTGCCGGCAGACCGGCCAGTTCGCAGCTGGCGATCGCGGCCCTGAGTTGCTCAGTCAGCATATAGGCATCGTCCGTCGAACAATCCCTGAGCAGGATGACGAACTCCTCGCCGCCGATGCGCGCCACGAGATCTTTTACCCGCACCTGCTCGCGAATGATTCCAGCAACGGTCGAAAGCACGACGTCGCCTGCGGCATGGCCGAAGCGATCATTGATCGACTTGAACCGGTCGATGTCGCAGGCGACAACGCTGAGGGGATTGCGCACGGCACCGGACAAAACCTCGACCGCGCGCGCCTCCAGACCACGCCGGTTGAGCAGGCTGGTCAAGAGGTCGCTGTCACGTTCGCTCTTGAGACCGAGCACCACGTCGGCGCACACCACCACCAGCAGGCCGAGCCCCATCGCCACGCCGAGCACCGACATGGCGAACTGCGCCCACAGCCAGAATGGCGATTCGAAGAAGGCGGCGATGTCACTAGTGGGCACCGAGCCACCGGTAAGCAGTGTGCGCACCACGAAGGTCAGCGAAAGACCGGACAGGAGCCACAGCATCGCCTTGTCGATGGTGCTGCCGCGTGTGAGATGCCGCAGCTTCCAGGCAGCGCTGAGCACGATACCGGCCATGCCGAGATTGAGCGCACAGGCCCTGATCTGGAGATTGTCCACGACATAATAGAAATAGCCGAGCAACCCGACCATCAATGCCATCCAGGCGGCATGTTCGAGGAGTGGCATCCGCTTGCCCGAGCGCGAAAGCACGCCTTCGGCCAGGAACAATGGCCCTGCCGTGTAGAGCACTGCGCAGGCCAGGCTGTTGAGGCCGATGTCGGACGGCCACAATGCGAGTTGCACCACCGTTCCGGCACTGACCGACAGGAAGGCCAGCGAAAACAGCACGAGATGCCGGCGCCGCCGGTCAAGCAGCCAGACGCTGAAAAAGCTGGCCGCGAAAAGCAGCAGCAATGCCGAAGGAATGAACTTCAAGGTTTTCGCCCGCGCCCGTTGCCCGCGTCCAATGCGGCCCGACATCTACACGGCACGGGTAAACAAGACGATAGCGCGGCGCCTAAAAGCCGCGACATTCGGGCGCTGCATCAGCTTTTCGCCGCACAAACAAAAGGGCCGGACAATTGTCCGGCCCTTCCGATCAGTCTTGGGAGAGACTTATTCCGCCGGCGCCTCGACCGCCTGACGGGCACGGCCGAGGGTGACCTGCGTCAGCACGAAGGCGATGACAGCGGCCAGCGCGATGCCTGCCACCATCGGCAGCGGCGTGCCGTCGAAGAACAGTCCGGCGACGCCCATCGCCACCGCACCGATGGCGAAATGCAGCGTGCCCATCAGCGCTGAGGCAGTACCGGCGATGGTGCCGTGTTCTTCCATGGCCAGCACCGACGTGGTCGGGATGACGAGGCCGAGGAAGCCGTAGCCGATGAACAGCAGGCTCGCCATCACGCCCAGCTGGTCGATGCCCGATGCCATCACTGCCAACAGCACCACCATGGCGGTGGCGTAGCCGACGACGGCAACCTTCACGACGCGCTTCAACCCGAACCGGTCAGCAAGCCAGCCGGTCATCTGCGACATGCCGATGAAGGCAACGGCGTTGATCGAGAAGAACACGCTGTAGAGCGATGGCGACAGGCCGTAATGGTCGATCAGGATGAAGGACGAACTTGCCAGATAGACGAAGAACGAGGCGATGCCGAAGCCGCCGATGGCAGTCAGGCCAAGGAAATTGCGATCCTTGAGCAGGAACCAGTAGCTCTTCAGCGCCGTGCCGAAGGATGATCCTACACGGTCCTCGACCGGCCGCGTTTCCTTCTGTGCCGTAGCCAAAAGCACGATGGCAATCACAGCAGCGCCCGTCAGCACCCAGAACACTGCACGCCAGCCGAGACTTTCGATGATCAGGCTGCCGGACAGCGGCGCCAGAATCGGCGACACCGAAAACACCAGCATCAGCAGGGACATCAGCTTGGCGGCTTCATTGCCTGTATGCATGTCGCGCACAACGGCACGCGGTATGGCCATGCCGGCACTGGCACCCAGCCCCTGCAGGAAACGGAACGCGATGAGCCATTCGATGTTCGGCGCCATCGCGGAACCGACACCACCGACGATGAACAGGGCAAGGCCGACATAAAGCGGCGGCTTGCGGCCATACATGTCGGACAGCGGCCCGACGACGATCTGGCCGAAACCCATCGACAGGAAAAAGATCAGAAGGCTCATCTGCACGGCGGACGTGCTGGCCTTGAGATCAGCACCGATCGAAGGCAGCGCCGGCAGATACATGTCGACGGCGAAGGCGCCGACGGCAGACATAAGGCCAAGCAACACCGCGGTGCGGAGGAAATGCGCGTTCATAATATGGCTCTTTCAATCTGGTTGACACCGCAATGCGGTGTCCAACCCCAGGACGTTCCATCCCTCGAGATACCGACAACGGTGTGTCGATTCCCTCAATTCACAGTCCAGAAAATTAGACATCCTTGTCTAAATTGTCAATCACGACTATATAGATTTCCATGAGCCAGACGATTTCTGCTGACACCTTCCCGCCACGCGGCCATGAAGCCAAGCGCGCTTCGGTCATCTCCTCCGCCGCCAAGGTGTTTTGCCGGGAAGGTTTTGCAGGGGCCAACATCGACCTGATCGCGGTCGAAGCAGGGGTTTCGCGCCAGACGGTCTACAACCATCATGGCGACAAGGAGAAGCTGTTCGTCGCCGTTGTGCGCGAACTCACTGAACGGCTGAATGCCGAGAGCTTCGCTACGCTCGCCACTTTCCCGGATCAACCGAAGGATCTCGAGGCCGACCTGATCGCCTATGCCGTGCGCATGAACCGCAATTGCATCTGCAGCCGCGATGGCAAATTCCTGCGCAAACTGATCCAGACCGAGAGCGAACGCTATCCCGAACTGTTCGCTGAATGGCGCGAAAACGGCCCTGGCACGACATTGTCGGCGCTGGCGGCGCGTTTTGCCCGCCTCGCCTTTGCCGGCCATCTTGCCATCGAAGACCCAGACGTGACCGCTCGCCATTTCATCGCTCTCGTCAATGCCGAACTGCAGATTGCCTTCATGATGGGCATCCAGCCGACTGAAGAAGAAGTGCTGCGGTCCGCCACAAATGGCGTGCGCGCCTTCCTGCGGGCCTATGGCGCACGCCAGCCAGCCGGCTCGTTGCGCGAAGCCGTTGCGGTCTGATCCAAACGGTAACCATCACGCCAAAAAACGCTGAAGCACGCTGGCTTGAACGGAGCCGGGCCTATATCCGGTTTACGAGCCCGCCAAGCTTGATTACAGCTATGCGGACGATTCAACGGAACCGCCCTGGCATATGGCCGACGACCACATCCGCTACGACATTCTGGCCCAGGAAGCCCTGCGCGGCGTCATGCGCAAGGTTCTGGCCGAAGTCGCACGCACCGGCCTGCCCGGAAACCACCACTTCTTCATCACCTTCCTGACCGGGGCGCCCGGCGTACGCATCTCCACGCGCCTGCGCGAACGCTATCCCGAACAGATGACGATCGTCATCCAGTTCCAGTATTGGGACCTGAAGGTGACCGAAGCCGGCTTCGAGATCGGCCTGTCTTTCTCGGATATCCCCGAAAAGCTCGAGATCCCCTTCTCCGCCGTGCGCGGCTTCTACGATCCCTCGGTGAATTTCGAACTGGAATTCGACGTCAAGACCGAGACGTTGGCCGAGATCGAGGAAAAGCCTGTCGTGGCACCGGTCGCGCTCGCGCCGGAAAAGAAGACAACGTCGAAGAAGAAGGCGGCGGAACCCGAAGTGCCGCCAGCCGAAGAGCCGGCCACAGGAAAGGGCGCCGAAGTCGTTTCGCTCGACGCCTTCCGCAAGAAGTAGGGCCAGCGGCGCATGGCCGAGATCGTCAATCTCCGCCAGCTCAGAAAAAGCAAGGCGCGCGAAGATCGTAGCGCCGAAGCCGAGCGCAATCGCATCCTACATGGTCGCAGCAAGACCGAGAAGCAGCGCGAGCGGCTGGAAGCGGAGCGCGCCGCCAACTTCGTCGAAGGCCATCGCCGCGAACCGGCGCCCGATAGCAAGCCGCCCTCCCCGGACCGGAACTGAGCTGGAAGACGTGAGCCTGGTCGAAAAACGCTCTGTCACCATTCGCGGCCATCGCACGTCCTATTCCCTGGAAAAGCCGTTCTACGACGAGCTCGTAGCCATCGCGGAAAACCGCACGATCACCGTCGCGGCCCTGGTCGCCGAGATCGACGAAACCCGCCCGCGCGAGGCCAATCTTTCCTCAGCCCTGCGGCTCTACGTGCTGGATTGGGTGAAACGAGGCGCTGGCACGGGACACTAACGCTCGTGCCGACAAGTCTGCCCGCTTCGATCACATCCGCGAGAGCACCGCCGCCAGTCGCAATCGCGCCACAATCGCTTCCGCATCATCGCGTGTAAGGGACTCGCTGCAACACAACCACAAGGGTGTGTCGATGAAAAACCTGGCGCTTGCAGGAATGATCGCAACCATATTCGCCATGCCGGTTTCCCAGGCAGGGGCCGTGGGCTGCCTGACCGGAGCCGTTGCGGGCGGCGTGGCCGGGCACTATGCTGGACACCACGGCGTCGTCGGCGCGGTTGGTGGCTGCGTCGCCGGCCATGCCCTGCATAAAAAGCAGGTGGCGGCACGCAAGCTGAAGCATCAGCAGGAACTTCAGCAACAGCAGACGGCGCCCGCACAGGCCACGCAGCCGGCGCAATGACCTGACGACGACCAGGCCGCGCCCGGCGGCGACCTGCCTGACGCACGCCGCTGCGATACGCGGCGGTCGGTTCGGAAACGGCGACTTCCGGCAATTTGGGGGGAATGACGATGGAAGATGCCACGCAGGAACATCTGGAACAGGCCGAACACGCTGAACATGCGGCAAGCGAAGGCAACCCCTTCCTCATCACCGTTTCGGTGACGATCGCTGTGCTTGCGGTGTTGGCGGCGACCGTCGGCAGCTTTGAATCGCTTGAGACCGCCGAGGCGATCAACGACAAGAGCGACGCCGCCTATCTGCAGAACAAGGCGAGCGACCAATGGGCCTTCTATCAGGCCAAAAGCATCAAGAAGAACCTTTACGAAGTGGCTGCGGCGCAAGGCGGGCCAACGGCGGACGCGATGACCGCCAACGCCAAGCGCAACGAGCAAGACAGCGCCAAGATCCAGGCCGACGCGAAAGCCCTGGAGCAGCAGGTCGACGAAAAGCTGACCGACAGCGAATTGCACACGCGCCGCCATCACATCCTGACGCTGGCTGTAACCTTGCTGCACATCGCCATCGCCATCGCCACATTGTCCATCATCATGCGCGGGCGACGCTGGCCATGGCACGGGTCGCTGGCACTGGGCGTGATCGGCCTGCTGGCTGCCGGCTTCGCCTATCTTTGAGGCTCAGAGAGAGCTGCTCCAGCCGGCGGTTTTCCCCGTCAGCCGATACGTCTCGCCATCATCACCTCGTCGATCTCCGTGCCTTCGTGGATCACGCCGGCTGGAATGCGGCCGAACGGGACAAACCCGGCGCGTTCATAGAAACGTTGCGCCTGGTCATTGTCGGCGTTGACAGTTAATTCGAGCTGCAGAATGCCGATGCCGCACGCATGTTCGGCGAGCGTGTCGAGCAGTGCCTTGGCCATGCCGGTGCCGCGCTCACTGGTCCGCACATAGACCATGACGATGGTAGCGCGATGGCGCGATTTCGAAGACTGCTCCCGCAACAATCCCATCAGGCCGACCGGCTCGGCGCCGCGAAAGGCGATGAAGACCGGGTTGGCGGCAATGCGCCGCCGCCATTCCTCGTCTGGCAAAACCTCCCAGTCCTCCACCCGGCTGGCGAAAGCCGAAGGCTCCAGCCGCAGCGCTTCGATACGGATCTGCCTGAAGGCTTCGGCATCGTCGACATCGGCCAGCCTCACGCTGACATCGTTCATCGCAGCCTCCCTTCATTGGCCATAGTCCGCAGCCGCGCCTGCTTGGCACAGTCACGATGGCCCGGCTTTTTCGCGCTACTGCAGCGACTTCAAGAAATCCCGAATCGAAAACGGCTCCAGCGCCGGTTTGGGCGCCGATTTGGGCACTGGTGTCGGGGCCGGAACGGGCTCGGCACGCGGCGCAGGCACGACAGTTGGCGTCTGCTCGGCAGCCCGGCGTTCCGCCTCCAGCCTGGCCTTTTCCTCAACGGCCAGTCTGATCGCCGCTTCCGCCTTGCGCCGCTCGACCTCTGCGGCCGCTGCCTGTTCGGCGCGGGCTTTCTCTTCCGCGTCGGCCTTCGCCTTGGCCTCGGCGGCAGCCCTGGCGTCCGCTTCCGCTTTTTGCCTGGCCTCTTCTTCCGCCTTGCGCCTTGCTTCCTCGGCGCGATCGCGCTCTTCCTGCAACGCCACATAGTAGCGCGCTTCGCGACGCAACCTCTGCTTCTCCAGCAAAACCGCCTGCATCGCCTCCACCCGCTGCTGCTCCTTCTCCAGCGCCCGCTGCGTCAGGAACTGCGCCAGCGGCGCGCTGTCGAACGCGCGCGCCGGTGCCGCTATCGGTCCGTCGATGCTGTAGTTCAGCGCCGGCTCGGAGCCGACAAGCGCCTCGTCGCCCGGGCGATAGGTCAGCGTACCGCGCGCGGTGGCCGTTGCCTTGACGAGATCAGCGGAAAGCTCCGCCGACAGTGTCGAGGCCGGTGTCTCGAAGCTGACGGGCGGCGCGCGCAGCACGCCCCCGGCCACGGTGAAGGCGATGTCGGCATCGTGTGCAACGTAGCTGCCCTGCCCCACGATGCCGGGAGCGAAGCCTGCCGTCCGCGCCGCATCGATGTCGCGGCCGAGCTCGTCCGCCTTGCTCAGCAAGGCCGGCAGCGCATCCGGATTGAGGTTGGCGATCGTCATGCCTCTCAGCGCCGCTGTTCCCGAGCCTGCAAGCGAACCGACCATCGCGTCGACCGATTTGCCGCTGCTGGTAAGCGTGGCGGTGAAAGTACCGGAGCCCGACAGACCCGAAGCCGGCAACAGCGTGGCGAGATCAGTGCTGGAAAGCGTCGCCTGGCCGCTGAACAGGCCGTTGCCGTCATTGTTCTTTAGGTCGAACAGACCGGTGATCGTGCCACCGAACAGTTTCGCCGTCAGGTTGGAAACACCGAGCCCATCATCGCTAAGCTTCAGCGACATCGAGGCGTCGTGGGCGGTTGTCAGCGGCCCGGCGAACAGCGTGGCCGCGCTCAACTCAAGGTCGGCGGTCGCCTGCATCGCGGGTTTGGCGGCAAAGGGCGCCTTCGGCCAGTTGCTGCCGTCGCTTGCCAATGCGTCATTGCCGAACAGCATCGCCGCCAGCGGGTCGAGATCGAGCGTATCCAGCGCCAGCTTGCCGGTGAGATGCGGCCGTCCGTCATCAAACGCCGCGCTCAGATTGCCCGACACGGCGGTGCCGCCGACGCCGCCCTTGAGATCGGAAAGCGTCGCCTGGCCGTTGCCATAGCTTGCATCGGCCGACAGGCCAACCGCCGCCCCCATGCCCATGGTCGGCAGCACCACACCGGTGCTCATCAACCACGGCTCGATGTCGGTAGCGTCGAGACCGGTCTTTCCCTTGGCCTCCAGCCCCTGCGGCGTGTCGGTGAGCGTCCCGTCGAAACGCGCGCGGAAATCCAGTCCCGACAGGTTGAAGGCGGTGGCGATGCCGCCGGCCAACGTACCACGGGCAGTGATGTCGGTGGTCGCTTCGCCCAACATGCCAAGCGGCAGCGCCGGCAGCCCGTAAAGCGCGAGCAGAGCCGTGGCGTCAGGATTCTTCGCGTCGAATGTCAGCGAAAACGGCGCCTTGGCGAGCTCCGTCGCGCGCCCATGCGCCGACAGCGAAACCGACAGCGCGGAACCGCCCACCTTGCCCTTACCCGAAAGCGCCAGCCCCGTGGTGCCGTCGCCATTGTCGGCCGCGCTCATCACCACGTCGAGGCGCGCATCGGCGAACAGCCCCGGAAACGCTTTGCCGCGCTCTGACAGCGCCGACAGCACCCGATTGTCTGGGAAGCGGCTGGCCGCCGTGTCGATCAGCGGTGCCAGGTCGTCACCCAGCATCGAAGCATCGAGACTGCCGGTCGGCGCGGCCGGAAAATCCTTGATGCGGCCTGTCGCGCTCACCGCCGTGCCCGCCAATCCGCCGATCGACAATTTGTCGATCTCCAGCGTACCGGCGCGCAACCGCAGCGCAGTGTCCAGCGTGTCGGCGGAAAAGCCCCAGGCATTGACCGGCCCGGCCTTGATCTTGGCGTCCAGATCGCTCGCGGCGAAGCGGCTGGAACCCTTGTCCGATACGAATAGCGAGGCGAACGCCGTCAGCCCTTCGACATCGAGGGCGCTGCCTTCCAACTGCATCGCCACGGCCGGCCTCGCTCCGGTCGACTGGTTGGCGTCGAGGCTGCCGCGAAAGCTGGCCTTGCCGAGCGCCAGTTCGAGGTCGTCGAACTTCTGGCGGGCATCGGTCAGGTCGACCTTGGCGCGGAATCCCGCTCCAGGCAGGCGGCGGATCGCCTCATCGACATCTTTCGACAACCAGGCGGCAAAGCCGGAAGGTTGCGCCACCGCCAGGAGCAGCGAGCCGGTGAACCGCACTTCCCCGTCGACGCCGAGCAGTCCGTCGGCTTCCAATGTGGCGCGGCCGGGCAACGTCGCCGCCAGCGATTTGACCGCCCATCCGCCGCTGGTGGGTTCGGCCGATACGGCAACGTCGCGGATCGTGGTGTCACCCGCCACCACCGCCGGCAGCTTCACCTCGACCGTGCCGGGCATGGCCGGCTTGGGCAGCGCGAGCAGAACCCGCTCCAGCGCCGCAACGCGTTGCGGCATCGTCACGCCCGGACCTGCGCCGGATGCCTCGTCGAACTGTACCTGGGCGCCGCTGGCGGTGATGGCGAAGCGCGGGTCGGCACCGAGGTCGATTGAGGCCTTGCCGTCGGCCGAATAAGGATTGTCGAGCGGCCCGGTCTCGAAACGGAATTCGTTGACGGCCAGCTTGCTGTGATCGAGCTGGAATTTACCGGTCAACCGATAGCCGGGCGGTGCCTTGCCACCTTCCGCAGTGCCCGTCGCGCCTGCGTCCGGCTTGCCTTCGGCGGCCGGCCGGGCGCCATTGTCGCCAAACAGGCGGAATTGGCCTGCATAAAGCGCCTTGCCGTCCTCGACGCCAGCCGTGCCGTCTGTCTCGAAGGACAACGGGTAACCCTCGGGGTCGGCTTTGACCTTCAGCGCGATCTTGCCGGCCCCGTCCGCCTTGCCGGTCGTAGCATTGACGCGCGTGGCCACGCCGTCGGCCTTCAGCGCACCTTCCATGCGCCACGGTCCGGCCAGCGATTTTGCCGAGACGACGGCATTGATATCGCTCAAAAGATGGGTGCGGCCGCTCGCCTCCTGGCGCAGTTCGACAGAACCGCCGGTCACCGTCAGCTTTTCGATCGAAACTTGCGCAGGATCGAAGGGCGAAGACGGCCGCACCGTCCAATCGACCTTCCCATCCGCCGCGATGCCGATCGTCGCCTTGGGTCGCACCAGCCGCATATCGAAGATCAGCACCTCGCCGCGCAGGAACGGCGCCAGCTCCGCATCCATCGAGAAGGTGTCGACCGTCATTGCAGCAGCACCGCCGGGACCGCCCGCCACTGACACGTCGGTGAAGGTCACCGACGGGAACGGCAGCAGCCGCGCCGTGGCGCTGCCTTTCACTGTCACCTTGCGGCCAAGGATGGCACTCGCCTCGCGCTCGAAGTCGGCACGGTAGCCCGTCCAGTCGATGAACGGCGGCACCACCAGCGCCGCAAGCAGCGCCAGCACGAACAGGCCACCGAAGATAACGAACAGGCGTGCGAGCATCACTCCGAAACCGCTGGGTAAAAATGTGCCCGCAATCTAACGGCAATGCTGCGTTGATAAAGTGGCATCTCGCAATCCATTACATTTGTCGGTGCATTCGTGAATGTCGCTGATGGAAAAATGACGAAATCCACGCGCTAGTTTCGCCTTGCACTGCCTGGCCGCGTCTTGTCGGGTCGGGGGGCGTTTCATAAAATGAGCTCATACTGAAATAGAGATCCAACCGTGTTCAGAATAGCCGCCGCCTCCCTCATCGGATTTGCCGCCCTTGTGGGCGTTTCCACCGTACCGGCCAGCGCCGGGCGCACCGTGACATGTTCGTCCAATGGCGACCAATACAACGAATGCCAAGCCGATTTCCGATCCGCCGTCATCCTGCGACAGAAATCGGACAGCCCCTGCATCCGCAACCGCACCTGGGGTTACGACCGTGATTCAGGTACCATCTGGGTCGATGGTGGGTGCCGCGCCGTCTTCGGCGAAGGTTCGCCTAGCCGTCGCCCCGTGCGTCGTTACTATGACGACAATGGCGGCGGCATCATCATCGAACGGCGCCGCGACTACGATCCCTATTACGACCGTCGCTATGACGATCGCCGTCGGGACGACTGCTTCTTCAACGGCGATTGCTAGCCGCAATGTGACCGAGAGGCGGGCGGAACGGCTCACCGTTCCGCCCGTTTTGTTTTATCTGCCGGGACAGCCTTGTTCCGACGCCGGCCGCTGCATCAGGACGACCTCGCGCGATGTGCCCTCATCGTCCCGCTGGCTTCGTGAGACTTCAAGGAACCCCAAGCGTCGATAGAAGCCTATGGCCGCCACATTGGCCGCATAGACCTCCAGGTCGAGCGTTCCTTTCAGCGTTGCGGCGTACAGCACCAGCGCTTTGCCATGCCCGCTGCCATGCGCGGTCGGGTCGACGAACAGCCCGCCAATGAAATTGTCGATCAGGCCGATGAACCCGACCTGGCTGCCATTGTCCTCGACGACCCAATTCTCGGCTTGTGGCAGGTAGGTATTCCTGACCTTGGCCTGCTGATCGAGCAGTTCCGTCTCGCTCAGGAAAGGATGGCCGACCCGCGACGCCGCCAGCCAGATTTCGGCGAGCCGGTCACGGTCGAGATCGTCACGATAGGCGCGGATCGTCGCGCCACGGTCTTTTATCATGGAAATGTCCTTGGAATTTTTAGTTTCAGAGAGTGGCGCGCACGCGCCAGCATCGGCCTTGCGGCCTCCCGGTCGTGACCGGCATTCAGCGATGAACGTCTCTGCGCATAAAATTCCCGATTGGACGAAATGGCAGTAGCCGAGCCTGTCCGGACGATCAATGCGGCGGATTGGCCGAGGCCGGCAGGATCTTGCCCGGGTTCATGATGTTTAGCGGATCGAGCGCATGCTTGATCTGGCGCATCACGTCGACGCCGCGACCGTGCTCGGCTCTCAGGAACCCGGCCTTGCCCTGGCCGATGCCGTGCTCGCCGGTACAGGTGCCCTCCATCGCGATCGCCCGCATGTTGAGCCGGGCGACAAAGCGCTCGACCAGCGCCACCTCGCCGGCATCGTTCGGGTTCATCAACGCCAGCACGTGGAAGTTACCGTCGCCGGCATGGCCGACGATCGGCGCGATCAACCCCATCTCGGCGATGTCGGCCTCGGTTGCAGCCACGCATTCCGCCAATCGCGAAATCGGCACGCAGACGTCGGTGGACAGTCCTTTCGCGCCGGGCCGCAAGGTCAGCGAGGCCCAATAGGCATCATGGCGCGCCTTCCACAGCTTCGTCCGCTCCTCGGCAACGGTGGTCCACAGAAACGGTCCGCCGCCGTTTTCCTCGGCGATCATGCCGAAGGTCTCCGCCTGTTCGGCCACGCCTGCATCGCTGCCGTGGAATTCCAGGAACAGGCATGGGCTCTCGGGATAATCGAGCTTGGAATAGGCTTTCATCGCCCGCATTTGCAACGCGTTGACCAATTCGATACGCGCAACCGGAATACCCATCTGGATGGTCTGGATCACCGCCCGCGACGCCGCCTCCAGCGTCGGGAACGGGCAGACGCCGCCCGAAATCGCCTGCGGAATGCCCTGCAACTTCAGCGTCAGTTCCGTGATGATGCCAAGCGTGCCCTCCGAACCGACCAGAAGCCGAGTGAGGTCATAGCCGGCCGAGCTCTTCCTGGCGCGTTTGCCGGTCGTCACCGCCTCGCCGTCTGCCATCACCGCCGTCAGCGACAGGACATTCTCGCGCATGGTGCCATAGCGCACCGCATTGGTGCCCGATGCCCTGGTCGCCGCCATGCCGCCCAAAGTGGCGTTGGCGCCGGGATCGATCGGGAAGAATAGGCCGGTGTCGCGCAGATACTGGTTGAGCTGCTCGCGCGTCACGCCAGGCTCTATCCGGCAGTCGAGATCCTCGGCATTGACGGCGAGGATCCGGTTCATGCGCGACAGGTCGACCGAGATGCCGCCGCCCGGCGCGTTGACATGGCCCTCCAGCGAGGTACCGACACCGAAGGCGATCACCGGCACGTGGTGTGCAGCACAGGCCCGCACCACCGCCTGTACCTCTTCCGTCGTCTCGCAGAAGGCGACGCCATCCGGCGCCTGTGTCGGGATATAGGTGGTGGTGTGGGCGTGCTGCTCGCGGATCGCCTGCCCGGTCTGAAAGCGCTCGTCGAGCTGCAGTTTCAGGATACCGAGGACGGCGGCAATACCTTCCTCGTTGCGTTCGACCGATACGAGGTCGCTCAGGGCCATGCTTTCCTCCGCGAATGGACCAGCGCGGCCCTTGCTCTCACCTTATGGACACGTAGTCTGCCGTGCCATTCGGCTTTGTCCAGCGCCAGAGGAAACTACGCGATGCCCATCCCCGCCCCTTTTGTCTCCCGCGTCATGGATATCCAAAAGGACTGGATCGACTATAACGGCCACCTCAACATGGCCTATTACAACGTGCTGTTCGACCGCTGTTCGGACGAAGCCTTCGAGCTGATGGGCATGGGGCCAGACTATGCCGTGGGCCGCAAGCTCACCATCTACACGGCCGAAGTGCATGTCTGCTACGTGCAGGAACTGCATCTCGACCACAAGGTGACCGCCACCTTCCAGCTTCTCGACCACGATGAGAAGCGGCTGCGCGTCTATCAGGAAATCCGCCATGTCGACGGCTGGCTGGCCGCCACATCCGAATCGCTTTCGCTGCATGTCGACATGAGCGGGCCGAAGGTCGCTCCCTTCCCGGCGGATGTGCTGGCCAAGGTGGAAGCGATGCGCGCCGCCCATGCCGGCCTGGCCCTCCCCGAACGCGCCGGTCGTTCGATCGGCATCCGCCGAAAGACGGTCTAGATGAAGCCGCATCGGCTGCGTTAACCTTAATCAATATTGAACAGGGAGAAGCCGTTTCGCGCCGTTGAGCGAATCAGCGGCGCGCACGAAAACACGGCAGCGGGAGGCCGGCACGAAGCGCGGAGGATGGCCGGAGGAAGCCGGCCGAAGGACGAGCATGAAAATCGACATCGAGGCTCTCTCGGCCAAGCTGGCCGCCGACCCGCGCATCAGCGACTACGATTTCTGGCGTTCGCTGAAGAACCTCAACAACGAAATCTTCCAGATCGCCAACTCCAACGAGCCGATCCCTTTTGACATGCTGCGCTGGCGCGCCATCCTCAAGCAGGCGCGCTCGAAACGCGGGCCGGGTTGAATTCCGGCCACGTCAAAAAGAGGCGCGCCATGCACGCCTCTCCACAAATGCTTAGCCGAATGTGTGAAATTCCTGGGCGAACCCGTTCGCGCCCGCGCCTTCAGGTCACCAGCGACAGCGTCGAGGCGAAGGCCAAAAGGAAGGACGCCGCCACCATGAACGCATAGGCGCGCGGCAGGTCGAACAGGATCATGTGGCCGGCGATCCAGGCGGTGCCGGCGGCACCCAGCGCATAAAGGAAGCCGTTGCGGTGGCCCATGACGAGGTTGGCTGCCATCAGCCCGCCAATGATCAACGCGCCGAACACGATGATGACGGCGATGGCGGCCTTGTCGAAATTATCGTCCATTCTGGGTCCGGATCCTTTGGGGTCGAATGGTTTTTCCATGACATCGCCTTGACTGGCTTCTAGTAGCGCCGACAGACTTAAACGACCGCGCCCACGGGGCAAGACTAAACTCGCGCGCGGCGGCGATAACAAGGCGGCACTGTGGATTTCGGGAAACGCTTGCCGGCTTCCACGCCCTTGTCCCGGCCCATCATCTCTCCGCATCATGCCCAAGCGCGCGCAGCGCCGCCTTCAATGGCGAACGCGCGGTAACCGGCGAAGACTGGATGATCGCCGTGTTGGTCATCGCATAGGGAATGATGCGGTCGATCAACCGCTCCAGCTCGGCGACCGAACCGACATGGGCAAGCGCGATGAAACAATCCTCGCCGGTGACGCGATCGCATAAGGCGATCTCCGGCAGGCCGCGGATGATTTCGGCGACGGTAGCAAGCTGGCCGGGCACGGGCCTGATACGCAGCCATGCCGAAAGCGGCAGGCCAAGCGCGGTCGAACTGATGCGCACCGTGTAGGCCTCGATCACGCCGCTTTCCTGCAACCGCCTGATCCGCTCGGCCACGCTCGGCGCCGACAGCCCCACCGAACGCGCAAGCTCCGCGATGCTGGTCCGCGCGTCCTTTTCCAGAAGCCGCAGCAGCTTCACGTCGATCGCATCGATGTCGGCATTTTCGTTTCCGAGTCTCATCGGTCAAAACCATCTCCGTTTTCAAGGCATATCGAGTTTCCAGGGCACCATCCGCTCATATGGAAAAGCTGTTTTCCCTGCGATGATGATGCCATGAGCGATCAAGCGCAACCCCTTGCTACCAGCCGGCTGGTGACCAGCATCCCCGCACCGGCCTGGTTCCTCGTCAGCGCCGTCTTCCATTACCTTGGTCCGGCTTTCGCGGTGCTGCTTTTCGCGCAGATCGGCGTGCTTGGCATGGCCTGGTTGCGCATCGGTGTCGCGGCGCTCATCTTCCTGCCGTTGACGCGGCCATGGCGCACCTTCGCGCATACCGATGCGGCCACCAGGCGGTTGTTGGTTGCCTTCGGCGTCTGCCTCGCGATCATGAATTGCTCCTTTTACCTGGCGCTCGACCGCCTGCCGATCTCGCTGGTGGCGGCGATCGAATTCGTCGGCACCATCGGCGTGGCACTGGTCGGCCTGCGCAGCGCCCGCAATGTCGCGGCGCTGGTCGTCGCTGTCGCTGGCGTCCTCATCCTCATCGACATCCGCTGGGCAAGCGATCCCGTCGGCCTGGGTTTCGCTTTCCTGAATGGCGGCCTGTTCGTTGCCTACATCGTGCTCGGCCATCGCGTTTCGCGCGCCGAAACAGGCGGCCTGACCGGCCTCGGCGCCGCAATGGCGGTCGCCTTTGTCGTCGTGCTGCCGGTCGGCTTCGGACAAGCCCTGCCCGCCTTTTCCTCGCCCATGCTTTTGATGGCGGCCGCCGGCGTCGGCATCTGTTCCTCGGTTATTCCTTACATCTGCGATCAGTTCGCCATGGCTCGCCTGCCGCGCGCCACCTTTGCGCTGATGCTGGCGCTGCTGCCGGCCGTGGCGACACTGATCGGTGCTATCGTGTTGCGCCAGATACCCGAGATGAAGGACCTCGCTGGCGTCGCGCTGGTGGTGGCCGGCGTTGCCATGCACAAGCCGGCGCCGGCGCGCAACTGAGCCCCCTCGACGTTCAGGCGAGTTTTTGCTTCAGGAAGGTGGTGGTGCGCTCCCAAGCGAGATCCGCCGCCTTCTTGTCATAGCGCGCCGCCGACGTATCGTTGTTGAAGGCGTGGTTGACGCCGTCATAGACGAAAATCTTGTAATCCTTCTTGTTGGCGTCGAGCGCCGCGCGGAAGGCGTCGATGCCGGCGTCGATGCGTTCGTCCAGGCCGGCATAATGCAACAGCAGCGACGCCTTGATCTTGGGCACGTCCTCGGCCTTCGGCTGCATGCCGTAATAAGCGACGGCGGCCGCAAGGTCCGGCGCGTGGACCGCCATCTGGTTGACCATGCCGCCGCCCCAGCAAAAGCCGATCGCACCGACTTTGCCATTGGCGTCGGCCTTCAAGAAAGCGATAGACGCCGCCGCGTCGGTAACCGTGCGGTCGGCATCAAGCTGCGAGATCATCTCGCGCGCCTTGTCCTCGTCGTCCGGCGTACCGCCGAGCGACGACAGAAGGTCCGGCGCCAGCGCGACGAAACCTTCCAGAGCGACGCGACGCGCGATGTCCCGGATATGCTCGTTCAGGCCCCGGTTCTCGTGCACGACGACAACCGTGCCTGCCTTGCCGTCCTGTTTCGCAGGCCGCACCAGATAGGCTTTCACGGCGCCATTGCTGCCGGGATAGGTAATATCCTGCGCTTTCACGCGCGGATCGTCGGCCGCGACGATGGATGCCGCCGCGGCATTGGCCGACAGCAGCGGCGCGATGACGGCAGCCGCGGCGCCGGAGCCGGCCAAGCGGGTCAGCTTGTCCATGAAGCCGCGACGGTCGAGCGTCAGATGCGTGTATTCGTCATAGGCGTCGATCATCGCCTGGGTGATGGCCGGCCTGGTCATGTCATACTCCCGCGGTCAACGCCGGCCAGAATAAGGAGCCCGTCCAGAGCGTCGAATCACGACGAAGTGAATGGCCTCGTCCGAGCGACCATTCCATGCTTTGCCGGAGCCCGCGCAACGGGCACGGATATGGCGAAAGGTGAGCCCCATGAATGCCCAGGACGTTGTGAATACGATTGCGCAGAAAACCAGCATAGACCAGCCGACGACGGAAAAGGTGGTCGGCACCATCCTGTCGGTCATCCAGCATGAAGTCGACGCCGCCACGGTCGAGCCGTGGTTCGCCAAGCTGCCGGGCGCCGACCAGCTCGCCCAGCAATATGACGTGATGAGCGCGGCTCCCGCCAGCGGTGGCGGCGGGTTGCTCGGTTCGCTGCAGTCGGCGCTCGGCGGCATCCTCGGTGGCAAGGCCGGCGCGCTGGTCAACGGCGTCGCGCAGCTGGAATCGACCGGCCTCAGCATGGCGCAGATCCAGCAGGCCGCCGCCACGCTGATCCAGCAGGCGAAAACCGCCGCCGGTCCGCAATTGACCAGCCAGGTGCTGGATTCCGTGCCGGGCCTCAAGAGTCAGCTCGGCCTCTAGAAGAAAAAGGGCGCAAGAAGCCGGAAGGCCATGCCTTCCGGCCACAGCTCTGAACCGCAGCGGTACTGCCGGTCAGCCGGCCGTCACGATCTGCATGAAACGGATGCGATTGCCGAACGGGTCGATGACCTCGACCTCCAGCCGGTCGTCGACCTTTTCCAGCCCGGGCTTCATGTAGCGGTAGTCCTTCGCCGCCAGTTCGCGCTGGAAGGCCTCGACGCCGCTCATATAGACGACCATGTTGCCGCCCGGGCTGGCGTCGCCCGAATGTTCGGACAGATGCAGCCTGAGGCCTGCCCGGGATACCTGCGTGTAGAGCGGGAAATTATCGCCGTAGCGATGCTCCCAATCCACCGTGAAACCGAGGAAGCCGAGATAGAACTCGTGCGCCTTGGCGACGTCGAAGATACGCACGATCGGAACCGCCTGTTCGAAGGTGATATCGCCTGCATCGGCGGCCGGTGCCCCCGCCTGCCCGGCTCTGTCTTCGATCCGGGCGGACAGGATGTTCCAATTGTCGAGGCCGAACTGGCAGGCAACGATCTCCAGCGCCTCGGAATGGGAAATGTCGATTTTCTTGACGGCAAGCGTCTCGCGCATGGCTTTCGCCATCGCCTTGGCATCCAGGAATGTGCGCATAATGCGATCCTTCTCGTCAGGGCGCTCAGGCTTCACCGGGGTCCGCATTGCCGGCGCCTTCGCCCCAAGGGACAAGGACCAGACTGAAGTGTCGCGACGCATTCGCCATACCCATTTCGGGGCGCGGACTGCCGGCTGCGTCGAGCCGTAATCGACGCTAGCCGCATCCTGCTGGTGGCGTCAATGGCCCGCAAACCCGCCAAATTAGGGAACAGTGTGTGAACATTGCTGGCCTTTCTCGCCCGAATCACTACATTCGGAGGCGAAATGGCCGGCGACCCCCACGACATGCCCTTCTTCGACGAGGACGATGCTCCGCGTTTCGACAGCGCGCGTGCACCCGCACCACAGTCAGGCCCCTCCGGCATCGCCGCCCGCGCCATGGCCGCCCGCCAGGGCCACAACAACCCGCCCGACTATCTGAAGGGGCTGAACCCCGAGCAGCGCCAGGCGGTGGAAACCACCGAAGGTCCCGTGCTGGTGCTGGCCGGCGCCGGCACCGGCAAGACACGCGTGCTCACCACCCGCATCGCCCATATCCTCAGCCAGGGCCTCGCCTTCCCTTCGCAGATCCTAGCCGTCACCTTCACCAACAAGGCCGCGCGCGAGATGAAGCAGCGCGTCGGCATCCTCGTCGGCGAGGCGGTCGAGGGCATGCCGTGGCTGGGCACCTTCCACTCCATCGGCGTCAAGCTGCTCCGCCGCCATGCCGAACTTGCCGGCCTGCGCTCGGACTTCACCATCCTCGACACCGACGACGTCATCCGTCTGATCAAGCAGCTGATCCAGGCCGAGGGGCTGGACGACAAGCGCTGGGCGCCGCGCACCTTCGCGCAGATGATCGACGGCTGGAAGAACAAGGGTCTCGGCCCCGACGAGATTCCGGAAGGCGATGCGCGCGCCTTTGCCAATGGCCGTGGCCGCGAGCTCTACCGTGCCTATCAGGACCGGCTGACCACGCTGAACGCCTGCGACTTCGGCGACCTGTTGCTGCACCCGATCCGCATCTTCCGCCAGCATCACGACGTGCTGGCCGAGTACCACCGCAAGTTCAAATACATCCTCGTCGACGAATACCAGGACACCAACACCGCTCAGTACATGTGGCTCAGGCTGCTCGCGCAGCGACCGAAACAGCCCTCTTCTCCCCGTTCACGGGGAGAAGATGCCGGCAGGCAGATGAGGGGCGGCGCAAACGTCTCCGAGGCGAGCTCCCGCCCCTCACCCGGTCCTGCGGACCACCCTCTCCCCGTGAACGGGGAGAGGGAAAGAAACCTCGTCAACATCTGCTGCGTCGGCGACGACGACCAGTCGATCTATGGCTGGCGCGGCGCCGAGGTGGACAACATCCTGCGCTTCGAGAAGGATTTTCCGGGTGCCACCGTCATCCGCCTGGAGCGCAACTACCGCTCCACCGCCCATATCCTGGGTGCCGCCGCCCATCTCATCGCCCACAATGAAGGCCGCCTCGGCAAGACGCTGTTCACCGACCGGCCCGACCCGGAAGACCCCAAGGTCAATGTGCACGCCGCCTGGGATTCCGACGAAGAAGCACGCGCCGTCGGCGAGACCATCGAGGCCTATCAGCGAGACCGCCACAAGCTGAACGACATGGCCATCCTGGTGCGCGCCTCCTTCCAGATGCGCTCCTTCGAGGATCGCTTCATCGAGATCGGCCTCAACTACCGTGTCATCGGCGGCCCGCGCTTCTACGAGCGCCAGGAAATCCGCGACGCCATGGCCTTCTTCCGCGTCGTCGCCCAGGGCGCCGACGACCTTGCCTTCGAGCGCATCGTCAACGTGCCGAAGCGCGGCCTCGGCGACGCCACCATCCGCCAGATCCACGACACGGCGCGCGCGCTGCGCGTTCCGATGCTGGAGGCCGCCGGCAAGCTCGCCGAAAGCGACGAACTGAAGCCGAAGCCGCGCGCCGCCTTGCGCGAGGTCGCCGCCAACTTCGCCCGTTGGCAAAGCCTGCTCGACACCACGCCGCACACCGAACTCGCCGAGACAATTCTCGAGGAGAGCGGCTACACCGACATGTGGAAGAACGACCGTTCGGCCGACGCGCCGGGTCGTCTCGAAAACCTCAAGGAGCTGATCCGCTCCATGGAGGAGTATGAATCGCTGCGCGCCTTCCTCGAACATGTCGCGCTGGTGATGGACGCCGAGCAGAATGAGGGTCTCGACGCCGTCTCGATCATGACCCTGCATTCGGCCAAGGGGCTGGAGTTCGAGACCGTGTTCCTGCCCGGCTGGGAGGAAGGCCTGTTTCCCCACCAGCGCGCGCTGGACGAAGGCGGCCGCTCGGGCCTGGAAGAGGAACGGCGGCTGGCCTATGTCGGCCTCACCCGCGCCAAGAAGAACCTGCATCTGTGGTTCGTCTCCAACCGCCGCATTCACGGGCTGTGGCAATCGACCATCCCGTCGCGCTTCCTCGACGAATTGCCGGAAGCCCATGTCGAGGTGCAGGAGGGCGGTGGCTCGAACTATGGCGGCTACGGCAATCCTTATGGCGGCGGTGCCTTCGCTTCCGGGCGCGGCGGTTTTTCAGCCGGACGCCAGAACCCTTACGGCGCCTCGCGCTTCGACAGCCTCGGCTCGCCGTCCGGCGGTTTTGCCGGCCGTGGCGACCAGAAAGGCGGCGCAGCCGGACAAGAAAGGGGCCAGGGCGGCGCCTTCTCCAACAGCTATGCCACGCCCGGTTGGGCACGCGCGCAACAAAACCGCACCGAGGCGACCAGCCGCAATTGGGGCACGCGCAGCGGCCACCAGGTCGAGCGCATCGGCTATGGCGAGGTCGATTCCGGCTACGGCGCCGGCCGCACTTCGGTGAAGGGCCGCACCATCGAGGGTGAATTGGTGGCGAAGTCCGTCGCCGACCAGCCATCGGCCTTCAAGGTCGGCGACCGCGTCTTCCACCAGAAGTTCGGCAACGGCAATATTTCCGCGATCGACGGCAACAAGCTGACCATCGATTTCGACCGCGCCGGCCAGAAGAAGGTGCTGGACGGGTTCGTGACGGCGGTGTGAGAAACCGCCGAACGCGTTCAATTTTTAACCCGGCCAACAAGCTCAAACAGACAGAAGCGCTTGCCGCAAGCGCCTGAAGAGGCTTGGTGAACTTCGCCAAGCCTCGACGATCCAAGCCATCGCCGAGGGTCGGTGATGTCTGCGCCCGGCCTCCCGGAAACGCGCCGCATTCGAAGCTTGAAACGCCATGCACTTGGCTTTTCATCTCCTGCGCGGGCCGCTTCCACGCCCTTCCCTAACGTCATTTTCTTTGGGTGAATCGGACAAAAATCCTTGCCATGTGGCGTTTTTGCCGCTTTCTTGCCTTTTTAGGAGGGTTTGTCGCGGCGGGCTCCAATCCAAAGAGGGGCATCACAGGGATTGGTTAACCATCTTTGTCCATCCTTTGAGACGATCGGCAATGGAACGCGCCGCTTCGCCGGCCTCCCGGCGGGCGAATGGGTAGCGCGGTTTCCACGTGTAGCGCCGATTGAAAGAAGTTCGGTTGGCATGGCGTTCGCGCGTGAAGTAGTCCGGGGCGGCGGTTCCGCAAACGGTCTGAAAAAAATCCTCGCCCGCTCGGGCAAATTAGTCGCCTGGGTGGCCATCCCCGGCGCGGGTGTTGCCCTTGCGCTATGGTCGCTGGCAACCGTCGCGGGCGCCTATTCGGCCGCCACTTCGATCCGCGCCAATGCGCATTTCATGCCCGTGCGTGCCAGCACCGCCATGGTCGATCCGCGCGGTGGCGAAGCGGCGTCCAAGCTCAAACAAGCGCTTGTCGCGCGCGAATGGGCGAAATTCCGACGGCAGGCCGAGGCAGAGAAGCTGGCGATGGCGGAAAAGGCCAAGACGGCAGCCGCTGCCGCTTTGGTGGCGAACGCCCCGCTCGGTGAACGCTTCGCCGCAACCGCATCGATTTCCGCAACGCCCGACGCCGATCGTTTCGGCCCGCAGCTCGCCGAGCCGGAACGCGCCGCGCGCGTTGCGCTCGCGCTCTCTGGCCCGTCCAATGTCGAGCTCGGTTTCGCCGAGCCATCGCCGACGCCCGACGCCGCCGTGCGCGATGTTCTGGTGGCGAGCCTGGTGCTGCCCGACCAGCAGGACGACAGTGGTGATCAGGAGATCGCGCTGGCCGATCCCGGCCAGACCGACGCGCCCGCTTTCGCCGCCGTGCCGGACAGCGGACCGCTGCCGGTCTATCGCCCTCGCGCCGAAGAGCGCCCGAAGGCGGAAGAAAAGCCGCGCCGTGCCGAGGCGACACCTCAGCCCGTGACCCCACCGGCCCCGAAGCCGAAGCGCATCACCCAACCGTCGCAGCCGGTGCTCGCCTATGCGCGACCGGACAATCCGGCGGAAAGCGGCGGTCTTGGCCAAGCGTTCCGCAACCTGTTCTCTTCGCCCGGCTCCAGCGCCCGTGCCGGCAACGGTACCGCCGTCTACGACATCGCCTCCGCCACCGTCACCATGCCCGATGGCTCCAGGCTGGAGGCGCATTCCGGCATTGGCGAAATGGCCGACAATGTCCGCTACGTGAACCAGAAGATGCGCGGCCCGACGCCGCCCGACACCTACAATCTGTCGATGCGGGAATCCTTGTTCCACGGCGTCGAGGCGATCCGCCTCACCCCCACCGACGGCAAGACCAAGCATGGCCGCACCGGCCTGCTCGCGCATTCCTATCTGCTGCGCGGCGGCCGCGCGCAGTCGCATGGCTGCGTTGCCTTCAAGGACTACAAGCGCTTCCTCGCCGCCTTCAAGCAGGGCAAGATCAAGCGGCTGGTGGTAGTGGGCGGCAGTTCGCGCGGCAAGGCGGCCACCGTCGCCGACAATGGTCGCGGCGTCTGAACCTTTCCTAGCCTAGCCTGGCCGCTCTATGATGGCTTGCAGCTGATTCTACCATAGGCTGCAGCGGGAGAGAGCATGGGCAAAGGCCGCGTCGAAGCATTCACCGACGGCGTCGTCGCCATCATCATCACCATCATGGTGCTGGAACTGAAAGTGCCCGAAGGCGAAACCTTCTCGGCGCTGGTGCCGCAGTGGCCGATCTTCCTGTCCTACGTGCTGTCCTTCGTCAATGTCGGCATCTACTGGAACAACCTGCACAACATGTTCCACACGGTGGAACGGGTGGACGGCCGCGTTTTATGGGCGAACCTGCATCTTTTGTTCTGGCTGTCGCTGATGCCGGCAACCACCGCCTTCATGGGCGAGAACCATTTCGCGCCGGTCCCGGTCGCCGTCTACGGCATCGACCTGGTGCTGTGCGGCATAGCCTACTGGCTGCTGGTCACCGCCCTTCGCCGGCTGCACGGACCACAGACCGCCTTCGCGCGCGGGCTGGGCAATGACCTGAAGGGCAAGCTCTCGGTGGTCATCTATCTGGCGGCGGTCGCGCTCGCCTTCGTCAACCAGTGGCTCGGCCTCGCGCTTTACGTATGTGTCGCCGCCATGTGGTTCGTGCCCGACAAACGCTTCGAACGACAGCTGCACGAAAAACAAGGCTAGCGCCGCATCGCCTTCAGCTTCTCCGCCACGGTAGCAGCGAGATCGGCATAGCGTTCTTCGAGCCGCTCCGCGGCGGTGATGACGGGAAAGTCGTGGTCGAACTTTTCCAGGGCTAGCCTGAGCTTCTCAGCGAAATCGACCTGCTTCTCGAGCGCCGAAAACAGAGTCCTGACCTGCTGCTCGCTGATCTCGGGATGCGTGAGCATCTCCGGCACCTCGCGACTCATGCGCTCGCCGGTCGCGGTTTCCTGTTTCAGGATCTCCAGCCAGTCGGTCAATGTTTCGTCGAGGCCCATGATATGCCGATGCGCCCCTTCTACCGGCGGATCGCGGCAACACCAAGTCCATTGTGCAGCGCACACTTCTACTTCATCTCGAAAAGCAGTACAGCGTACAGTTTTCAGCACGCGGCCGCGCGTTCTTGAACTCTCCGAGATCAGAACGAATACATCTTAAGTTCTGTATATAATAACACGGTAATATATTTTTATGGATTCTATGCAAAATTTGAACTTGCAGGCAATGATGTCTGCTCTTCCGCCTTGAGCGGTACCTCGGGCCCCTTCCGCTTCGCACTAGCAGGCGGAAGGGGTCTGGTATCTGGAGATGCCATCATGCCCGAAACACTGGCGGGACCTGGGCACAAATGACGGCAAGGGCGCTGGGCGGATCGCTGATCTTGACCGCCAGCGTCGCATTCGGCTTGGCCGGCACCCCAGCCCGCGCTGGCGAGGCGCTGCAGCCAACCATCACCACCAGCATCGAGCGTCACTACACCACCAATGCGATGCGGAGCGATAAGCCAGTCGCCGACTGGTATTCCCTGCTGCGCGGCACTTTCTTCCGCAAATGGGGCGACGAGGACGCCTATGTTTCGCTGAACGCCGAAGGCCAAGCGACGCGCCATGACGAGGTCACCATCGAGGACGACCGCGCCGGCGGCGTACAGGTGCAGGCTTTCCGTCGCCTCGCCGGCGGCCTCGAACTGCGCGGCACCCTCGCCTACAACGCCACCACCAAGGGCGACCATATCGACTTCGGCCCCGTCGTGATCGGCACCCGCACGCTGAAGCAGGTGGTGAGTGGCCAGGTGCAGGTCGGCCTGGACCTCGGCAACGCCACCGCGCTCATCGTCGACGCCACGACCAGCTTCGAAAAAGCCGGCCTCACGCATTTCGAGAACGACATCTTCCTGCCCAGCAAGCTCGACCCCGACAAGCGCAACGCGCAGGTCGCGATCAAACTGGTGCGTACGCTCGGTCAGTTCACCCTGGGCGTCCAGGCGACGGCGCTGCGCATCGCCGTCGAGCGGCTCGGCAGTCCGCCGGTTGGCGTTTCGCTCAACCAATACGGCCTGCGTGGCGAGATCACTTATGTCGGGGCTGGCGGCGCCACTGCGGGCCTCGCGCTGGGCGCTGAGCTGCTGCATGGCGCCGACGACACCTATTCGCGCATCCGACCGGCCTGGCAGCTCACCTTCGCCAAGCCTTTGCCAAAGGGTTTCGACCTGCGCGGCACATGGTACGGCCGTTACGAAACCGCCGACAGCGACGACCCGCTCGCTTCCTGGGTCAACCGCGGCGAATTCGAGGTCGGCTATAAGCTGCGCGAGGACCTGAAGCTCGCCTCTGGTGTTGCCTGCGAGTTCAAGCGCAATCTTTTGTGGGAGAATGTGGAGCGCAAGCGCATCTTCTACGCGGAAGCTACCTATGACGCGAGCGCCCGCGCCGCCGTGGTGCTGCGGGTGGATGTGACCCGCACCTTCAAGACGGTGATCGACGTGCGTGAGAACACCGTCGATACTTTTATCGCGCTGCGCGCCAAGATCTGACCGCCAATATGCGCGCCGGGCAAACCAGCATCGCGCGCTCAGATGATCGGATGATCCTCAAATCCTGAAAAGGCAAAAGCGGAAGGGCTGCAAAACCCTCCCGCCCCCCGGATTGCCTTGTTCAGGCAAACCGCCCCTGATGCTCAGTGCTTGCCGAGCTTATAAGTGTTGCCACCGCCGAGAATGGTGTTGGTGACCTTGCTGAGACCGGTGCCGACACCCAGGATGCCGACGCCCACGCCGTTCAGGATACCACCGACCTGCGTGTTGTTGCCGCTGAGGATCGGCGAGCCGTTCAGGATGCCGATGTCTCCCAGGGCGATGCCGGGGGAAATGTTGATGAGCCCACCGCCCGAGTTGTTGCTGTTGCCGTGGGAACCGAAGCCGCCGGCATAAGCGCTGACGGTTGAAAACGAAACAACTGCGGCAGTGAGTACAATCGCGAATTTCTTCATGACTTCTCTCCTTGTTACAACAGTGTTTACTTGCGCCTCTTCATCAGTACCTCTGAGGATTGATAGTACACATGATCACAAACTACACAAGTATGAGCGAAGTGTAATTTAGGAATACACAATGTTTTCCAATTTTTAACTTTAATGTTTTACGTTAAATAATTTGGTTACCAAGAATGGTTACCGCGAACACCAAATTGAGCTTGCGCGATATCTCCGCGCAAACACTCATGGTTAAGAACTGAGACGAGGTGCTGGTGAAAATGACCTGAAGCCGGCCTAGGCTTCCCGTTCCCAGCGGTCGAGAAAGGCCTCGATGGCGAGCGCCTGCATGTCCGGAACAGCCCTGGCCAGCACCTCCGGTGGCCAGTCCCACCAGGACAGCGTCTCGATGCGCGCGGCAATCTCCTCGCTGAAGCGCCGGCGCAGCGGCCTCGCCGGCACGCCGGCGACGATCATATAGGCCGGCACATCATGCGATACGACGGCATTGGCGCCTATCACCGCACCGTTGCCGATGCTCACCCCCGGCAGGATCACCGCGCCATGGCCGACCCAGACGTCATGGCCTATCGTCACCGGCCTCGCCCGGCGCCGCTCGCGGAAACCGTTGTCGACGCCCAGCCAGCGGAAATACTCGTTCGGCCGGTAGCTGACCTTGTGCGTGGTCAGCCGCTCCATCGGATGTTCCAGCGCATTGATGCGGCTGTTGGCTGCGATGGAGCAGAACTTGCCGATGCTGGTGTAGATGGCCTCGGCATGGCGCTCGAAATAGGAGAAGTCGCCGACCGTCACCTCGCGCAGCACGACGCGCTCGCCTATGGCCGAATAGCGGCCGAGGCGACAGGATTTCAGCTCCGCGGTCGGGTGGATGCGAGGCTCCCGATCCTTCGGCACGAGTTGGTCGTTGCGGTCCATGACCCGGCTTTACGCCGGGCAGCCAGACCTCGCAAGCCGGGCTATTGCGGCTTGCCGTTCTTCCAGGCGACGTTCTGGTTGTAGAGCGGCACCGTCGAGATCGCCATCTTGGCCGAGCCGTTCTGCACCTGGCGCGAATGCGACAGGTAGACCAACGTGTTGTTGGCCTTGTCGTAGATGCGGTTCACCACCTGCTTCTTCCAGATCAGGCTGATGCCCTGCTTGAACACCTCTTCGCCACCCTTGCCGAGGTCGATGTCGCCGATGCTGAGCGGCCCGGTCTGCTGGCAGGAAATGGCCGAGTCCGACGGGTCCTCGAACCAGTTGCCTTTCTGCAGCCGGTCGATGACGCCGCGATCGAAATAGGAAACGTGGCAGGTCACGCCTTCGACCTTCGGGTCCTTGATGGCTTCCACGATGATGTCGTTGCCCAACCAGTCGACACCGACCTTGCCGACCTCCTGGGCAAAGGTCGCGCCGGCGGCGACGAGCAGCGAGCCGACCAGCGCCCCGCCAATCAGTTTTCGCGTCGTGCTGTGAAGCAAGAAAGCCTCCTTGGCTACGTTGATGCCACCTTCACTTGGGCCCGCCACCTGCTGCTTGCAAGGCGGTCCGCAGTCCAGGTTGCGGCAATGACGCACTTTGCGCTCGTTTCGGCAAGGCGATAATGTCGCCGCCGAACATGGTCTCGCCGTGCAAGTCCTGAAAACGGACCGGCTACCGAAACCGCAAACGAACTTCTGCCCGGACCCTTCCCATGATGCGCTCAATCCTCATCGGCATTCTCGTGCTCATGGCCGCCGGCATCGGCTGGCTGACCTTCGACTGGTATCGCGGCCACTATGGCGGCCAACCCTTCGGCGCGCCCTTCGCGTTGACCGACCAGACCGGCCAGCCCGTCACCGAAGCGGCCTTCCGCGGCCAGCCGACCGTGTTGTTCTTCGGCTTCACCCATTGCCCGGAAGTGTGCCCGACCACGCTGTTCGAACTCTCCGGCTGGCTGAAGACGCTGGGCGACGACGGCAAGAACATCAAGGCCTACTTCGTCTCCATCGATCCGGAGCGCGACACGCCTGACGTCATCAAGGCCTATGTCGGCAATTTCTCCGACCGCATCGTCGGCATCACCGGCGATCCCGACAAGGTGCGCGCCATGGCGAAGTCGTTCGGCATCTATTTCAAGCGGGTCGAGACCAGCGGCGGCGACTACACCATGGACCACACCGCTTCCGTGCTGATGCTCAACCGCAAGGGCGACTTCTTCGGCACCATCGCCTATGAGGAAAACCCGGACGCCGCACTTGCCAAATTGAAGCGGCTGGCCAAAGACGGCTAAGCAAGATCCTTTAACGCGGCCGAGCCGCAAGACAGGTGCCCATGGGCCAGACGCGCCTTTTTCTGACCGCTTCCAAGGCCGAGGCCGACCGCGTCTTCGCCGCTCTCGAACTGGTGTTCGAGGAGGACGGCTTGCCGATCGCCGTGCTGGAACTCGACGAGGATCGGGACCTGCACGAAGTTTCGCTCTACGCCGATGGCGACATCGAGCCGATCGAGGCCCGCCTGAAGACCGAGCTAGCCTCGCTTGGCCTGTCCAGGCCGGTCGAGCGCGAGGTGTTGCCGGATGTCGACTGGGTGGCACGTTCGCTGGATGGGCTGAAACCGGTGCGCGCCGGGCGCTTCCTCGTCCATGGCGCGCATGACCGCCAGATGCGCCACGCCGGCGACATCGCCATCGAGATCGAGGCGGGCCTTGCCTTCGGCACCGGTCACCATGGCACCACCGCCGGCTGCCTCGCTATGCTGGAGCGGGTGGCGATCCGCGAAAAGCCGCGCAATGCGCTTGATCTCGGCACGGGCAGCGCCGTGCTGGCCATCGCGCTCGCGCGCCTCGCCCATATCCCGGTTCTGGCCACCGACATCGACCCTGTCGCCATCGAGGTCGCCGTCGCCAATGCGCGGCTGAACCAGGTTTCGTCGCTGGTCGAGGCGGTGACCGCGCCTGGTTTCCATCACCCGGTCTTTGCCGCCCGTGCCCCCTTCGACCTGATCGTCGCCAATATCCTGGCCAGGCCGCTGATGAAACTGGCACCGGAAATGGCGAAATACCTGGCCCCTGGCGGCTCCATCGTGCTGTCCGGCATTCTGGACCGCCAGCGCGACGCCGTGGTGGCGGCTTATGCCGGCCAGCAGTTCCGCCATGTACGCACCACCCATCGCGAAGGCTGGGTGACCATCCACATGAAGCGCTGACATAGCCACGCATCCCGCTCCAGACTTCTGGACCACACCGCGCCGATTGTCAGGCATCGGCCATGCGGTTACGGTCCGGCCACGCAATCCAATAGCCCGCAGGTTTTAGCCCATGTTCCAGACCTTCGACCCCGCTGGCGATCCCACCGTGGGCAAGCCGCGCGTTGCCAGGCTGCGCCGATGGCTGGCCGACAACGGCCTCGACGGCTTCATGGTGCCGCGCGCCGACGAGCATCAGGGCGAATATGTGCCCGAGCGCTCGGCGCGGCTGCGCTGGCTGACCGGTTTTAGCGGCTCGGCCGGCGTCGCCATCGTGCTCGGCGACCGTGCCTTCGTCTTCGTCGACGGCCGCTACACGCTGCAGGTGCGCGCCGAGGTCGATCTCGACATCTTCGTCATCGAGAGCCTGATCGACAATCCGCCCGCTTCGTGGATTTCGGAGAACCTCGGCAAGGGCGCACGGCTCGGCTTCGATCCCTGGCTGCACACCATCGCTGAAGTGAAGGCGCTGAAGGCAGGCGCGGCAAGGTCCGGTGCTGAACTGGTTCCGGTGACCGCGAACCCGATCGATCTCATCTGGGACGACCAGCCCGATGCGCCGATCGCACCGGTCGAACTGCATCCCCAATCCTTCGCCGGCGAACTCGCCAAGGACAAGCTGGCGAGACTGGCTTCAGCGATCGAGAAGGACGGCGCTACTCATGCCGTGCTGACCGACCCCTCCTCCATCGCCTGGGCCTTCAACATCCGTGGCGGCGACGTGCCCCACACCCCGCTGGCGCTCGGCTTCGCCATCCTGGCGGCCAACGGCAAGCACCAGCTGTTCATGGACAGCCGCAAGTTTTCGCGCACCGTGGCCGCCTATCTCACCCAGCTCAGCGATCTGCACGAACCAGCCGAATTCGAGGGCGCTGTCGTGGCCCTCGCAAAAGGCGGCGCCAAGGTCGCGCTCGACCCGGTTCTCGCCGCCGACCGGCTGCGTATGCTGGTCGAGGACAATGGCGGCACCGTCATTGCCGCCGCCGACCCCGCCCGCATCCCGCGTGCCACCAAGAACCAGGCCGAGATCGCCGGCAGCCGCGCCGCGCATCGCCGTGACGGCGCCGCCGTGGCCAAGCTTCTGTGCTGGCTGGAGCGCCAGAAGCCAGGCACGCTCGACGAGATCACCGTCGTCAAGCGGCTGGAAGAGGTACGCCGCAAAACCGGCGAGGAAACCCAGATGTCGCTGCGCGATGTGTCCTTCGCCACGATTTCGGGCGCTGGCCCCAATGGCGCCATCATGCATTATCGCGTCTCCACCGAGACCAACCGCAAGCTAGGAAAGGACGAGCTGTTCCTGCTCGATTCCGGTGCGCAATATCAGGACGGCACCACCGACATCACCCGCACCGTCCCCATCGGCAAGCCGTCGGAAGAGATGCGCGAACGCTTCACGCTGGTGCTCAAGGGCATGATCGGCATTTCGATGCTGCGCTTCCCGGCCGGCACGCGCGGTTCCGAGATCGACGCCGTCGCCCGCATGGCCCTGTGGCAGCATGGCTGCGATTACGCCCACGGCACCGGCCATGGCGTCGGCTCCTACCTCGCCGTGCATGAAGGCCCGCAGCGCATCGCCCGCACCGGCACGGAGAAGCTTCTGGCCGGCATGATGCTGTCCAACGAGCCGGGCTATTACAAGGAAGGCCATTACGGCATCCGCATCGAGAACCTGATCATCGTCACGCCGGCGGAGGAAATCGAAGGCGGCGACATCGCCATGCACAACTTCGAGACGCTGACGCTCGCACCCATCGACCGCCGGCTGATCCGCGCCGATCTCCTGACCAAGGCCGAGCTTGAATGGCTGGATGCCTATCACGCCCGCGTCCTGGCCGAGATCGGACCGATGGTGGATGGCGAGACGCTGGCCTGGCTGGAAAAGGCCACGGCACCGCTGTAAGGCACCAACCTTCCCCCAGTGGAAAGGTGCTTACGCCACGAACTGGCGCGCCAAGATCAGCACCGCGGCGCCCGCCAAGAACATCGACAGCAGCCCGCCGCGCAGCGAGACGGCCCCTGCCACGATGAGCGCCGCCCATTCGGCCGGACCGGCGCCAAGCACCGCCGGCGCCACCAGCGTGGTAAGCACCGCGGCCGGCACCGCATTCAGCCCGGCCTCGACGCGCGGATGCACACGCTCGAAGCGCGAGATGACCAAATGGCCGCCGACCCGGGTAAGGTATGTTGCAATCGCCGCCGCGATGATGATCCAGAAGGTCGAACTCACGGCTGTTCCTCCATCTCGTCGCCAGGCTTGACGCCGACGCCGCTATGGTGCGGCGGCAGGATGACGGCGAGCAGCACGCCGGCGACCGCGCCGATCGAGACATGCCAGGGCGAGCCGACGGTCTTGTAGGCGATGATCGAGGCAACCGCGCTGACCGCCACCACCGGCAGCCACAGCGGCCGCTTGCGGAAACCCATGACCAGACCGAAAAAATAGATCGGCAGCAGGAAGTCGATGCCGAGCGAATGGGTGTTGGTGATCAGCTTGCCGAAATAGGCGCCAAGCGCGGTCTCGACCACCCAGAACACATAGACCGGCAGGCCGAGCCCCAGATACCAGATGAAGCTGACCGTCTCGCCGCTTTCAGCCTTGCGTTCCGAGATGGCGTATTGCGGATCGGTCAGGATGAAATAGCCGAGCGCCTGCTGCACGACCGGCCAATGGGCGATGCGCCGGCCGATGCCGGCCGAATAAAGCACGTGGCGGAAATTGACGGCGAAGATCGAAAGCACGATCAGCCAGGGCGCGACATGCTGGCCGAACAGCTCGATGCCGACCATCTGGCTGGCGCCGCCATAGACGGTGGCGCTCATCAAAATCGCCTCGACGACCGAAAAACCATTGTCGACGGCAAGCGCCCCGAACAGCATGGCGAACGGCGCCGAAGCCACGACAACCGGCGTGCTCAGCCGCACGCCCTGCCAGAATTCGCTGGCCCGGGACCTTTCGGCGATCGCTTGCGACGACATCGGCCTCTCCTGTGGAAGGCCGTATTTAGGTAGCCGGCGGCTGGTTGTCACACCAATTCGCTTGAGCCAAACGATCAGCGAAAATGATAGGTCGGGCCGTTCATTGCGGCGCTACGCTTCCCTGAATGGCCCTGCCCCAGTCAAGCAGCGGCCTGGCGTGAACCGCGAAGGCTGCGAGCTGGTCGGCCAGCGCCGGCGTGTGAATGTCGGCGGGATCGATAGTCTGGCGAACGACGAAATGGCGGTTGCGGATGGCCGCGGCGAGATCGGCATCCACGACATGCTCGAAGCCGCGCGGCATGCGCTTCATCGCGCCTTGCGTGCCGAACTCCAACCCGCCCTTGCCAAGTGCTGCGACCAGCTTGCGGAATTCAGCGGGCCGGGTTTCGATGGCTCGCCGCAGCGCCTGCAGCAATGCGGCGTCCGGCTGCCACCAGGCGACGGCGGCAAAACAGGCGTCGAGCCCGAGATAGAAGAAGAAAACACCCAAATCCGACTTGGTGCCGTCCGGCGACAGAATGGCCGAGACATGGGTGTTGTAGGGTTTTTTGTCCTTCGAAAAGCGCACGTCCCGGTTGATGCGGAACAGCGACTTCTTGCGGTCGCCGCGCAGGCCGAGGCCGGCGGCGCCAAACCGCTCGGTCAGCGTTTCGACCAGATCGCCGAGCGGCTCGCGCAGCTCCTTTTCGAACAGGTCGCGGTTTTCGTGGAACCACTCCCGGTTCTGGTGGAAATCCAGCGCCTTGAGGAACGGAATGGCCTTCTGGCCGAAGCCGGTGAACACGGCCGACATCAGCTGCTCCTGCCGACGCGTTCCAACCAGCTGTCCTCGTCGATCACCTCGATGCCGAGATCGGTCGCGGCTTTCAGCTTGGAACCGGCGCCGGGGCCGGCCACGACGAGGTCGGTCTTGGCCGAAACCGAGCCCGCCACCTTGGCGCCCAGCCGCTCGGCCATCGCCTTGGCCTCCGAGCGCGTCATCTTCTCCAGCGACCCGGTGAACACCACCGTCTTGCCGGCAACGACGCTGTCGGCCGAAACCGTCACGACATAGGGCTTGGGGTGCACCTGTGCCAAAAGCGCATCCAGCACCTCGTCATTGCGCTCATTGCCGAAGAAATCGCGCAGCGCGCCGATCACCGTGTCGCCGATGCCGTTGACCGACGGGAACACCGTATGCGGATCCTCGGCGGCTGCCGTCTCCTTGCCGACGCGGATCAGTTCCTCGATGGTCGAGAAGGTGCGGGCCAGCACCGCCGCCGTCGTCTCGCCGATGTGGCGGATGCCGAGCGCGAAAATGAAGCGGTCGAGTTCGGGCTCGCGGCGCGCGTCGATGGCCGCAAACAGCTTGTCCAGCCCCTCATAGGTGCGCTCCTCGGCCGTAAGCACCTTCTTGCGGGCCGTGCCTTTCGCCGCCTCGCGCTCGCGCGCCTGCGCCTCGCGCCGCTCGAACAGGGCCTGCTGGACGTCAGTGCGCCGGTCTTTCAGCGTGAAGATGTCGGCGGCCGTCTTGACCAGCCCGGCGTTGAAGAACAGGTCGATGTTCTCCGAGCCCAGCCCCTCGATATCGAAAGCGCCGCGCGACACGAAATGGCGCAGCCCCTCCACCGCCTGCGCCGCGCAGATCAGTTCGCCGGTGCAGCGACGGCGGGAATCCTCCTTGCCGGTCTTCTCGTTGATCTCGCGCGTCGCCGGCGAGCCGCAGACCGGACAGGTATGCGGGAATTCATAAGGCACCGCGTTCGCCGGCCGCTTGTCGATGACGACGCTGACGATCTGCGGGATGACGTCGCCCGCCCGCTGGATCACGACGGTGTCGCCGACGCGAATGTCGTTGCCCTCGCGGATCGGCTCGCCGTTCGAATCGAAGCCCTTGATGTAATCCTCGTTGTGCAGCGTGACGTTCTCGACGACGACGCCGCCGACCGTGACCGGCGCCAGCCGCGCCACCGGCGCCAGCGTGCCGGTGCGGCCGACCTGGATATCGATCTTGTGGACCGTGGTCGTTGCCTGCTCGGCCGGGAATTTGTGGGCGACGGCCCAGCGCGGCTCGCCGGTGACGAAACCCCAGCGACGCTGCAATTCGAGCTGGTCGACCTTGTAGACGACGCCGTCGATGTCGTAGCCGAGCGACGAGCGCTGTTCCTCGATCAGCTTGTACTGGGCGATCAGGTCGTCGACCGATTTCGCCCGCACCATCAGCGGGCTTATCCTGAACCCCCATTCGGCGAATTTCCGCACCGCCTCATACTGCGTCGGCGCCGGGTCCTCGGTGGTGTAGCCCCAGGCATAGGCGAAGAAATTGAGGTTGCGGCTGGCGGTGACGGAGGCATCCTTCTGGCGCAACGAGCCGGCCGCCGTGTTGCGCGGATTGACATAGTCCTGGCCGCCGGCGGCCGCCGAGCGCTGCTTGAGCGCCTCGAATTCCGCATAGGTCATGTAGACCTCGCCGCGTATCTCGATGGTTTCGGGCCAGCCTGTGCCCTTCAGCCGGTGCGGAATGTCGGCGATCGTCCTCAGATTGGCGGTGATGTCCTCGCCCACCGTGCCGTCGCCACGTGTCGCGCCCTGCACGAACACACCGTTCTCGTAACGCAAAGACGCCGACAGCCCGTCGATCTTCGGTTCCGCCGTGAAGGCGATGTCGAGGTCCTTGTCGCGCTCGAAGAACCGCCGGCCGCGATCGAGGAAGTCGACCACGTCCTGGTCCGTATAGGCCTTGGCGAGGCTGAGCATCGGCACGGCATGGCGCACCTTGGCGAAGCCTTCCGCCGGCGGCGCGCCGACCCTGAGCGACGGCGAATCCTCGCGAACCAGGGCCGGGAACCGGTCCTCGATGGCGAGGTTGCGGCGGCGCAGCGCGTCATAGTCGGCGTCCGAGATCGTCGGCGCGTCCTCGGCGTGGTAGCGCCGGTCATGTTCGGCGATCTCGCCGGCCAGTCGTTTCAGCTCGGCGGCCGCCTCCTCCAGGTCAAGCGTTTCGACGTCTTTTTCGGAGAGAGAGGACATGGCAATTTCCGTGGCTGCTTCGGCTGCGGACTATGGCCGGACCGGGGGTGCGGGTTCAAGAGGGGCGCGCATCACCACTGCCACACCCGGAAATCTCCGTCTGGCCTTTGCCGAGAAATGCTCCCTTGCGGGAGGTGGGAAGCGGGGCGCCGGGTCGGTGCCTCTTAGCAAACAGTACGTGGCGCCTTCCGGGCGCCCCGCCAGTGTTCTTGCCCCGGACCGACCTCGCCGTCATTCGCGACGGCAGACTTCGGACCYCAAAGCCGCCATTCGCGGCAGCCG